>NZ_JBFADG010000011.1:0-181008 GCF_040641275.1 Streptomyces sp. NPDC021096 | reverse complement strand
GGCCGGCCGAGATGCGGCCCAGCTGCTCCAGCCGCTGTTCCAGCGTCGGGTGCGAGGACAGCAGCCGGCTCAGGCCGTCCCGGGAGAGGGCGGGCCGCGGACCCCGGCGCGGCAGGCAGCAGCGGGAGGACCTGCGCGGCGTCCCGCGCGTCGTCGAGCAGCAGGAGCACGCGGCGCTCGGCGGTCAGGGAGCGGAAGAGCGCGGCCTGCCGCGCCGGTCCTTCCGGCAGGTCGCTGTCGGCGACGCCGAGCGTGGCCAGCAGCCGGGCCAGGGCCGCGTCGCCGGTCACGGGCGCGTCGCCGGTGCCGCGCAGGTCGAGGTGGAAGCGGCCGCCGGGGTAGGCGGCCCGTACGGCGCGGGCGACGTGGACGGCCAGCGCGCTCTTGCCGGCGCCGCCGGGCCCGGTCAGGACGGCCACGCCCACGGGCCGGCCGTCGCCGGTGATGAGCGCGGAGCGGACCTCGGCGACGAGGTCCTCGCGGTCGGTGAAGCCGGCGACGGCGGGCGGCAGCCGGTCGGGCCCGGTCGCGGTCCTGGTGGTGGTCGTGGCCCCGGTCGGGGGCGCGGTGGGCGCCGCCGACAGGGTGGGGTCGCCGGCCAGCACCTGTTCGTGCATGCGGGTGAGTTCCGGCCCCGGGCCGCCGCGGCGCTCCGCGGCCAGCAGGCGCTTGGCGTCGTCGAAGACCGCCAGCGCCTCCCCCTGCCGCCCGGCGCGGTGCAGGGCGACCATCAGCAGAGCCCGGGCCCGTTCGCGCAAGGGGTGTTCGGTGACCAGGGAGCGCAGTTCGCTCACCGCGTCGGTGTCCCGGCCCAGGGCGAGGGCGCAGCCGAAGAACTCCTCGCGCGCGAGGGCGCCCAGATCGGTGAGCCGTTCGCGCTCGCGCGTGGCGTACGGGCCGGGCAGCGCGGCCAGCGGAGTGCCCTCCCAGAGCGCGAGGGCGGCGCTCAGCCGTTCGTACGCCCCGGCGACGTCGCCCGCGTCGCGGGCGGCCAGAGCGGCCGTCAGATGCTGTTCGAAGACGGTGGCGTCGAGCGTGGCGGCCGGGACCTGTGCGGAGTAGCCGCTGGGGGAGGAGACCAGCAGCCGGGCGGGCTCCCCGGGCGGGCGATCGGGCTCGAGCTCGGTGCGCAGCCGGGAGACGTAGCTGTGCACCGTGCCCGCCGCGCCCTGCGGCGGGTCGTCGCCCCACAGGCCCTCGACGAGCTCGGAGGCCGTGACGGACCGGCCGCCGCGCAGGAGGAGGAGCGCGAGCGCGGCCCGCTGCTGCGGGGAGCCGAGCCGCAGCGGTCTGCCGTCCCGCTCGGCCCGCACCGGGCCGAGCACATGGAACCGGAGACGCTCCTCGCCGTGCGTAGTGTTCATTTCAGCCCATTTCGGTCATTTCAGAGCTGATACGAACAATACCGTTGGATGCCCGGACCGCACCGGAAGCGCGGCGGTGCGGCCCGGGCCCGGCTCACGGCTGACGGGCGGTCTGCGCCGGTTGCTGTTCCTGCATCCGGCGCAGGGACGCCACCAGCTGGTCCACCTCCTCCGCGGTGTTGTAGAGGGCGAGGGAGGCGCGCGCCGCGCTCTCCACGCCGTAGTGGCGCAGCGAGGGCTGGGCGCAGTGGTGCCCGGCGCGGACGGCGATGCCGTCCTGGTCGAGCCAGTGGGCGATCTCCATCGGGTCGTGGCCGGCCAGGGTGAAGGTCAGCACCGCGATCTTCCCGGGCGCCGAGCCGAGGAGCCGCAGCCCCGGGAGTACGGACATGGCCTGTTCGGCGTAGGCCAGCAGCCCGTTCTCGTACGCGGCGACGGAGTCGCGGTCGAAGCCGGTCAGCCAGTTGATCGCGGCCAGCAGCCCGGCCACCCCGGAGATGTGCCCGGTGCCGGCCTCGAAGCGGTGCGGGACGGGCGCGTACGTACTGCCCGTGAAGTCGACCTGGTCGATCATGTTGCCGCCGCCCTGCCACGGCGGCATCCCGGCCAGCACCTCCGGCTTTCCGTACAGCGCGCCGATGCCCGTGGGGGCGAACAGCTTGTGCCCGGAGAAGACGTAGAAGTCCGCGTCCAGCTCCTGGACGTCCACGGGGAAGTGGGCCACCGCCTGCGCCCCGTCGACCAGCACCTTCGCCCCGTACCGGTGCGCGAGCGCCGTCATCTCCCTGACGGGCGGGACGGTGCCCAGCACGTTCGACGCGTGGCTGATCGCGACGAGCTGGGTGCGGAAGGACAGCAGGTGCGCGAAGGCCTCCTGGTCGATGCTGCCGTCCGGCAGGAGCGGGACCGGCACGAGCCGGGCGCGCTTCTCCTTGGCCAGCATCTGCCACGGGACGATGTCCGAGTGGTGTTCCAGGACCGGGACCAGGATCTCGTCGCCGGGGCCGATGTTGGCGCGCCCCCAGGTCTGGGCGACGAGGTTGATGGCCTCGGTGGTGCCGCGCGTGAAGACGACGCTGTCCGGGGTGCCGGCGCCGAGCAGGTCGGCGACCGCCTGGCGCCCCGCCTCGTACGTCTCGGTGGCCTCGCGGGCCATCGTGTGGGCTCCGCGGTGGATGTTGGAGTTCGCCGCGCTGTAGTAGGCGGTGAGGGCCTCGATGACCTGGCGCGGCTTCTGCGTGGTGGCGCCGTTGTCCAGCCAGACGAGCGGATGGCCGTTGACGGTGCGGTGCAGGACGGGAATGTCGCGCCGGGCCGTCTCGGGGTCGAAGCCGCCGCCCGTGCGGGGCGGTGTGGTGGACGGCGGTGTGGTGCGGGCGGCTGTCTCCGGTGCCCCGTGCCCGTACGGCCGAACGTCAGGAATAGTCATGGAACTTGGACACCTCGACGTTCTGCAGGACGGCGACGGCGTCCTCGACGAGGACCGCGGCGTTGAAGTACGCCGTCAGCAGGTACGAGGTGATGGCCTTGCGGTCCGTGCCCATGTTGCGCATCGACAGGCCCGGCTCCACCTCGTCCGGCACGCCCGCCGGGCGCAGCCCGATCACGCCCTGCTCCGCCTCACCGACGCGCATCAGCAGGATCTCGGTGAGCCCGGCGCCGCCCGAGCCGGTGAACCGCACCTTGTCGGAGGGCAGCAGCGGCACTCCGCGCCACGTCAGCAGCGGGCTGCCGAAGCGGGTGTCCACCACCGGCGGCACGCCGCGGCGCGTGCACTCGCGGCCGAAGGCGGCGATGGCCTTGGGGTGGGCGAGGAAGTAGCCGGGCTGCTTCCACACGCGGGACAGCAGCTCGTCCAGGTCGTCCGGCGTCGGCGCGCCCGTGCGCGGCTGGACGCGCTGGCCGGGGGCGACGTTGTTGAACAGCCCGAACTCGGGGTGGTTGAGGATCAGCGACTCCTGGCGCTCGCGCAGCGCCTGGATGGTGAGGTCGGCCTGGACCCGGGTCTGGTCCATGGGCGCGTTGTACAGGTCGGAGACCCGGGTGTGGACGCGCAGCACGGTCTGGGCGAGGCTCATGTGGTACTCGCGGGGCGTGTCCTCGTACTCCACGTACGTCCCCGGCAGGTCGATCTCGCCGACGTGCCCGGCGGCGAGGTCCACCGGCGCCTCGGAGCCGGGCACCGGCCCGTTGCCGGCGATGTGCGCGTCGAGCGCGGCCCGTAGGTTCTCGTCCCGGTCGGCCAGGGCGTCCAGCGTGGCGCGCTCGACGGTCAGGGCGAGGCCCGGGGTGAGCGCCTTGACCCGGAACGGCAAGGGCTGACATCGGGCCCAGGAGTCCAGACAGAAGAACTGGCCGTCGCCGACCACCTCCAGCAGCGCGTCCTCCCCGTACCGCCCGGTCACCCGCTTCTCGGCCCGCCCGACGACGATCACCCAGAGCTTGTCGCAGGCCGCGCCCTCGTCGGCGATGACCTGCCCGGCCTCGAACGGCACCTCCGTGAAGGCGCCCGCCAGCTCGGCGAGTAACCCGTCCCCGGCCTCGCGCAGGAACGGCAGCTCCCGCAGGTCCTCCGGTACGACGCGGTGGCTGCCGCCCTCGTTGTAGCAGCTGATCCGGTCGTCGCCGAGGATGAACGTCCGTCGCCGGTTCACCCGGTAGACGCCGGATTCGACGTCCACCCAGGGCAGGGCCCGCAGCACGTACCGCGGCGTGATCCCGCGCATCTGCGGGGTGGTCTTGGTGGTGGTGGCCAACTGCCGTGCGGCATCCGGGCTGAGACTGAGGCGATCGTTCACGTGGTCCTCCTCGACGAGCGTCCCCGCGGAAAGCGACCGCGGGGGTGACGAGGACCGATCGTCCGGTCGGCCCGCCCCGGCTACAAGGAGCCATTCTTTGCGGGCAGTCCTGAAATGATCGAATTCCTGAGCGCACCGGGTGGTGCGAAGATCAACCAACTCGGTGCGTATGCCCGTGACATGTATGTAAGTAGTACCGGCGGGGATGGGTCGTACTGGCGTTTGGGCCCGCCGTCTCCAGGTCCGGACCATTACTCGACCGGATTCGATCCCTGGGGGCGCACGCACAACGCAAAACACCCCTCCGTTCCGCAGAGGCGGATCGGAGGGGTGCTGCTGGCGGTAGCGGTGGGATTTGAACCCACGGTGGAGTTGCCCCCACACACGCTTTCGAGGCGTGCTCCTTAGGCCGCTCGGACACGCTACCGAGAGAGAGCTTAGCGGACGGTGGGCCGTGCTCTGAAATCGGTTCCGGGCCGAAGGGGTGTGACGCTCGTCAAACCGGGCTCAGCGGGCGCGGAAGAAGCGGGTGAGGAGCCCGGCGCACTCCTCGGCGAGGACGCCGGAGACGACCTCCGGGCGGTGGTTGAGTCGGCGGTCGCGGACGACGTCCCACAGGGAGCCGGCCGCGCCGGCCTTCTCGTCGACCGCGCCGTAGACGACGCGGTCCAGGCGGGAGAGGACGATGGCGCCCGCGCACATCGTGCAGGGCTCCAGCGTGACCACCAGCGTGCAGCCCGTCAGGCGCCACTCACCGACGGCCCGCGCGGCCTCGCGGATGGCGAGGACCTCCGCGTGGCCGGTGGGGTCGCCGGTGGCCTCGCGCTCGTTGCGACCGCGGCCGATGACGGAGCCGTCCGGCGCCAGCACCACGGCGCCCACCGGCACGTCGCCGGTCTCGGGGGCCCGTACGGCCTCCTCCAGCGCGGCCCGCATGGGGGCGCGCCACGGATCGCGTACGGGGTCGGGGGTGCTGGCGGGGACGGCTTCGTTCATGGCACCAGTGTGGGCGAACCAGGCCCGGGGCCCGTCAGCGGACGGCCTCCAGGACCTCCGTGCAGCCGAGGCGCTCGGCGATGGTGCTGAGCGCGTCGCGGGTGAGCGCCCGCAGCTCCTTCTCGCTCACGTCCAGGTCGACGAGCAGCTCCGTGTCGCCCAGCGGCCCGTCGGGGGCCCGCCCGGCGGCGTCCGAGTCCTCCTCCGGCTCCTCCGGCTCGCCGTCCTCCGTGCCGTCGAGGTCGAGGGTGTCCAGCTCGTCGCCCCCGTCCTCCTCGCGGCCGGTCAGCTCGTCGACGAGCATCGCCCCGTACGAGCTGCGGCTCGCGGCGACGGCGTTCGAGACGTAGACGCGCGGATCGTCCTCACCGTCCACCCGGACGATGGCGAACCACATGTCCTCCTGCTCGATGAGGGCCAGGACCGTGTCGTCGTCCACCGAGTGCTCACGGGCGAGGTCGGCGAGATCGGTCAGGGTTTCGACGTTGTCGAGGTCTGTGTCGCTCGCTTGCCACCCGTCTTCGGTGCGCGCGAGCAATGCGGCGAAGTACACCGTGACTCTCCCACTGGTCATAGGCGGTGCCGGGTTGGACGGGGACCACCCCGCCCACTCGGAATCGTGGCAGAAACCGGAGCGTTGCGAGAGGTCTTCCGCGCTGCGTCGTGCAGCAGTCCGAAGAGATGTGGCTCACGTGGGGTCCGTACGGGCACCCGCCGGCACTGCCGCCGGCCTGCCGCGACGGGTGCCGTCCGCCCCCACGCGTCACCAGCGGAAGGTCCGCATTCTCATCTGCTGGCGCATCCGGGCCGCCCGGGCCCGGCGCGGCTGCACCCGGTCGCGCAGCTCCTTCGCCTCGTTCAGCTCACGGAGGAACTGCGCCCGCCGGCGGCGGCGGTCCTCGGCGCTCTCCGCGTCCGGTTCCGCCGCTATGGACTCCGCCGCCCGCTGGGGCCTCTCCCGGCGGCGCGGCTCCTGCCGGCGGCCGGGCTCCGCCCGTCTGCGGCGCTCTTCGGTCTCCGTGGCTTTGCGGGTATCCGCGCTCTCGCGGGGCGTCCGGGCAGCCGGTCCGGATGCCCGCCTGTCATGGCCGGCCATGGGCAGCACCACCTCGTGCCGAGGTCCTCGCCCGGCGACAGACCGGGCGTACGTGCCCACTTTCCCCCCAAGTGGTGGTTTGATGCCAGGGCGGCGACAGACTGCTCATGGACCGCCGGGAGGCACCGGGCGGGCGCTCGAGCCTTGAAGCTCGGTTAATGTCGATGTCATGCGGATCCACGTCGTCGACCACCCGCTGGTGGCGCACAAACTCACCACGCTGCGCGACAAGCGCACCGACTCCCCCACCTTCCGGCGCCTGTGCGACGAGCTGGTCACCCTGCTCGCGTACGAGGCCACGCGCGATGTGCGCACCGAGCAGGTGGACATCGAGTCCCCGGTCACGGCGACCACCGGCGTCAAGCTGTCCCACCCCCGCCCCCTGGTCGTGCCGATCCTGCGCGCCGGCCTCGGCATGCTCGACGGCATGGTCCGGCTGCTGCCGACGGCGGAGGTCGGGTTCCTGGGCATGATCCGCAACGAGGAGACCCTCAAGGCGGAGACGTACGCGACGCGCATGCCCGACGACCTCTCGGGCCGCCAGGTGTACGTCCTGGACCCGATGCTGGCCACGGGCGGCACGCTCGTCGCCGCGATCAACGAGCTCATCGCGCGCGGCGCGGACGACGTCACCGCGCTCTGCCTGCTGGCGGCGCCCGAGGGCGTCGAGGTCATGCAGCGCGAGCTCGAGGGCGCGCCGGTCACCGTCGTCACCGCGTCGGTGGACGAGCGCCTCAACGAGCAGGGCTACATCGTCCCGGGCCTCGGCGACGCGGGCGACCGCATGTACGGCTGCGCGAGCTAGTAGCGCCCCGGGGGCCGGCTGCCGCCGGCCGGCCCGTACGACCCGAAGGCCCGCCCCACCGGGGCGGGCCTTTTCAGCACTTCGTGGCGGACGGCACGGGCCGGGGCCGCTCCACGAGAGCGGCCATCGCCCGGTCGGCCTCCTCCTTCGGCGTCAGCGCCTTGTACGCCGTGCCGAGGACGAGGTCCACGTCCTGGCCCTCCCGGTCGTCGCCCTTGGTCTCGGTGCCCCCCAGCTGGGTGCCGAGCACCTTCAGGGCCCCGTCGAGGGCGTCGCGGTTGCCCAGCAGGATCCCCGGGCCGTCGACCTTCTTGTCGTAGTCCTCCTGGGCGTTGCCGACCTTGCCGATCTTGAAGCCGCGTCGTGCCAGCTCGTCCGCCGTGATCTTGGCGAGGCCGCCGCGCGGGGTGGCGTTGTAGACGTTGACGGTGATGTCACCGGGCTTGGGCGGCGCCTTGGGGGCCGTACGCCCGGCGGTCTGCGTGTCGTCGTCGGCGCTCTTGCAGTCGCCGTCCTTCTTCTTCCCCCGCTGCTGCTGCGCCGCCGCCTGGGGTTTCTCCGCGCCGCCCGAGAAGACCTCGACGAGTTGGAGGGTCCCCCATCCGGCCAGCCCGAGCACGACGGCCGTGGCGGCGCCGACGAGCACGATCCTGCGGCGGTTCGGAGGGCGACGCATGTGCGGGAATCGATTGCCCGTGATGCGGTACTTACCACCCATGCCGGGAGGGGTGAGCATGCTCATGAGCGCAGCGTAGTGCTGAGGGGAGCCGCTGCCTACTAGATGATCAATGGGTTGCGCGGACCCCTACCCAAAAGGGTCAATAGCCATACGGATGCCGGGGTCCGCGGCGGACGCGCCCGGCCGGACTCAGTCCAGTTCGAGGACGCGCGCGTGCAGCACCTGGCGCTGCTGGAGGGCCGCGCGCACCGCGCGGTGCAGGCCGTCCTCGAGGTAGAGGTCGCCCCGCCACTTCACGACATGGGCGAAGAGGTCGCCGTAGAACGTCGAGTCCTCCGCGAGCAGCGTCTCGAGGTCGAGCTGCTGCTTGGTGGTCACCAACTGGTCCAGGCGTACCGGGCGAGGGGCAACATCCGCCCACTGGCGGGTGCTTTCCCGGCCGTGGTCGGGGTACGGCCGCCCGTTTCCGATGCGCTTGAAGATCACACGGAAAGCCTACCGGGCCCGCGGCTCCGAGCGCAGCCATGGCGCGGTAGTGCGAAGGTGACAATCAGCCGCATACCGGGAGTGATGCATGGGACCTTCGAGCGACATTCCTTCCCCCGCGGACCCCGGTTCCGCCCTGCCGCCGCCCGCCGCGGAGATCGCCAAGGGGTATGCCTTCGACGGCCCGGTCCTCGATCTCGGGGCTCTGATCTGGGACGACGCCGCTCACCCGGGCGCCGCCATCCGGATTCCGCTCGCCATGCTCAACCGGCACGGCCTGGTCGCGGGGGCGACCGGAACGGGAAAGACCAAAACTCTCCAGCTCATCGCCGAACAGCTGTCCGCGAACGGCGTGCCCGTCTTCCTCGCCGACGTCAAAGGCGACGTCTCGGGCATCTCCGCCCCCGGCACGGACGACGACCGGGTGCGCGGGCGCGCCGCGGAAGTGGGCCAGGAGTGGGCCCCGGCGGCCTTCCCCGCCGAGTTCTACGCCCTGGGCGGGCTGAGCCCCGGCATTCCGCTGCGGGCGACGGTCACCGACTTCGGGCCCGTCCTGCTGGCGAAGGTCCTCGGGCTGAACCGCACCCAGGAGCAGTCCCTGGGCCTGATCTTCCACTACGCCGACGCCAAGGGCCTGGAGCTGGTCGACCTCAAGGACCTGCGGGCCGTCGTCGCCTTCCTCACCTCCGACGAGGGCCGCCCGGAGCTCACGGACATCGGCGGGCTCTCCGCCCAGACGGCCGGCGTCATCCTGCGCTCGCTGACGGCCTTCGAGCAGCAGGGTGCCGGGCCCTTCTTCGGCGAGCCCGAGTTCGACACCCAGGAGCTGCTGCGCACCGCGCCCGACGGCCGCGGCCTGGTGTCGGTGCTCGAGCTGCCCGCCGTCCAGGACAAGCCGCAGCTGTTCTCCACGTTCCTGATGTGGCTGCTCGCCGACCTCTTCCACGGCCTTCCGGAGGTCGGGGATGTCGCGAAGCCCAAGCTGGTCTTCTTCTTCGACGAGGCGCACCTGCTCTTCGCCGGTGCCTCGAAGGCGTTCCTGGAGTCGGTCACCCAGACCGTGCGGCTGATCCGTTCGAAGGGCGTGGGCATCTTCTTCGTCACCCAGACGCCCAAGGACGTCCCGTCCGACGTCCTGGGCCAGCTCGGCAACCGGGTGCAGCACGCGCTGCGCGCCTTCACACCGGACGACGCGAAGGCGCTCAAGGCCACGGTCAAGACCTTCCCGGCCTCGCCGTACGACCTCGAGGAGCTGCTGACGAACCTGGGCACGGGCGAGGCGGTGGTGACGGTCCTGAGCGAGCGGGGCGCGCCCACGCCGGTCGCGGCGACGCGGCTGCGGGCGCCGTGCTCGCTGATGGGGCCGGTCGACGCGGCGGCCATGGACGCGGCCGTACGGGCGTCCGGGCTGTACGAACGTTACGCACAGGCTGTGGACCGCGAGTCGGCCTACGAGAAGCTGGCCCGGCCCGCGGCGCAGGAGGCACCCGCGCCCGCCCGGGCCCCGGCGGAGCAGCCGGAGAAGGAGGAGCCCTCGCTCGTGGAGCAGGTCGTGGGCAGCGGCATGTTCACGTCCCTGGCCCGTTCGGTGGGCACCCAGATCGGCCGCGAGATCACCCGCTCGCTCTTCGGCACGACGCGCCGGCGCCGGCGGTGAGCGCCCGGCGGGCTATTCGGCGATCTCGGTGCGCTCCCACCACTCGTAGACGGGCAGCCGCCCCACCTCGGTGTCCTGGTGCCGCGAGGTGACCTTGAAGTGCTCGTACCCGCCCCGGAACCGAATCTTCAGCTCGACTCCGGGAGGCGTGATCGGCACGATGCGCTCGGGCAGATCGTCCGGGCCGCCTTCGAGGACTGCTTTGGTGCCTGTCATGGCGACAGTCTCGCGGTGGTGCGTGCCGACGGCCCGACGACGCGCCGGATTCACGCTTTCCTGTCGGCCCCGGCGGCCTTGGCCGCTTTGGCGGCGCGTTTCGCCTCCTGCTTATATGCCCGTACTTTCTCCAGGGATTCGGGCCCGGTGATGTCGGCCACCGACCGGTGGGAGCCCTCTTCGCCGTACGGGCCGGCCGCCTCGCGCCAGCCTTTCGGCGTCACGCCGAACTGCTTGCCCAGCAGGGCCAGGAAGATCTGGGACTTCTGCTTGCCGAATCCGGGCAGGGCGTTGAGCCGTTCCAGCAGTTCCCCGCCATCCTCGACGTCGCGCCAGACGGCGCTCGCGTCGCCGTCGTAATGCTCGACGAGGTACTGGCACAACTGCTGCACCCGGGTGGCCATGGAGCCCGGATAGCGGTGCACGGCGGGCTTTTCCGAGAACAGCGCGACGAACGCCTCGGGGTCGTATTCCGCGATCTCGTGCGCGTCCAGGTCGTCGCGGCCCAGGCGCTGGGCGACGGTGTACGGGCCGGTGAAGGCCCATTCCATCGGGATCTGCTGGTCCAGCAGCATTCCGGTCAGGGCCGCGAGCGGGCTGTGCGTCAGCAGCGCGTCGGCCTCGGTCTGCTGGGCGAGCCGGAGAGGACGGTCCATAGGCCGATGGTCTCCCCGGCCGGCCCCGCCCGCCACGCGTCCGCCCGCGGCTTTCAGGTGATGCCGGCGATCCGCTCCGCCAAGGCCTTGGGATCGGCCAGCCATTCGGCCTGGATCTCGAGGGCGAAGGGGTCGGGGAAGATGTCCTGCTCGCCTGCCTGCAGGCCGTCGAGCGTCGCCCGGGCCACCTCGTCGGGGGTCGCCCGGGGAAAATCGCCGAAGGTCGGCTCGTGGCCGATCACGTAGTCCATCATCGCGGTGTCCACCGGGCCGGGGAAGACGGCGTGGACGCTGATGCCGCGCGGCGCGAGGTCCTGCCGGACGGCCTGGGTCATGGAGAGCAGGGCCGCCTTCGACGCCGGATAGCCGCCGAGGGCGGGCGTCCCGCCGAACGCGCCGACGCTGATGACGTTGACGACCGCGCCGCCGCCGTTCGCCTCCACGACCGGCGCGAACGCGCGCATGACCCGCAGCGTGCCCAGGACATTGGTGCTCAGCACCTGCTCGACGAGGCCGAAGTCCATGTCGAGCAGGTGCCCCACGCCGTGCGTGGCCGCGTTGTTGACCAGGACCGTCACGTCGGGGGCCGCTTCGGCCGCCGCGGTGACGGTCTCCGGGTCCATGAGGTCCAGCGCCAGCGGAATCACCCGTCCGGGCTCCTCGGCGGCCAGCCGCTCCAGCTCCGCCGGGCGGCGCACGGCGGCGTAGACGCGGGCCGCGCCCCGTTCCAGGAACCCGGTGAGCAGCGCGCGCCCGATGCCGCGGTTGGCACCGGTCACGAGCACGACAGAACCCTCGATCCGCATGGTGGTTCCCTTCCGCGGCGGTGGACCGTTTCTCCCCCTCAGGGGGATTTCACCTGACCCCTACCCCTTTCGCGCGGCGGTCGCCGGGCGCGGCGCGTCCCGCCCGGTCAGGGCCGGGTGCCGATGACGACGGTGGCGTCCAGCTCGTCGCAGGAGACCACGCGCGTGGTCAGGCCGCTGCGGGTGAAGGCCTCTATGGTCCGCGACGCCTGGCGCTCGCTCGTCTCGATCAGCAGATGGCCGCCCGGGGCCAGCCACGCCGGTGCCGCCTCGGTCACGCGCCGCTGGACGGCCAGGCCGTCCGCGCCGCCGTCGAGCGCCACCTGCGGCTCGTGGTCGCGGGCCTCGGGCGGCAGCAGCCCGATGGCCTCGGTGGGGACGTAGGGGGCGTTGGCGACCAGCACGTCGACGCGGCCGCGCAGCGTGGCGGGCAGCGGGTCGTAGAGGTCGCCCTCGTACACCCGGCCCCCGGCGGCGGCGACGTTGCGGCGCGCGCACCGCACCGCGGCGGGGTCGATGTCGGCGGCGTGCAGTTCGATGCGGCCCAGGGCGGCGGCGAGCGCGGTGCCCACCGCGCCCGAGCCGCAGCACAGGTCGAGGACCACGGCCTCCGGCGCGGCGGGGTCCCGGCGGGCGAGGCCGGCGGCCTGGCGGGCCAGGAACTCGGTGCGGCGGCGGGGGACGAAGACCCCGGGGTCCACGGCTATGCGCAGGTCGCAGAACTCCGCCCAGCCGACGACGTGTTCGAGGGGCAGGCCGGCCACGCGCCGGTCCACCATCGCGGCGAGTTCGGCGGGCGTACGGGCGGTGGACAGCAGCACACGGGCCTCGTCCTCGGCGAAGACACAACCGACGGCGCGCAGCCGGGTGACGACGGCGGAGCGCAGGAGGGAAGAAGAGAAGACAGACACAGGGAAAGACCTTTCGGGAAGCCACTGGGGCTCCCTCCGGTCACCTATGCCGGATCGACCACATGGCCGCAGAAGGGGAGCACCCGACCGAATACAGCGGTAATGGGTCCCACCTCCTTAGCTACGCCCACTGTTGGGACCGGTCACATTACCTGATCGTTCACGCCGGCGATCAAGGCGCCACAAGGAAGAGGCAAGGCGGTGCAAGGGGGACGCAAGCGAGGGTCAAGACCGGGGGCGGGAGCGGGCCAGCAAAACGTCAGACGGTCCGCAAGGGGGCGGCCTTACGTTCGGGGCGAGCCGATCTCATCCCCCCAATGGAGTTCCCATGCCCGCAGCGGTCCCCTCGTTCGGCGTGATATCCGGCGCCCAGGTGCAGGAAGTCCTGACCGGACAGGAAAGGAAGATCGTCGAGCTGGTCGAGTCCGCCTACCGGCTGCACGGCGCCGGCGACACGGTCAATCCGCCGTCGTACTTCCTGCGCTTTCCCGACCGGCCGACCTCCCGCATCATCGCGCTGCCCGCGTCCCTGGGCGGGCAGTCGCCGGTGGACGGCCTGAAGTGGATCTCCAGTTTCCCGGAGAACGTGAAGGCGGGGATTCCGCGCGCCTCGGCCGTGCTGATCCTCAACGACCACGAGAGCGGATATCCCCTGGCGTGCCTGGAGAGTTCCGTCATCAGCGCCGCCCGCACGGCGGCCTCGGCGGCGCTCGCCGCCGACTGGCTGAGCCGTGACCGGGACCGGCCCAAGCGGATCGGATTCATCGGCAGCGGTCTGATCGCGCGCTACATCCACACCTATCTGGCCGGCACCGGCTGGTCCTTCGACGAACTCGGCGTGTTCGACCTTTCCGCCGAATCCGCCGACGGTTTCCGCGGCTATCTCGAGACGTCCGCCGACGGCGGCCGGATCACTGTCCACCGCAACGCGGAGAGCCTGATCCGCTCCTCGGACCTCGTCGTGTTCGCGACCGTCGCCGGAACCCCGCACGTCACCGACCCGGCCTGGTTCGCGCACCACCCGCTCGTGCTGCACGTGTCCCTGCGCGACCTCTCCCCGGAGATCGTGCTGGACTCCGTCAACATCCTCGACGACGTCGAGCACTGCATGAAGGCCGACACCTCGCCGCACCTGGCCGAACAGCAGGTCGGCAACCGCGACTTCGTGGACGGGACGCTCTGCGACGTCATGAACGGCACCGTGGAGATCCCGGCGGACCGGACCGTCGTCTTCTCGCCCTTCGGCCTCGGAGTGCTGGACCTCGCCGTCGGCAAGCACGTCTACGACGAGACGCTGCGCGCCGGCCGGCTGAACGTCGTCGACGACTTCTTCTCGGAGCTGCGCCGGCACGGATAGCCGCCATTCGGACCCACAAGCCGTTTCGAATGGAGGTTTCCGTGCCGATCGTCTCCCGTCCCGACGACTTCAACGTCGAGGACCTCTACGTGGACCTGCGACCCGCGTTCGCGTCCCCGCTGTACCTCAAGTGCGAGGGGTTCAACTTCGCCGGGTCCGTCAAGCTGAAGGCCGCGACCGAGATCGTGGACGCGGCCGAGCGGGACGGCCTGCTGGCGCCCGACTCCGTCATCGTGGAGTCCTCCTCGGGGAACCTCGGCGTGGCGCTGAGCATGATCGCGGCCAGTCGGGGCTACCGCTTCCTGTGCGTGACCGACACCCGCTGCAACCTGGCGACGCGGCAGCTGATGGAGGCGCTCGGGGCCCGGGTGCACACCGTCACCGAGCCCGACCCCGAGGGCGGGTTCCTCGGCGCCCGGCTGGCGTACGTACGGCAGTTGTGCGAATCCGACAGCCGCTACGTCTGGATGAACCAGTACACCAACCCCAGCAACTGGAAGGCGCACTACCGGCGCACCGGGCCGGCCGTCGCGCAGCGGTTCCCGGAGCTGGACGTGCTGTTCGTGGGCGCCGGCACCACCGGCACGCTCATGGGCTGCGCCCGCTACTTCCGCGAGACGCGGCCGGAGGTCACGGTCGTCGCCGTCGACTCCGTCGGCTCGGTCTCCTTCGGTGGCCCGCCCGGACCGCGCATGATCCCCGGGCTCGGCGCGGGAGTGCGGCCGCAGATGCTCGACGAGTCCTACGTGGACGACGTGGTGCTCGTGCCGGAGGTCGACACGGTCCGCGCCTGCCACCGGCTGGCCTCCCAGGGCTATCTGTTCGGCGGCTCCACCGGGACCGTCGTCAGTGGCGCCGTGCGCTGGCTGGCCGAGCACCGCCCGGGCGGCGCCACCACGGCGGTGGCCATCGCGCCCGACCTCGGCGAGCGCTATCTCGACTCGGTGTACCAGCCCAGCTGGGTGCGGGAGATCTACGGCCCGGGCGCGCTGGAGGAGTCGCCGCTCCCGGAGCGGGTCGCCGCGGCCCGCGCGGCCGGGTGAGCCCGGCCGGCGAAGCGCCCGGCGGAGCCCTGTCCCCGCACGTTCCCGACCTACAAACCAGAAAGCCGAGTGTCCGCGATGTCTGATGCGCTCTCCAGCCCGCCGTGGCCCCGGCGCACGCTCCACGAGCTGGTCGCCGAACAGGCGGACCGCACCCCCGACCGGGTCGCGGTGCGCTGCGGCGACCGCTCGCTGACCTACCGGGACCTGGCCGCGGCCGGCCGCCGGGCCGCCGCCCGTCTGGCGGCCCGCGGGGTGGGGCCGGGGCACACGGTCGCGGTGATGGTCGACCGTTCCGTGGAGCTGCCGGTCGCCCTGCTGGCGGTGCTCGCCTCCGGCGCCGCGTTCGTGCCCGTCGACCCCGGCTACCCCCGGGAGCGGCAGGCGCACATGCTGGCCGACTCCGGGGCCACGACCACGCTCACGGTCGGCCGGCTCGCCGACCGGGCCGGCACGGCGGACGTCGTGGTGCTGGACGCACCGGACGAGGACGACGCGACGGCCGCCGCCGACGTGCTGCCTGCCGTCGCGTCCGGTGACCTCGCCTACATCATGTACACCTCCGGCTCCACCGGCCGCCCCAAGGGCGTGGCCGTGGACCACGGTTGCCTGGTCAAGGGCGTGCTGACGATGGGCGCCGCGGTGCGGCCCGAGCCGGGCGACGTCTGGCTGTCGGTGACCTCCGCCTCGTTCGACCCCGTCCTCATCGAACTGTTCCTGCCGCTGGTCCACGGCTCCACCATCGTGATCGCCTCCGAGCAGCAGGTGCTCGACGGCGAGGCGCTGCACGAGGTGCTGGCCGCGAGCGGGGCGAGCGTGCTCCAGGCCACGCCGCTGACCTGGCGGATGCTGCTGGACGCCGGATGGGCCGGCGGCCTGCGGGTGGGGCTGTGCGGCGGCGAGACGCTCGCGCCCTCGCTCGCGGCGCAACTTGCCGAGCGCTGCGGGCAGGTGTGGAACATCTACGGGCCCACCGAGACGACCGTCTGGTCCACCGCCCACCTCGTCACCGGCGACGAGCGGGACACCGTTCCCGTCGGGCGCCCGCTGCCGGACACCACCGTCCACGTCCTGGACGCGGAGCGGCGTGCGGTCGCGGCGGGGGAGAGCGGCGAGGTGTGGATCGGCGGCGGCGGGGTGACGCGCGGCTACCACGGCCGGCCCGAGCTGACCGACGAGTGCTTCGTGGCCGACCCCTTCGGCCCACCCGGAGCCAGGCTCTACCGCACCGGCGACCTCGGGCGGCTCCGCGAGGACGGCGCGCTCGAACTGCTGGGCAGGGCCGACCACCAGGTGAAGATCCGCGGTCACCGCGTCGAACTCGGCGAGATCGAGAACTGGTTGCAGGAGCACCCCTCCGTGGCGGGTGCGGCGGTGGTGCCGCAGCCGGACGGCGAGGAGCAGCGCCTGGTGGCGTACGTGCGCCCCGGCCGGGAGCACCTCTTCGACGAGGCGGAGCTACGGGCCCACGCGGCGCTGCGGCTGCCGCGGCACATGGTGCCCGGCACGTTCGTCCGGGTCGACGTCTGGCCGCGCACCCCCAGCGGCAAGATCGACCGGCGGGCGCTGCCGGTGCCCGCCGCCCCGGCCGCGGAAGCCGCCGCGCCCGCCGCCACGGCCTGGGACGACGAGCTGACGGCCGCGCTGGCCGGCATCTGGCAGGACGTGCTGGGCGCCGCGCCGGACGGCGAGGAGGCCAACTTCTTCGGCCTGGGCGGGCATTCGCTGCAGGTCATGCAGATGGTCAAGCGCATCCGGGCCGCCTTCGGGGTCCGCATGAACGCGGCACGGCTGATGCAGGCCCCCACGCTCGGCGAGCAGGCCGCCCTGCTGAGGGCCGCCGTCACGGCTGCCGGCACCCCGGACCCCGTACCGGCCGCCGAGCGGTAGCGGACCCCCCACCCCCCACGCCCGTACGACCGCCGCCGAAAGGTGACTGACCAATGGAAACGGACCAGGCGCTCTCCCCGCTGCCCGCGATCCAGCGCCCGATGTGGCTCGCCTGCGCGATGGCGCCGGACGTGCCCGTCTACAACGAGGCCGAGTCCTTCCGGCTGACCGGGCCGCTGGACCGGGACGCGCTGGCCGGGGCGCTGGACGAGCTGTACCGGCGCCACCCGGCGCTGCGCACGGTCATGGTGGAGGGCGAGGACCACCTGCCCCGGGTGGCGACGCTGCCGGACGGTCCCTTCCCGCTGGAGGAGGTGGACGTACGGGCCCCGGGCCGTTCCCTTAAGGAGGCCCGCGGCCTCGGTGAGCGGGCCGCGCAGGAGGCCGTGAGCCGCACCTTCGACCTTGCCGCCGGGCCGCCGGCGCGGGCGTGCCTGGTCCGCTGCGCGGACGAGGAGTGGATCCTCGTCCTGGCCCTGCACCACCTGGTGTCCGACGGCGACAGCTTCCGGGTGCTCCTCGACGAGCTGGGCGAGCTCTACGCGGGCACCCCCCTGCCCGCCCCCGAGGGCGATCCCCTCACGGCCCAGCGCTCCCTGGAGGTCCCGGCCGCGGACCCGTCGGCCCAGGAGGACCTGGCGTACTGGCGCGAGCAGCTGGCCGGCCTGCCCGACCGGCTGACGATCCCCACCGACCGGCCGCTGTCCGCCTACCCCGACGACCTCGGGCGGCGGCACGACCTGCCCCTGGACGGGGACTGGTTCGCGGGCGTACGGGCCACCGCCTCGGCCCTGCACGCCTCGCCGTTCGCCGTGGTGGCCGCGGCCGTCTCGGCCGTCCTGGCGCGGCTGGCCCGCACCGACGACGTGGTGCTCGGCACCACGGTCAACATGCGCTCCGAGGCCGAGGCCGAGGACCTGGTCGGCTACTTCATGAAGACCGTGCCGCTGCGGCTGCGCGTCGAGGAGGGCGGCCCGGCGGCGGAGCTCGTGCGCCGCGCCCAGGCGACGGTCCTGGACGCCATGACGCACACCGCGGTGGAGTACGACGAGATCGTCTCCGCGCTCGGCCGGCCCGGCGCCGGGCACGCGCAGCTGTTCCAGGTCGCGCTCGAACTCCACTACGAGGCAGGGGATCTGGACCTGCCGGGCCTCGCGGCCACCCGGCTGCCGCTGCACCCCGGGACGTCCAAGTCCGACTTCACCTTCCACTTCAACGCCGCCGCCGGCGTGCCGAGCTTCGTGGAGTACCGCACCGAGCTGTACGACGCCTCGACCGCCCGCAACCTCGCCGACGCCGTCGTCGTCCTGCTGGAGCAGCTGTGCGCCGGTGCGGACCGCCCCCTGTCGCAGCTGGCGCTCGGCGAGGGGCCCGACGCGGCGCTCGTGCGGCAGTGGGAGAGCGGGCCCGCCCTCGCGGCGGGCGGGCTCGTGCCGCTGCCCGACGCGGTGCGCGACCGCGCCGCGCTGCATCCCGAGCGGCCGGCCGTGGTGCACGGCGACGACGTCCTCAGCTACGAGGGGCTCGTCCGCCAGGCCGATCTGGTCGGCGCCGCCCTCGCGGACGCCGGGGTGGCGCCCGGGGAGGTCGTCGGCGTGTCCATGCGCCGCTCCGCCGCGCAGACCGCCGCGCTGTTCGGGACCTGGTCGGCCGGCGCGGTGTGCGCGGCGCTCGACCCGGACCTGCCGGAGGACCGGCTGCGCCGCATGATGGGCACGGTCGGCATCCGCACGGTCCTCGTCGACGCGGACACCGGGCGCCTGCCCGCCTTCGCCGATGTGCGCCGGGTCCCCGCGGACCTCGTCGCGGCACCGGCCGACGGGCCCGCCGCGGCGGTCGCCAAGGTGACCCCCGACGACATCGCGTACCTCATCTTCACCTCGGGCACCAGCGGCGCCCCCAAGCCCGTCGCCGTGCGCCACCTGAGCCTGACGGCCTTCGGGCAGGCCATGGACCGGCTGGTCTACGACCGGCTGCCCGGGCACGCCCGGGTGGCGGTCAACGCGCCGTTCTCCTTCGACGCCTCGTGGCAGGGCACCATGCAGCTGCGTGCGGGCCACACCGTCCACCCGGTGCCCGACGCGGTGCGCGCCGACCCCGAGGCCATGGTCCGCTTCCTGCGCGAGAACGCGATCGACGCGCTCGACGGCACCCCCACCCACATGGCCGCCCTGGTGGACGCGGGCCTGCTCGACCCCCGCGAGCACCTGCCCCGGGTGCTGGTGGTGGGCGGCGAGGCCGTCCCGCCCGGCCTGTGGCGCGAGCTCGCCTGCTCGGACGTCCACGCGGTCAACGTCTACGGGCCGACCGAGTTCACCGTCAATGCCACCGGCTGGCCCATCGAGGACGCCGACGCGCAACCGGTCATCGGCCGCCCGCTGGCCGGGGTGACCGCACAGATCCTCGACGCGGCGCTGCGCCCGGTGCCGGTCGGCTTCCCCGGCGAGCTGTACCTGTCCGGTGCCCAGCTGGCCGTCGGCTACGCCGGCCAGCCGGAGCGCACGGCCGAACGGTTCTCCGAGGCGCCGGACGGCACCCGCCGGTACGCCACCGGCGACGTGGTGCGCCGGCGCGGCGACGGCACGCTGGAGTTCCTCGGCCGCCGCGACGAGCAGGTCAAGCTGCGCGGCTACCGCATCGAGCCGGCGGAGATCGCCGGCGTGCTGCGGGAGGCACCCGGCGTGAGCGACGCCGCCGTGGTCGTCCTCGGCCAGGGCACCCCCTCGGCCGTCCTGCACGCCGCCCTCGTCCTGGCCGACCCGGCGCCGCCCACCGCCGCGATCCGCGCCCACGCGGCCGGCCGGCTGCCCGGCTACATGGTCCCCGCCTCCTTCTCAGTCCTGCCCCAACTCCCGCGCACCGCGAGCGGAAAGCTCGACACGGCCCGCATCGCGGCCCACGCGGCCGCCACGCGCACCGGCGACGCGGAGCGGCGGGAGGTCGTCCGCCCGTCGACGCCCGGCCGGCGCCGTATGGCGGACCTGTGGTCCCGGCTGCTGGAGCGCGACGACATCGGCGAGGACGACGACTTCTTCGCCCTCGGCGGCAACTCGCTCCTCGCGAGCCGGCTCGTACGGCAGGTGGAGGCGGAGTTCGGCACCCGGCTGCCGCTGCAGACCGTCTTCGGCCGCCGCACGCTGGCGGCGATGGCCGACGCCCTCACCCCGGTGGACACCACGGCAGGACCCCACGACGCGTCGGACGACGCCCTGGTGGTGCCGCTGTCGGCGAGCGCGGAACGCACGGGCGAGGCCACGGCGGCCACGGCGCCGCTGGTCGTCCTGCACCCGCTCGGTGGACAGCTCTTCCCCTACGAGCCCCTGCTGCGGCTGCTCCCCCCGGAGCTGCCCGTGTGGGGCGTCCGCTCGCCCGCCGTGGCCGGCGCGGGCCCGGAGCCGGCCGACGTGGCGGCACTGGCCGTGCGGTACGCCGACGAGCTGACGCGGCGGCTGCCCGTACG
Organism: Streptomyces sp. NPDC021096; assembly: GCF_040641275.1. NCBI lineage: Bacteria > Bacillati > Actinomycetota > Actinomycetes > Kitasatosporales > Streptomycetaceae > Streptomyces > Streptomyces sp. NPDC021096. The sequence continues at coordinate 160,788 of NZ_JBFADG010000011.1, read as the reverse complement.
ACGCCTCGCGCTGTTCGGCTGGTCGCTGGGCGGCCTGGTCGCCCTCGCCGTGGCCGCGGAGCTGGAGGCCCGCGGCGTCGCGATCGACTTCGTCGAGCTGTGGGACATCTGCGTGGACGCCGAAGAGCCGCCCGGCGACCGGGAGTCGGTACGGATGGCGCTGCGCGCCACCTACGGCCCCGACACCGAACGGGACCACCCCGGGGCCCACGCCGCCGTCCTGGACCTGGTGCCGCACGGCACGCACGTGGACGAGGAGCTGCTGGCGGCGCTGCGGGAGCGGGCCCGGCCGATGGGTACGGACGCGGACGCGGCCGCCTTCCCCGGCGCCTTCCACCTGCTGCGCCACCAGAGCGAGATGTTCCGCGCCTGGGTGCCGGCCCCCGTCCGCGCGCCCCTGCACGCCGTCTACGCCGAGCCCAGCCTGCTCGACGGCAGCGTCGTGCGCACCGACTGGCGGCGCTTCACCTCCGAGCCGTGCACCGAGGCCACGGTGGCGGCCGACCACTACGCCATGATGCGCCCCGACGCCGTCGCCGAACCGGCGCGGGGCCTGCTCACCCGCCTTGCCGCCCGACCCCCCTTCAGTGAGTGAGGACCCCATGCAGCAATCCACGCCCGCCCGGCGCCACGTGCTGTCCCTGACCGATCTGACCGACGACGAGCTGTACGCGCTGGTGCGCCGCTCGTGCGACTTCGCGCGCGACGCGGTCCCGCTGACCGGGCAGCTCGCCGGCAAGGTGGTGGGCACGTACTTCCGCACCACCTCCACCCGCACCCGCACCGCGTTCTCCGTCGCGGCGCTGCGCCTGGGCGCGCAGGTCGTGGCCTACGGCCCGGGCGACCTGCAGGAGAACACCGGCGAGAGCGCCGACGACACCGGCCGGGTGCTCGGCCTGATGCTGGACGGCCTGGTCGCCCGCACCTCGGCGAGCGCCGGGGAGCTGCGTGCGATCGCCGCGTGGGACACCATGTCCGTCGTCAACGCGATGACCGAGGACGAGCACCCCACGCAGGGCGTCACCGACCTGTCGGCCATGCTCGAGGCCTTCGGCAAGCTGGAGGGCCTGCGCGTCCTGTACGTCGGCGAGGGCAACAACACCGCCGCCGCGCTGGCCCTGGCGCTGACCCGCTACGCCGGCGCCGAGCTGCACCTGCGCACGCCTGCCGGCTACGGCCTGCCCGAGGACACGATGCGCCGGGCACGGGAGTACGCCGCCGAGCACGGCGCCCTCATCGAGGAGCGGCACGACATGGACGACCTGCCGGAGGCGGACGTCGTCTACACCGCCCGCTGGCAGACCACCGGAACCTCCAAGGCCGACCCCGAGTGGCGCACGGTGTTCGCCCCGTTCCAGGTGAACGCGGCGCTCATGGAGCGCTGCCCGTCGGCCACCTTCATGCACGACCTGCCCGCGCACCGGGGCGAGGAGGTGACCGCCGAGGTCCTCGACGGGGACCGCAGCATCGCCTTCCGGCAGGCCGCCCACAAGCTGTACGGCGCGATGGCGGTACTGGAGTGGTGCCTGGCCTGATCACAACACCCGCCCCGTTCACCCTTCTTCACCACCCCCACTTTCGCCAAGGAGCGACCCCATGTACCTGACCATGCTCAAGTCCAAGATCCACCGCGCCACCGTCACGCAGGCCGACCTCCACTACGTCGGTTCCCTCACCCTCGACGGCGACCTGATGGACGCCGCCGGCCTGCTGGCGGGCGAGAAGGTCGACATCGTCGACATCAACAACGGCAACCGCCTGTCGACCTACATCATCGAGGGCCCGCGCGGCTCGGGCATCGTCGGCATCAACGGCGCCGCGGCCCGCCTGATCAACACCGGCGACCTGGTGATCATCATCGCCTACCGCATGGCCCCCGAGGGCGAGGCCCACAAGGCCGTGCCCCAGGTGGTGTTCGTCGACGAGCACAACCGGATCACGTCGATGGGCGGCGACCCGGCCGACACCGGCGAGGTGGCCGGCGTGCGCCGCGGCGACGAGGTCCACGCCGGCGCGTAAGGCACGGCCGTACGCACCTCGGGCGACCGGTCACCGCGCCGGTCGCCAGGGCCGTCCGGGCCGGTCGCCGGGGCCGCCCGGCCCACCGCCGAGGGCCGCTGCCGCGGCGGCCGTATACCACTGGTGACGTTTTTACCCTTTCCGTGGTAGACGGTTGAACCATTCGGATGTCCGTTATAGGTCATGTACAGGGAGAACATCCCTGGGGTGACCGAGCGGAACGTGGATGAGGTGCCGAATGGGCAGCTTGGCGGAAATTTCGTGCTGGCAACAGACGCGGCCCGCTGACGGCGGGCAGGAGCCGAGCCGTGAGCAGAGCGAGGACACCATGGAATTCCGCGTTCTGGGGAGCGTTTCGGCATTATTCGGCCGCCAGTCGCTGGACGTGGGGGCGCCGAAGCAACGCGCCGTCCTGGCCCTGCTGTTGATGAACCCGCGCCGCGTGGTCTCCCTCGACGACATCGTGCGCCGCGTCTGGGGCTCCTCCCCGCCCGACCGGGCCACGGCCACCCTGCAGTCCTACGTCTCCCGCCTGCGCAAGAAGCTGGCGGCGGGACGGCGGGCCGGCGACGGCGACATCCTGCGCTACCGGGCACCCGGATACGTCCTCGCCGTCGACGACCAGCAGGTCGACGCCTTCCGCTTCGCCGAGGCGGTACGGGAGGGCCAACGGCTCCTGGGCAAGGGGGCCTTCGAGGCGGCACGGCGGCGCTTCGGCGAAGCCCTCGCCATGTGGCGGGGCGCGCCCTACGAGGACCTGGCCGACTACGACTTCGCCCGCGACGAGTCGGCCCGCCTGGTGCAGATGCAGATGGCCGCCGTGGAGGGCCGGGCCGAGGCGGGGCTGGCGCTGGGGCTGCACGAGTGCGTGGTCCAGGAGCTCGACCACGAGGTGCGCACCAACCCCCTGCGGGAGCGCCTCATCGGACAGTTCATGCGCGCGCTGTACTGGTCCGGGCGCCAGGTGGACGCGCTGGCCGTGTACGAGCGCACCCGTGCCCGCCTCGACGAGGACCTGGGCGTGGAGGTCAGCAAGGAACTGCAGGACCTGCACCGCGACATCCTGCGCCAGGAGCTGACGCCGGCGGTGCCCCCTGCGGCCGCCGCGCCCCCCGAGCCCGCCGCGCCCGCCCGGCCCGCCGCGACGTCGTGCGGCACACCGGCCCCCCGGGCGACCGCCCGGCGCCGGCCCGGGGACCTCATCCTGATGCGCCCCGCGGCCCGCGAGAAGCCCGCCGGCTGCGGGCCCTTCGTCGGGCGCGGCGAGGAGCTGGACCGGCTGGCCGCCGCGGCCCGCGCCGCGAAGGAGGGCCAGGGCCAACTGGCGCTGCTGCTCGGTGAACCCGGCATCGGAAAGACACGTTTACTCACCGAGTTCGGCAGAACAGTCGCAGGGGACGGCTGCGACGTCCTGTGGGCGAACTGCTTCCAGGGTGACGAGACACCGCCGTACTGGCCGTGGACACAGCTCCTGCGCCGGCTGTCCGCGGCCCGCCCCGAGGGCTTCCGCCGCGCCGCCCACCGCTTCGACTCCGTGATCGGTCCCCTGATGACGGGCTGCGAGGCGGACCCCGACCCGGCCGACGCGCCGTTCCGCACGTACGACGCGGTGTGCCAGATCGTGCTGGAGATGGCCGCCGAACGGCCCCTGGTGCTCTTCCTGGAGGACCTGCACTGGGCCGACGCCGCCTCCCTCTCCCTGCTGCGGCTGCTGGCCAGCGGGCTGCGGGGCGCCCCCGTCCTGGTCGTCGCCACCAGCCGCGAGTCGGACTCCGAGCTCGGCGGTGAACTGCGCCGCACCCTGGGCCTGCTGCTGCGCGAACCGCTCGTACAGGCCATCCAGTTGGGCGGCCTGCAGCCGGCCGCCGTGATCGAGCTGATGCGGGCCTCGGAGGACGGCCACCGGCTGCCGGGGAGCGCCGCGGAGCTGCGCACCCGGACCGGCGGCAACCCCTTCTTCCTCACCCAACTGCTGCGCACCGGGGACGCCGCGGTGCCGCTGGCCGTCCGCGAGGTCGTACGGCAGCGGCTGGACTCCCTGGGCGCGGAGACCGCCGAGGTGGTGCGGGTGTGCGCCGTCGCCGGCGAGGGTGTCACCGCCGACCTGCTGGACGCGGTCCTGCCGCCCGGAACGCCCGTGGGGCACCGGCTGGAGGCCGCCCTGGGCTCGGGCCTGCTCCGGGAGGCACCCCGCAGCCCCGGCGCGTACGAATGCGCCCCGCCGCTGGTCCGCGAGGCCCTGTGCGAGGGCCTGGGGGTCATGGAACGCGCCCGCGTCCACGGCCGGGTCGCCCACGCGCGGCGGCAGACGAGGGACGTGAGCTGACGGCCGCGGCGGCGCACGTGCGGACCCGGGGCCGGAATCCGCCCGGGGAGCGACCCCGATTCCGACCGGCCGCCACGGTTGAATGGGACGGAGGGCGACGAGAGTTGTGACCTGCCCGGCAGGGTGACATTCTTCCGTCCATGCCGAACGGCCCCGCCCCCGACCATGCCGCGATCCTGGGGGAGGTGAAGGCCGTGAGGCGTGCGGGCATCGTGCGGCTGCGCGAGCTGGACCTGCCCCTGCTCTCCCGCCTCGCCTCCGGCCGGGAGCCGGGCCCCGGCGCCCCCGCGGTGGAACGATTACTCACCACCGCCGTGTCCCGGCTGGACGGCGGCACCCTCCGGGACGCCGCCGCCTACAGCCTCGGCCTCGCCCAGGGCACCCGCGACTGGTCCGCCGCCGGCCGGCGCCGCCGGGCCGCCGAGGTGTACGGAGTGAGCGTCGAGCGGTTCCGCAAGCACCACGAGCCCATGGTGCTCGGACAGGTGGCCGAACAGGTGGCGCACGCGGCCGCCGAGGCACCGCACGGGGACGCACGCCCCGCGCCCCTGATCGGGGGGACGCACCGCGAGCTGCGCCCCGGCCCGTACCGGCTGACGCTGCACGTCCATCCCGTCGACCTCCTCAGGGACGTCGACGTCATCGTGTCGCCGGCCAACGTCTACTTCGCGCTCCCCGAGCCGTACAAGTCGTCGATATCGGCGTCACTGCGGCGGGCCGGGGCGCTGCGCGGCCCCACCGGGGAGCTCATCGAGGACCGCGTCCACGACGAACTGCGGGCGTGGGCCGTCCGCCACGGCGCCGCGGGCCGGCCCGTCCAGCCCGGGACCGTGGCGGTCACGGGACCGGGCGCGCTGAGCGCCCAGGGCGTACGGCGGATCCACCACGCGGCGGTGGCGGTGCCCCGGGCGGGCACGAACGACTACGACGTCCTGCCGGCCGACGTCACCCGCGCCGTCACCCGGTCGTTCGCCCTGCTCGCGGAGGAGTCCCCGCGCTTCGCACCGCCCCTGCGGTCGGTGTGCCTGCCGCTGCTGGGCGCCGGCCGGGGCGGCCTGGCCCCCGAGGTGAGCTTCGCGGCGGTGTGGGCGGCCGTGGAGGCCGAGTTGGCGCGGGGCGCCGAGTGGGAGGTGCACCTGGTGGTGCGGGAGCCCGCGAGTGCCGAAGTGATCGTGCGGATGCTGGAAGGAGGACGGGCGTGAATCCTCAGGGGCCGTACGACCCGTACGAGGTGCTGGCGGCGGCCGCCGCCGAGTGGGACGCCGTCGAGCCGCTGCTCTCCGCGCAGGCGCGGCAGGCGCTGGCCGCCGCCCTGCGGCGGCTGCGCGGGACCCCGGCCGGGCGGGAGGCGGCCGCCCGCGACGCGGCACGGCTGCTGACCGACGCGATGCCGGACGCCGAGGGCGGGCGGCTCGTCGCCACCGCGCCGCAGGCGGCCTCCTCCGCGGGGTTCCGGGCCGAGGATCTGGCCGCGCTGGTGCTGGACCGCACCCGCATGGTCGGCCCGGTGCTCGGGCCCGTGCGCGAACGCCTGCTGTCCGTACCGGCGTTGTCGGACGACGTGGTGATCCGGCAGGGCGGCGACCCGTACGCCGCCGGGCTGATCCGGCTGACCGGCGAGGGCGGCGCGGTGCGGCTGCCGCGGTTCCAGTTCTCCGAGGACGCGCTGCCCTGGCTGGTGCTGCTGGAGGTCAACGAGCTGCTCGACGCGGGCGAGGACCCTTGGGGCGTGGCCGACTGGTGGCTGTCGGACAACGCCTGGCTGGCGGCGCCCCCGGCGTCCCTCCTCGGCACGGGCCGGGACCACGAGCTGGTGGCCGTGGCGCACGCGCTGACGGACGGGGAGTGACGCGGTGCCCAACACGCAGCCCCCGGCCGCCCCGCCGGGCACGCCCGCCAAGGTGACCCTCCCCGCAGGCACCCCGCTGTTCCGGGTGCACCGCGGCGAGTGGCCCGCGACGTCCTTCAACCCGGCGCCGACCGGCCGGCTCTACGGCGGCGGGCGCTTCGACGCGACGGAGGACGACGGCTACGCCTTCCTCTACGCGGGCCTCACGACGGCGTCCGCGGTGTGCGAGACGCTGCTGCGGTCCATACCGTTCGACTCCGCGGGGCCGCGTACCGTGCCCCGGGCGGCGGTGCGGGGCAGGCGGCTGGCCTTCCTGCGGCTGACCGCCGACGTGGACGTCGTCTCGCTGATGTCGGGGCGGGACCTGGCGGCGATCGCGCAGGACTCCTGGCTCGTCCAGGCCGAACCCCACGACTACCCCTTCACCCGCACCTGGGGGCACTGGATCCGCCGCCACACCGACCCGTGGGCCCAGGGCTTCGTCTGGCCGTCGAAGCGGGAGCCCGCGGACCGGGTGACGGTCCTCTTCGGCGACCGCTGCCCGCCGGACGTCGTCGAGGAGAGCGGCACCCCGCCGGTCGACTTCTCCACACCCGGGGGACAGGAGTGGCTCGACACCGTCCTCGGCCTCTACTACGCACAGGTGGGCCCCGCGTGACGCACGACGACCCCGGCCGCCCGCAGCGGCTCCTGCGGCTCGCCCGCGCCGCCGTCGCCGGCTACGAGGAGCTCCGTACGCCGGAGGCCCTCGACACCGCCCTGCGCAGCCTGCGCGAGGCCCTCGACGGCCAGGACCCGGAGGGCCCGGACGCGGCCCTGGTGCACGAGTTGATCGGCGACCTGTCGTACGAGCGCTACGAACTCGGCGGCCGGCCCCAGGACATCGACGCCTGCGTCGACCACTACCGGGAGGCCCTGCGCTCCGCGCCGCCCGGCAGTGACCTGCCCCTGCTGCGCTTCGCGCTCGGCAACGCGCTCATGGACCGCGGCCGCGCCGCCGCGGACCGCGACCAGCTCGCCCAGGCGCTGGACATGTTCGGCCTGGCCCTGGCCGGGGCCGGGGCGGAGGAGGGCGAGGAACCCGGCTGGTGCCGGCACGCCCGGGTGCGCGGCGTCTTCGTCCGCGCCCTGCTGTGGTGGCACTTCGACGACCAGACCCAGCCCGGCCCCGCCGAGGCCGAACTGAAGCCGATCCTGGCCGGGCCCGACGCCCTCGACCACCTCACGCCCCAGCTCCTGGACGCCTTCGGACGGCTGCTGTACGAGCGGGCCGCCCAGCGCGACGATGACGCGGGCCGCGACCGTGCCATCAGCCTGCTGCGGGAGGCCGTCGGGCGCTGGGAGGAGGAGCACGACGGCCCTATCGGTCCTGCCGCGCTGCAACTCGCCTTGCTGGAGCAGGCCCGCTACCGGCAGGACAAGGACACCGGCCGGCTCCCGGTCGCGGCCGAGGCCGCCGCGCTGGCCCGGGACGGCGGCCTCGGCCCGGATGCCCGGGGCATGGCCGTGATGGTGCTGGCCTGGGCGCGCGGCGAAATGGTGCAGTGCGGCACGGCCGAGGAGGACGAGGGCCTCCAGGAGCTGTCCCGGGAGGCGCGCGACGCCTACATGGAGCTCGCCCGGGCCGTGCAGGAAGGCCGTGCCTCCCCCAATCTCGACGACTCGCAATTCGGTGCCCTCGAAAACGACCTGGCCGGCGGGCCCCGGCTCACGGAGAGCCTGCACCAGTTCTTCGCGCAGTGGGAGGCCCTGGAACCGGGCAGCCGGGAGCACGGCAACTTTGCCGGCCACCTGCTCGCCAACCTCCCGATGCTCGACCCGCACGGCACCCACGTCACCGCGCGGCAGCGCCAGGCCCTCACCGAGGCGGCCCTGGCGGTCAATCAGGACAACGCCACCTGGCAGGCGGCCATCCGCAGCGTGGCCGCCGCGCAGCGGATCCAGAGCGAGGCGGCGGGCGACGGCACCGGCCTCGACCAGGCGCTCCGGCAACTGGACGAGGCCCGCGCGCTCACTGGCGAGCATGCCGAGCTGCGCGACGGCACCGACATGTTCCGCTGGTTCGCCTCCTTCACGCGCGGCCAGCTCCACGACGGCAGGGACGACCTCGACTCCGCCGTCGACGACTGGGAGCGGATGCGGGACAGCCCCGTCCTCACCCCGTACATGCGGCGCATGATGGACGGCCAGAACGCCGGCCTGCAGGCGCACCGCGCGCATCAGCAGGGCGACCTGCCCGGGGTCGACCGGGGCCTGGCCGTCCTGCGGGAGCTGCACGCCTCGCTCCCGGACGACGACACCTCCCGCATCGAGGTGTGGACCATGCTGGAGAGCCTGCACGTCAAGCGGGCCGACCTCGCCCGCCGGCTGGGCGCGGCGCCCGCCGCGCCGCTCACCGGCCGGCCCACCACCGCGGAGCTGCGCCGGCAGGCCGCCGCGCTGCCGCGCGACCACCACGCCTGGGTGCTCGGCTCCAGCGGCATCTCCCTCTACCAACAGGCCGGGCAGAGCGGTGACGTGCGCCGGCTGGACGAGGCGATGGCCTTGGTGCAGGACGCGCTGGAGCTGGCCGAGGACGGCAGCGACGACTGGCTGCGGTACGCCTACGTCCTCGGGGCCGGCCACTGCGCCCGCGCTTCGGTGCTGCCGCACGAGCGCCGGCGCTCCCTCGACACCGGGATCGGGTGGCTGGAGAAGGCCCACCGCCTGGCGGCCGGCCCCGGGCACCGGCTGTGGGCGGTGCTGGGCGTGACGCTGGGCAAGGCCTACCGCGAGCGCGGCGGCGGGGGCGGCGAGGACCGGCGCCGCGGCCGGCACGTCGGTCTGGACGCCCTGCGCGGGCACGCGTGGGCGGTGCTGCTGCAGTCCGGCACCGGGCACGCCGCCGAGGCCGCGGCCCAGGCCACCGAGACAGCGCTGGAGGTCGCCGGGTGGTGCCTGGCGGACGGGGCTCCCGAGGAGGCCGTGGCCGCCCTGGACGCCTGCCGGGGGCTGGTGCTGCACGCCGCGACGACCTCCCGCTCGGTGCCCGACCTGCTGACCGCCGCCGGCCGGGGCGAGCTGGCCGAGCGCTGGCGCGCGGCGGGCGGCGAGAGCGCGCCCGGCGCGGCCGCCTGGGACGGCGACGCCGCCGCGGGCGTGCCGAGCGAGCTGCGCCGCGCGGTCCTGGCCGCCCTCACCGGGTTGGACGGAGCCGCCGCGGGGCTGCTCGAGCCGCCGGAACCGGAGGGGATCGGCGAGGCCCTGCGCTCGGTGCGGGCCGACGTGCTCGCCTATCTGATGCCCGGGCAGGAGGGCCGGGGCGGCTGGGCGGTGCTGGTCGACGCCGGGGGCGGCGTCCACTCCCTGCCGCTGCCCGCGCTGCGCGAGGAGGCCCCGGCCCTGGCGGAGTACGCGGCCGTGCCGGGCGCCGGGGTGCGGGACATGGGCCCGGCCTGGACCGGCGCCGCCCCGCGGGTCTCCCTGCGCAAGCGGCTCGACCGGCTGTGCGGCTGGGCCTGGTACGCGGCGGTCAAGCCCCTGCTGGAGACCATCGGACGGCCGCCCAGCGGGCGCCGGCCCCGCCTGGTGCTCGTCCCCATGGGTGCGCTGGGCGTGGTGCCCTGGCACGCCGCCTGGTCGCCCGGTGACGCGGAGGGATCCGCCCGTACCTATGCCGTGCAGGAGGCGGAGATCTCGTACGCCGCCTCGGCCCGGCTGCTGTGCGAGGTGGCGGCCCGGCCCGCCGTCACCCACGGCGGCGCCGCGCTGGTGGTCGGCAATCCCACCGGGGACCTGACGTACGCGGGCGAGGAGGCCGCGGCCGTGCACGGGGCCTTCTACCGGCAGGGCGGCTTCCTCGGGCCCGGCCGGGCGGGCACGGCCGACGTCCTGGGCTGGCTGCGCGATCCGGGCAACGCCGGGGGAGTGCTGCACCTGGCCTGCCACGGCATGGTCGCCCCCAACAGCCAGCGCAGCGCCTATCTGAAGCTGTACGACGGGGAGTTGTCGGCCGAGGAGCTGACCGAGGCGACGGACGGCGGCGACCGGGGCCAGCTCGAGCTGGTGGTGCTGGCGGCCTGTCGCAGCCATGTCTCCGGGCGCGGCCACAACGAGGCGTACAGTCTGGCGACGGCGTTCCTGGTGGCCGGGGCCCGGTCCGTGCTGGGCTCGCTGTGGCCGGTGCCCGACGACGCCACGTCCGTGCTGATGTTCATGGCCCACCACTACCTGCGCCGCGAGGGCGAGCCGCCCGGGCGGGCGCTGCACCGGGCCCAGCTGTGGATGCTGGACCCGGCGCGGCGGGTGCCGGACGACATGCCCGCCGCCCTGCGGCAGCGGGCGGCCGTCATCGACCCCGACGACCTGGCGTCATGGGCGGGCTTCACGCACCTGGGCCGCTGAGCGGGGGGATCACCGTGCGCACGGGCACGGTGAGCACCGCCCACTGGCCGGGGGCGGTGCGCCGGGACGCCACGGCGTCGCGGTGCCCGGCCGTGCCGGGTGCGGCCAGGTGGAGCACGCCGTCGGCGGCCGGGCCGTGGTCGGCGGCCCGGAAGCCGGCGGCCGGGTCCCAGGCCGGCAGCCGGAAGGGCACGGTGTTCAGCTCCCCTTCGGCCACGATCAGCTTCAGCCAGTCGCGCACGAAGGCGCCGGGGACCTCGTCCCGGGAGGCGGGCAGGGACAGCTCCACCGGCTGTTCCCCGTCGAAGGCGTGGCCGGTGCCGCCGGGGCCGATGAAGTGGCCCTCGTAGAGGGCGGTGTCGCAGCCGTGGCTGTCGGTGAGGTCGAGCAGGACCGCCCACAGGGGGCGGCGCGAGCGGTTGCGGATGCGGATGGACACCTCCGGCCGCCGCCAGGCGCCGGGGCGTCCGGTGTAGTGGCAGACGATCTCGCCGTGGCCGTCGGGCGTCAGGGGGGAGGCGTCCCCGTACGGCGTCCAGGGGGCGATCTCCACGCGGACCTGTCCGGCGAGGGGCGAGCCGGGGTTGTCCAGGTCGCGCAGCTGGTGCCAGCGGGCGAGGTGGACCAGGCAGCGGGCGACGCGGCGGGCGTCGTCGGGGCCGGTCAGCGGCAGGTCGGGCACGGCCGCCGAGCCGTCCCTGCGCATGACCCGCGCCCGCCCGGCCCCGGCCGCCACCCGCAGCAGCATGCCGTGCTCCCCGCCTGGTCCCAGGAGCGGCGAGGGCCTTCCCCGGGGGCCCGCGGTGGCCAGCGCTTCCGTCACGAGCGGCGCGTCCGGGCCCTCCAGGCGCACCGAGACCGGCGGCAGGGCCAGGGACGACAGGGCCACCGCGTAGGTCCTGGCCGGGTCCGGCTCCCACGCCCCGGGGTCGACTAGCGTGCGCTCCGCGCGCACCGACCGGGCGCGGACGAGGGGGGAGGGCGGGGCCGGGTCGGTGTCGTCCGTGACGGTGAACTCCGTGGCCAGTGCCGGGCCTTCGCCTCCGCGCAGTCCGTGCACGCTCCCGCAGTCGACCTCCCAGCCCTCCCGGCCGTGGCGCAGCAGGTGCGGGGCGGGCGCCCGCACCAGTCCGCCGAGGACCGGGGTGTCGGCGACGCCCCCGGGTTCGGCGGGGAAGAGCACCGGGTGCTGGTGCTCGCGCTCGCTCTGCACCCGGCCGTGGGCGCCGGCGAGCACCTCCCGGTACGTCGCCGTGGGCGGGGCGGCGCGCAGGGCGTCGAGCAGGGCGCGGGTGAAGATTCCGTGCCGCCTGTCGTCGAAGTCCCGTTCGTAGGCGACCTGGTCGAGCCGGCTGCCGGCCAGGAGCACGTGCCGGGGAGGGTGGGACGGCCCGGCCGCGTCCTTGACGGCCGCGGACCACTCGGCGAGGGGCGGGGCGTAGCGGGCCGCGGCTCCCGGTTCGCGGGTCCCGCCGCCGGAGAAGCAGCAGTCGAGGACGGCGGCCACGTGGGCGCCGCGGGCGGCGACGGCGTCGAGCAGTGCCCCGAGGCGCTTGTCCGGTAACGCCTCGTCGGCGCAGACGATCGCCTGGCACCGTCCGGTGGCCTCGATCAGGAGGTCTTCCGGTCTGTTCACGGCGTATTCGGTGCCGTGGCCCGAGAACCAGAACAGGGCGGTGTCGCCGGGCCCCGCCTGTCCCAGGTGCCAGGTGATCGCGTCGGCGACCGCCCCGGCCGTCGCCCCGCCGTCCGTCAACTCCTTGATGGCGGGCGGCGTCCCCAGCCGCTCGCGCAGCCAACCTCGCGCCGCCGCGATGTCGTTGAGGCATCCGGCGAGCGGTGGAAGCGAGGGCCGGGCATAGTCGTTGATGCCCACCAGAAGTGCGTAGACCGTTCCCATGCGGCAGAGTCTGGCAGGCACGTCAGGGCGCCACCGGGTTGCCTTCGGGGCTTTCTCCGGGCGCAATCCGGTTCCGGCACCCACGGTGGCCGATCTTTCGCCATACTGGCGATCCGTCAACGACCACTGTGGTCACCTGATTACCTTCTGCATCACGCGTACCCATGACATCGGGGGAACCATGGGATCCATCGAGCGACCGCGCCGGGTGGTCCGCCCGGCCTTCGGCGCCACCGGCCCGAAGAGCCCCGCGACCGCGCGCACCACGGCTCCGGCCGCCGCCCCGCGCCCGGCGCGCGAGCGCTACGGACCGCGCGGCCAGGGGCTGCGCGACGCGGTGCGCCGGCTGGACGCGCGCCTCGACGCCGCCGCCTTCCGGGAGCTGACCGGCCGCATCCGCGACGAGTACGCCGACGCGTTCGGCGACGTACCGATCGGCTTCGTCGCCCAGTGCCACCTCGGCCCGCCCTACGTGGACCACAGGCTGAGCCTCCTGCACGAGATCATCGACCACTTCGCCCCCGGGCAGCCCATGCCGGACCCCTTCTCGGGGGCGCGGATGCTGGTGCGCACGGGCAATTACGCATACGTCGAGGTGTACGCGAGCGGCACGCTCCTGCCCGTGCTCGAGGACGGCACCGTCGTCCGGCCCTGACGGCCGCGAACGGCATCACACCGCGCTCTCCCCGGAGCGCCACGCACTGACGAACGGAACGAGGAAGGGGGAGACATGTCCGAAGTGGACCATGTCCTGCGCTCCCAGGTGGACCGGGTCAATCGGCTCGTGGTGCAGCTGCAGGAGCAGGTCGGCGCCGTGTCCGGGCAGGTCAACGCCGTAGGAGCCGCCACCCAGCAGGCGCGCGGCGAACTCCAGCAGCTGCGGGACGAGTTCCTCGCCTTCGCGCAACAGACGAAGCTGACGGCCAACGTCCAGCTGGCCCAGACGCGCGTCGGCGTCGTACAGGACAAGATCCAGCACGAGTTCGGCCACCACAAGAAGGTCCGCCGCACGGCCGTGGGCATGCTCCAGGCGTTCGACACCGGGCTGGTCTCGGAGGAGGTCGTCCGCAACGTCAGCGACGAGCTGATGATCCAGTCGCCGCGGTACTGGCTCGCCCCCGCCCTGGTGGCGCTCGCCGCCTGGTCGGCGGACGACCGCTCGCTGTGCGATCGCGCGGTGGAGGAGGCGTTCCGCCGCTCCCCGGCGCGTACGTCGCTGCTCTTCGCGCTGGTCCTGCGCCGGCAGGGCCGGCAGGAGACGTCCGTGCGCTGGCTGCGGCACTACCTCCGCGCGCAGAACCCGGCCGAGCTCGGCCGCGAGTTCGCGGTGATCCTGGAGTCGATCTCCCAGGGCGCCTTCGGCGGCGCGGGCCGGGAGCTGCTGCGCACGACGCTGGCCCAGTGGCGCGAGGCGCTGCTCGACGACGAGTCGGCCGACGACGCACAGGTGGCCCGCTGGCGGGCCGAGGTCGAATCGCTGCGGGGGCCGTCGGCCCAGCAGGAGTTCCCGCGGCTGGCGGCCGTCTCCCCGCAGTGGGCGCAGCTGGACGCCGCGCTCGGCGCCGCCCGGGCCCAGCGGGCACTCCTCGACAAGTACAGCGCCATGCTGGCCCGCGAGGACCGTCCGTCGCAGCGGCTGGAGGACGCCGTCGACGACATCCTGGACCGGCTGGTCTCGGAGTACGACACCGAGGAGCTGCCGCACCGCCGCGAACTGGCCTACCAGGAAGCGGTGATCTCCCACGGCGGGGACGAGGACGCGGCCCGCAAGGCCGCGGACCTCGACCACGCGGCCCTGGAGGAGACCCTGGACTACCTCACCATCCAGACGACCTCCGCCCTGACCCCGGCGGCGATCGGCGCCTCCCCGGCCACGCAGCGGCTGTCCGTCGCGGCCTGCGCCGACTGGTTCGCCCAGGCGCATGCGGGCTTCAGCCGTGACTACCAGGCGTCGGTGCCGGCCGACGTGCAGGCCCACTTCGCCACCCAGCACTCGCTGGGCGCCCAGACGTTCAACCTGCCGCCGTGGACCGGGTCGTTCACCACGCCCCCGGACCAGCTGGAGCACTCCCTGGTGGCCCACTGGGACCACCACACCGCCGTGCTGATCGCATCGCTGTCCTACCCGCTGAAGAGGAAGCTGATCGGCCCCGCGGCGGTGTCCGGGGCCGTGCTCCTGCTCTTCATGGGGCTCAGCGCCTGGTTCGCGATCATCGCGGCGCTGATCGTCTTCGGCATCTGGGGCGGCGTCCTCTACCAGAGGGCCGAACGGGCCCGGAAGCACCAGCACAACGTCCGCGTCACCCTCGAGGCCGCCAAGCACGACTCGGTCCTGCACCTGCGGGGCGCCTACGCCGAGCTGCGGGACTGGCAGAGCCGCTACCAGGAGGCGGACGCCCTGATGCCGAAGGCACGGGAGCTGATCAAGGAACTGGCGACCGCGCAGCACGCCGCGTCGCCGTACGACGGCCGCGTCGTGAGCGGCACCGCGGAGGGAAGCGCATGACGACGGACGGGAACGGGCAGGGCATCGGAGCGGTGCGGCGCCCCTCGGCGGGCAACCCATGGTCCGCACCGGTGAAGCCGGCCGCCGAACAGGTCACCTCCCGGCTGCGCCGGCTGGTGGCGGACCTCCCGGACTGGGAGCCCCTGCCTCCGGGGGAGATCGTGGTCCGCCGCCCGGGAAGCGGACTGTGACGTTCCTGTGGGGCGGCGGGGGCGGCGCCTACGACGTGTGGGCCGGCCACCTGGAGCGATGGGCGACGGGCGCACCCGGCATCGAAGCGGCCGCCCTCCCCGCGCTTAGGGCGGAGGACTTCCCCCCGGACGCCTGGGAGCGGCTCATGCGCCGGATCGGCGACGCCCTCCAGACGCGCCTGCAGTCCTGGGCCGACGCGCTCACGGCGGCGCTGTCGGCGTGCGGCGACGAGTTCTCGGCCGGCAAGGCGCTGGCCCAGGCCCGTACCGGCCTGCACGCCGTACGGGCCCTCGCCGCCCACCCGGGCCTGCCGGAGGAGGTGCGCGCGGGCCTGACCGACGTGGTGGACCGCCAGATCCGCACCCTCCAGCACGACCAGGAACGCGACGCACGGGAGCACTACGACCCGCGCCGCGGCGAGGCGCGCCTGCGTACCCTGCGCGACAACCCGCTGACCGCGGTCGTCGACGGGCCGCAGGCGGCGGCCGGCGGACAGGGCGGCGGCGTGCGCACCTCCGGATGGGACCACGACCCCACGACGCCCGCGCGTCGCCGCGTCATCACCAACCTCTGAAGTCAGCGAAGGCCAGCCAGCAGATGTCGAACTATTCCGAGTGCCGGGACGACCTGGACAACTACCTGATCGCACGCGTCCCGGTGATCGCGCTGCGCACCATCGAGCAGCAGCGGGCGCTGCGCCTGGTGAAGGAAGTGGCGATGCAGCCACGCCGGTCCGGCATGCCGTTCTGGATCTACACGCGCGCCACCGGCCTGCGGGAGCTGCGGTCCAACAGCACCGTGCAGGACGACCGTTCGCTCGTCGGCGCGATGGAGTACGCGGCCGCGCAGTTCACCAGTCGCCCCAACGCCACGCTGGTCCTCGTCGACCCCGACGACCTCGAGCAGGACACGGAGTTCACCCGCTACGTCGCCGAGCTGGCCCGGCTCGCCGACGCCAACGCCGGCAGCGTCGTGCTGATCACCGACAAGCCCATCTGGAGCGGACTCCAGCGCCTGGGCATGAGCATGGCCCTGGACCTGCCGAACGCCGACGAGATGTACGCGACCATCCGCGGCTTCCTCGACGACCACGAGGGCGTCGTGCCCATCTCCTGGAGCGAGGCCGACGCCCGGCGGGCCGCCGAGTTCCTGCTCGGGGTGACGGAGGGCGAGGCTGTCAACCTGCTGGCCACGCTGGTGGCGAAGGGCGCGGTGCGCCAGGAGGACATCCTGCGGCTGGCCCGCTCCAAGGACCGCATCTTCAGCGACCTCACCGGCCTGGAGAAGGTCGACCTCAAGGAGTCCGACTACACGGTCGGGGGCCTGACGAACCTGCGCGACTGGCTGCGGCGCAAGCACGAACTCATGCACGCCGACCTGCGGGGCACGAACCTGCGCCCGCCGCGCGGCGTGCTCCTGGTCGGCGTGCCCGGCTGCGGCAAGTCGCTCTCGGCCAAGGCCATCGCCTCGCAGTGGCGGCTGCCGCTGTACCGGCTCGACATGGCCTCCATCCACGGCAAGTACCTGGGCGAGTCCGAGGGCCGGCTCCGGGAGGCGCTGCAGACCGCCGACCGCGTCGCCCCCTGCATCCTGTGGATCGACGAGATCGAGAAGGGGCTGGCGGGCCAGGGCGACCACTCGGGCGTCCAGCAGCGGGTCATCGGCCAGTTCCTGTTCTGGCTCCAGGAGTCCGGCTCCCGCGCCTTCGTCGTCGCCACGGCCAACGACGTGCGCAGCCTGCCGCCGGAGCTGCTGCGCAAGGGCCGGTTCGACGAGCTGTTCTTCGTCGACCTGCCCGACGCCCGGGACCGCAAGGAGATCATCGAGCTCTACTACCGCCGCTACGTCGGCACCGAGCCGTCCCCGGACCAGACCGACCAGCTCGTGGACCTCTCCGACGGCTTCGCGGGAGCGGACATCGAGGCGGCCCTCCACGAGGTCGGGGCCGAGGTGCACCTCAATGGAGGGGTGTCGGCGCTGAAGCCGTCGTTCGTCCTCGACAAGTTCGCCAACACCGCCCCGCTGATCCGCACCAACCCCGAGCAGATCGAGGACATCCGCGCCTGGGGCCGCGAGCGTGCCATTCCCGCCGGCCGCACGGCGACCTCCTCCGCCGCCGCCCAGGGCGCGGCGGCGCCGTCCCGGCGCATCGTCTTCATGGGGGACTGACGCCGTGATGGGCGACTGACGTCGTGATGGGGGACTGACGTCTTCAGGGGCGTACTGGCGTCACAAACGCCTCGTTCGCACTCTGGCGTCCCGTCCCCCTCCGCCGTACCTTGAACCGCGGTGGGCCCGCCCACTCGAACGACTTGCCCTGCCCTCGTCCGATGCGTTCAGACAAGAGGTGAGTCTTGTTCCCCCGCCGCAGACGCGTCCCCCGATTACGTCGCTCAGCCGTCGTCGCCCTGCTGTTCGGTGTCCTGGCCGCCCTCGCCGCCGGGCCGGCGGGGGCGTTACCGGGCGCCGCGCAGCGAGGCCGGCCGCCGCTGGTGCAGCCGGTCGACCCGCAGCGTTGGCGCAACCCCGACGACATGACGTGGGCGGAGTACCGCCCCGTCCCCGGCACCGACTGGGCCAATCCGGCCGTCAAGCCCACGAAGCGCATGTTCAAGGGCGCCCTGGTGCTCCTGGACTACCCCGACGAGGAGTTCTCGGTCAGCAGGCCGCCGGGCTCGAGCATCTTCGGCAATCCGCTGCCCGCCGCCTCGGGTGTCCCCCGCGAGCGGCTGCCGGGGTTCTACCAGGACTTCCTGAACAAGCCCGGCACCCTCAACCACGGCCACACCATCAACGAGTACTGGATGGAGGACTCCGGCGGCCGCGTCGGCGTCGACCTGGCCGCCTTCGGCGTCTACCGCATGCCGTTCAAGTCCTATCAGTACGGCATCGAGCCCGACATGAACCCCGGCGCCTGCCCGGTCGGCGACGTCTGCGGCAAGAACATCCGCGCCGACGGCAAGGCGGCGTGGGTCGCCGACGTGGGGGCCGACAAGGCCGGGCAGTTCGACTTCGTCTTCTACCTGACCGCCGGGGTGGACGAGTCCTCCGCCTGGCAGGAGTTCGGGCAGATGAAGTTCGCGACCGCACAGGACGTGCCGGCCGCCTGGGGCCCGCCGTCCCCCATCCCCTCCGGGGGCAACGCCGCCAGGACCCGCTACGTGCCGTGGACGTCCTGGCAGGCGGCCGCCCGCATCTGGCCGAACGCCGCGAACGGCTCGTCCACCCAGGCCGAGAGCTCCGGCATGGCCACGTTCGCCCATGAACTCAGCCACATCCTGGGCATCGGGGACAACTACAACAACCCCTACGGCACGCCCTTGAGCCGCGCCTACACCGGCATCTGGGGCATGCTCTCGCGCGGCTCGTTCAACGGCCCCGGAGGCCCGCACACCCGCTGGCAGGTCCCCGCGGCCGCCGGCGGCTCGATGGGCGCCCAGCACGTCCTGCGCGACAAGCTCAAACTCGGCATCGTCGACGACAAGAACGTCCTGCGCCTGGACCGCGACGCGCTCAAGGGCTCCGGCCTCGTCGTCGCCCGCGTGACCGCCCGCTCGGCGCCCCCGGGCGAGAAGGGACTGGCCGGCGTCAACATCACCATGGGCCGCGACCTGTCCCCGGCCTGCGACCGGACGACCGACCCGCTGTGCGACGGCGGCGGCTACGAGAACTACACGCTCGAGGTCGTCGACCGCATGGGCATGGACTCCTTCACCCCGGACAACGGCGTGCTGATCGGCAAGACCAAGAACGCGGACCGGGCCCCGTTCGCCTGGGTGATCGACGCGCACCCCGAGGACATCGGCCTGACGGACTTCAAGCGCCCCGACGGCACCCCGCAGAAGATCACCATGGGGGACTACCGGCAGCTCAGCGACGCGCTCTTCCACGCGGGCGCCGACTCCGGCAGCTCGTACGAGTACGTCGACCGGGCCAACCGGCTGCACTTCTACGTCCTCGACGTACGCCGCGACGCCACCGGAGTGCTCTCCTACAGCGTCGGCGTCAAGTCGTTGGACGGCGCGGGGCCGCAGCGGCGCGGGCTCGCCCTCGGCCGGGGCACCGCGAAGGGCCAGCCCGCCGGCCGGGCCCTGTGCACCTTCGCGCTCGCCAACACCGGGCAGAACGCCCCGCCCGGCCGGGGCGGCCACCCCGGGACCGTCGCCCCGGACCTGTCCTCCGACGTCTACCGCCTGTCGGCCACGGCCTCCGGGCGCGGCTGGTCCGCCTGGCTGCCCAGCAGGCTCACGGCCGCCGCGGCCGGCGCCACGGTCCCGGTCGACGTCGCCGTGAGCGCGAAACCGGGCGCGGAGCGAAGCGGCAAGATCACGCTCACCGCGCGCTCGGAGAGCGACCCGTCCAGGACGGCCGAGGCCACCTGCACGCTGAAGAAGTAGGCCGGCCGCCGGGCCCCCGCCGGGGCCCGGCGCCGGTCAGGTCACGATGGTCGGCAGCCGGTCCTGTATGTGGTCGATCAGCGCCTCCGCCGAACGGTCGAGCTCGGCCCGTACGGCGGGGAGCCATCGCGACCCGGCCGACTCCACGGACTCCAGGGCCACCACGGTGCGCTCCAGCAGCTCCGTACGCCGCACGGGAGCGACCCGTATGTCGCAGCGCTCCTCCTCGATGCAGGTCACCGGCACGAGCGCCACGGCCTGGGTGGCGCTGGCCATGCGCTGCACCAGCGACCAGTCGTCCGAGCGGGCCACCACCCTCGGCCTGATGCCGAGGCGGGCCAGGTGCCGGCCGACCATGAGGTCGCAGGCGGAACCGCGCCGGGGCAGCACCCACGGCACGTCCGCGTAGCTGCGGATGTGCGCCATCGGGTCGCCCGCCGCGGCGAAGGCCCGGGGCAGCACCAGACCGAAGGGCTCGCGCCACAGTTCGCGCACGGTCAGCCGGGGGTCCAGAGACTGGTCCACGTCGAGGATCTCGCCGAGGGTGAGCACCATGTCCAGTTCGGCGTGCTCCACCTGGCTGGCCGCCCCGCGCGGGTCCACTTCCAGCAGTTCCACCTGGAATTGGTTCTGTCCCCGCAGTCGCTCCGCGGCCGGCAGCACACAGCCGGTGAGCGCCGAGGGGAAGGCCCCTATGCTCACCGACCGGCGGGGCGCCTGGGCGATGCCGTTCCTGATGTTGACCATGCCTCGTTCCCACTGGTGTGTGATCTTTTCGGCGAGTTCCGCCACCGCCTCCCCGGTGTCGGTCAACCGGCCGCCCCGGCCGCTGCGTTCGAAGAGAGGCATCCCGCATTCCTCCCCGAGTCCCTTGATGCGCTGGGACACCGAGGAGGGTGCCAGGTGCATGGCCTGCGCCACCGCGTGCACGGAACCGAGTCGGCGCAGCTCCCGCAGTGTCCGCAGAGCGGAAATACTGGTCATGCTCTATGCCTCTTCCGTCATACCTATTTCCGGTGGCGCGACGGTAGCAGCGGGGGCGGGGCGGAACAGTCGTCTTCGCGTCAGTTCTTGTCGGGTCTCATCGAGGCTGCCTGCCGACTGTCGGCAACAGGCCCTCGTATTCGGGTTTCTGCTTCCAAGCCGGCTCCGGTGGCCGGTAGTCGGGCCGGGGGCAGTGCGCGGAATGCGTACCCGCCGCCCGGTCGTGCAGATATCGGGGACAGTTCTCGAAGACCTCCCGGATCCGTACCCGCAGGACCGCCTCGGCCCCGGGGTGCGCGGCGAGGGAATCCGCGTCGGTGAGCACCTCGCCGTCGCCGTTCGCCCGCAGTTTCGCGGGCAGTTCGGGGAAGAGGAAGAGCAGCCCCACCCCGGGCGCCGCCACGGCATTGCCCAGGGTGCGGTACATGCCGTTCCCGTCGTAACTGGGAATCTCCAGCGTCCGGGAATCGGGCACCCGGAGGAATCCGGGCAGCCCTCCCTTGTACGAGCACTCCGGGCGGCCCGCGGGATCCACCGTGGCCAGATAGACCGCGTCGGCGCCACGGACCCACTCGATGTGTTCGTCCATGAGGTGAGCCGTCACATAGCGCTCGGCGATGTGCGTCGCCAGCGCTTCGGTGCCCAGCTGCCGCTGCAGCCGGCGGCTGCCCTCGTGGTAGAAGGAGTCGGCTTCCACGCTCACACCGCGCTGGGTTTGCGGGAGGCCAGTTCCTTCGCCACCGACCAGTAGAAGGCCGGGTAGCTGCGCACCACATAGGCGCCGCGGCGCTGCACCTCGTCGTGCCGGTCGCGCAGCCGGTTGATCGGTACGGACATCGCCGCGTGGTGCTCGACGTGGAAGTTGTTGCCGTTGGTGTACCAGGAGCTGATCCTGCTGCCCTTGATGGAACGGGTGTTGCGCAGGACGTCCAGGCTGTCGGTCTCGCACAGCAGATGCTCGGGCAGCTCCACGAGGAAGTGCAGCGGCTGCCCCACGAGCATCGGCAGCACCCACAGGGTGAGCACGAGCGGCCACTCGCCCAGGGCGCACAGCACGGCGGCCGCCGCGATCAGGACGCCCATCATCCGGTACTCGCCGATCACCGCCCGCTGGGCCTTCGGCGAGATCTGCCCGAACGCGTACGACCAGGTGCCCCGGTAGGCCCGCCAGATCTCCACGGCGGTCCGGGCGAGCCGCACCACGTCGAAGAGCCCGCGCAGCATGCCCTTCCATGTGACGCCCTGGCGGGTGTCGAAGCCGAAGAATTCGGTGTCCTCGGGGGTTCCGAGATTGCGGTGGTGCTGCAAGTGCCGTACGCGGTAATGGGAGTAGGACACGAGCATCGGGGCTCCCAGCACCACGCCCACCCAGCGGTGGGGGCCGGGGCGGCGGAACGCCGAGTGGTGCAGGGCCTGGTGCTGCAGTTCGACCGCGTGCGTGTACACGGCCGCCAGTACCAGGACCCCGGCCACCACGGCGGGCCAGGAATCCCGTGTGGCCAGGAACGCGCCGCCCGCCACGAGCGCCGCGCACAGGGCCAGTTTGCCGATGAACACACGCTCGTCCCGGGCGGAGACCCGGCCTCGCCTGAACAGCGGATCGGCCCCGCTGCCGGTGTGCTCCACGGTGGGGGTGGCCATGCTTAGCGCACGCCCTTCATCTGCTGCCATATGCGGTTGTAGTAGGCGTTGGCGACCCGGATGCGGGTGACGACGCCGAGGCTGATCTCGCGCAGCAGTTCCGGAGAGCGGTCCACCAGGGGCACGAACACGCCGTCGAACCATTCGGCGCCGTGGTCGGCGTCCACGTGGACGTGGATGCGCTGGTATTCGATGACGTCCTCGGGGACCCCGAGCCGTGTGCAGCCGTCGACCATCGCCTGGAAGCGCGGCGAGGCGCTCTGCTCCAGTACGCCCATCGCACCGAGTGCGCGCGGCACGAGGTGGCGGTGGATTCCGTACATGAGCAGCAGGCAGGCGTTCTCGTACACCTCGGTGGAGTGCAGTTCGGACATGGCGACGGAGCGCTCGGCGAGCTGCTTGCGCATGTACTGGGCGGAGTGCTCGAACATCCGCGTGTGCATCTGGTCGAGCTTGCCCTCGCCCATCTCGTCCCAGTAGTTCTCCGCGATGGTGAGCTTGGTGACGCCCGCGGTGCCGATCTGCACCATGGCCATCAGGTCGTCGAACTTGCTGTCGACGAGCTCCTCGGCCATGAAGAACAGGGCGATCTCGCTGAGGGTGGCCTCCTCGGCGAGGTACCGGCAGAACTCCGGCTGGACGTGGCGCTCGGCGACGTCCAGGAACCAGGTGCGGAACTCCGCTGCGGTCTTCGGCAGTTGTGCCTCGTCCACCTGGGAGTCCTCCCAGCGGAGCCAGGCCTCCTCGACGGCGGCGAGCTGGGGGTCGGCGTTCAGCCGCGGGACGTCGAGGAACGTCTCGGGGCCGCCCATGTAGGCGAGGTAGTGGTCGTGCAGCCGGCGCAGCAGGGCCAGCCTCGTGGGGAGGTCCGGTGCCTGCCCGTCCTGCGGGAAGGCGGCCGTGACATCGGCCTCCGTGATGGTCCGGCCGGCAGCCAGGCTCTCCGACGTCATCGTGGACATGAAGATCTCCTCGGTCGTCTGCACAGGTCAACACCCTGATCGGCGGAGCCGGGCGGGCGCTGGGTGATCACCCTCGCCCGCCCGGATGCCGTAGCCAACGAATGTTCGAAGAGACCGATAGCTCGATGGGGGATTGCCCCGGATGCCCGACCTTGCCCGTTCCGGTCTCTGAGACGGGCCCAGGGGATTCGGCTCTGCCGAAACGATGGTCGGGCGGGTTCAGAGCCGTCTGCTCAGGACGGCGATGAAGGTGTCCCGGTACCCCTCGCTCTCCCCGTCGGCCGGGACCACGGGGGTCACTCCGTGCATCGTCCGCACGTCGTCGTTGAAGAGGAACCCGCCGGGCGGGGCCATCTCCACGCTGACGATCCGCTTGCCGTGCCGCCCGTCGGGCAGCGCCTCGTACAGCGAACTCGTCCCGCCCGTGATGCCCTTGCGGTCGATCACCACGGTGAAGACGTAGTCGACGCCGTCGTGGTGCACGCCCTCGGGCGTGGGCTTGCCGGCCGCATCGGGCCGGGCGAGTATCCGGTTCTGGAAGACCTGGGCGTACCAGGTCTGCGGCCCCCGGTCCTCGGTCTCGTCCAGCTGCCGTGCGCACCAGGAGAGCAGGGTGTGGGCGACGGGGCCGTGGGCGACCCGGTCGGAGAAGGGCTCGAAGAGCCGCGGCACCCCGCCGTTGAGGCGGTTGATCTCCTTGGCCTGCTCGTAGGCCTTGTGGGGCAGCAGGCGCACCTCGTCGGCGGTGCAGTCGAACTCGGAGTAGCGCCGCAGCCGGTAGTCGCCGCCGTCCGCCATGAAGGGGTCCCGCGCGAGGTCCTCCCAGGACGCGGTGAAGGCGTCCCACTCGGCGGTGCCGGTGACGGGCGTGCCGAGGGCGGTGTCGATGTCCCCGGCGGCCCAGCCCACGTCGCGCAGCCCGCTCACGACCGGGTTCGCGAGGCCTGGCGCCTCTGTGCGGTGTTCCTGAACGCTCATGGCTATCCCTTCGTCGCCGACTGCGGTCGCGCCGCCGGATCGTGTGTCTGGTGCTCCTGCTGAGGTGGTGAGCTACGGGAGAAGCGGCGCCCCAGGGCGCGGACGGCGTCCTGCCGGACGACGGCGACGACACCGGCGAGGATGAGCACGCCGCCCGCCCCTTCGGCGGCCGTCGGCACCTCGTCCTGGACGAGCCAGGCGGTGGCGACGCCCACGACCGGCACCAGCAGCGACAGCGACCCCACGCGCGCGGCCGGGTACGTCTTCAGCAGCGACGCCCAGATGCCGAAGGCGACGATCGTGGAGAGCACCACGGTGAAGGCCAGGGAGCCGATGCCCTGCCAGGTGAGGTGGGTGAGCGCGTGGGCGTCGCGCGAGGGCCCCTCGAAGACGAGGGAGAGCAGGGCCAGGGGCACGGGGGCTGCCAGCGCCGACCAGATGGTCAGCTTGAAGCCGCTGTCGGGCTGGGCGATCCGCGTGGTGATGTTGGCCGCCGCCCAGCAGGCGCCTGCGGCGATGACGACCAGCAGCGCCCCGGCCGGCGACGATCCGGAACCGAGCGCGATGACCGCGAGCCCGGCCACGCCGGCCAGCACGCCGGTCACCGGGATCCGCCCCGGCTTCTCGTGCAGCACCAGATAGGCGAAGAGCACGGTGAACGCGGCCTGTCCCTGCAGCACGAGCGAGGCGAGCCCCGGCGGCACCCCGAGGTTCATGCCGACGAAGAGCAGCCCGAACTGGCCGGCCCCCTGGAAGAGCCCGACGAGGGCGACCAGCTTCCAGGGAGCGCCCGGCGCCCCGATGAAGAACACCGCGGGAAGGGCCACGAACGTGAAGCGCAGGGCGGCGAAGAGCAGTGGTGGGAAGGACTCGAGGCCCGTATCGATCACCACGAAGTTCGCACCCCAGATGACCACGACGAACAACCCGAGGAGCGTATGGCGTCGGGACATGCTTCGTTCCTCTCTTCCGACGGCACGCTCAGTCTCGAAGCGGCCCGGCCGCAGCCCAAGGACTGTTCGAGAACTCCGCACACCGAGGTCGGAGGGGGTGCCGGCCTCTAGAGGGAGACGAGGGCCAGGGCGAGGGCGGAGCCGGCGAAGACGACGGTGTGGCGGACGTTCTGCAGGACGCGGGTCCAGGCGGGGAAGGCGCCCTCGGCGGCCTCGAGGAAGGCGGGGACGTCGATGCGCAGGAGCTCGGCGTCGCCCTTGCGGCGGAAGGCGGCCCGGACGGACTTCACGGCGCCGAGCTGGCTCTGCAGGATGGCGATGTTCGCCAGGAGCGCGATCGAGGAGAAGACCCAGGTCACGGTGGTGCCCCAGGGGTTGCCGGCCAGGTTGAGGGCGGCGGCGGTGAGCATGGCGGCGGCGAAGCTCCCGGGCGCCCACCACTCGTGGCCGCTCGCGTCGAAGCGCAGCCCGTTCTCCTCCAGGACGGCCGGGCGCACGCCCTGGCGCTCTAGCTCGGCGACGGCCGCGGCCTTGGCGGCGACGCCGAAGCGGTGGCGCAGCTGGGGGATGCTCGCGAAGGCGGCGGCGACGAGGATCTGGGCGACGGCGGCGAGCGTGTTCACGGGGCTTCTCCTTCTCGGGGCCGGTGGGGTTCCACCAGGGACTTGCACTTAGTTCAAGTCCCTGCGTGAAGAACTGTAGAGGCCGACTTGAACACTGTGTAAGTGGCCTCTTGAACTTTGTACAAGAAGGGTCCGCGGTGACCTATCGTGAGCGCATGCCACGCGACACGCTGACCCGGGAACAGATCGTCAGGACCGCCGTCGAGCTCCTCGACGCGGACGGCCTGGAGGGCCTCAACATGCGCAGCCTCGGCCAGCGCCTGAACTCGGCCGCCACCGCCGTCTACTGGCACGTCAAGAACAAGGACAACCTGGTCACGCTCGCCGGCGACCAGGTCTGGGGCGAGGTCCGGCTGCCGGACCTCGACGCCGTCGACTGGCGCACCGCGGCCACCGCCATGGCCACCGACCTGTACGCGATGTTCGCCCGGCACCCCTGGCTCGTGCAGGCCTTCGCGACCCACCTCTTCCACGGCACCGGCAAGGCCCGCCACGACGACCACAACCTCGCCGTCTACGAGAAGGCTGGCTTCACCGCCCCCCAGGCCGACCTGGCCGCCGCCTCCGTCTTCACCTACGTCCTCGGCAACGCCTCCGGCGCGGCCGCCACCGCCTCGCTGACCCGCCGGATCGAGCGCGAGGGCGGCGACGCGCAGGAGGTCTTCGCCGCCACGATGAAGGAGGCCGCCGAGACCGCCTCCCCCTTCCCGCGCCTGCGGGCCCGCATCGACTCCGCCGGCTACGCCGAGGCCCCGGACGACACCTTCGGCTTCGGCCTCCAGTGCCTCCTCGACGGGCTGGAGGGGCGCCTAGTGTGATCGGGCTCACGCGGGGCGAGGCGGTCGTGACGCCGCGACGCCGGTCGCGGCGCCGCGAGAAGGCCCCGGGAACGCCGAAGGCCCCGGCCGGTTTCCCGGTCGGGGCCTTCGGTTCGTGCCCGGTGAGGCACTGGCGGAGGAACGAGAGGTCCCCCCAACACGCATTCCCCAATGTTCGTACGGGCGTCCGGCTCGGGCCGTGCCCATCCTGGCCTGGGGTGGGGTGGGGCGTCGAGCCGGTGGCGGACGGTGATGGACGTGGCTGAATGAGACCAGAATGCCGGGTCATACTTTCTTGACGACAATGGCGTCCGGGACGAGCTTCTCCAGGTCGTCGACATCCGAGGTAAAGACGGTGACCTGGCCCTTCTGCTGTCGCGCGATGACGGCGAGTACGGCGTCGATCGCGTACTTGTGGCCGTGCAGCTTGGCGTCAGCCAGGAGCCGGCGCGCCTGGCGGGCCTCGTCCTTCCCGATGTTGACGACCTGGAGCCGGGACAGTACCCAGTCCCAGCGCTGTTCGGTCGTTCTGCTGTCGTATGCCTCGACCAGCGTCATCGGGGACGTCACCACCTCTGCCTCTCCTCGCGCCGCAAGGTCGAGCCAGGCGATCATCTGCCGGTCACCGCGTACGGCGAGGGACAGGGCTTCGCAGTCGAGTACGAAGACACGCATTGGCCTCTGCCTGTGCTCAGTGGCCCGCTTCTTCACGCAGCCTCTCCGGTGTGCTTTCCGGAGGCGCGGCGCCGCTCGTGCTCGGCGTCGAGCTCCTCCAGCTCCGCGACGGCTGCCGCACGCTCGTTCTCGGTGACGGGACCGTGTTCTTCCTGCAGCCAGTCGACCAGCTCCCGCAGCCGATCCCGGTCGCGCTTGAAGCGCAGTGCCTCGGCGACGTACGCCGACAGGCCCCGTTCTGCCGCCTCCGCACGAATCTCGTCCAGGAGATCCTCGGGAATCGTCACCGTTACCTTCTTTGTTGCCATACAAGCGACCATACTCTTGGTGTCCCACTCCATACCAGTGGTCACGTGACCGACGATTCGGCGGTCAGGCGGCCGTGGCGGGGCGTGGGCTGCCGTGGAAGACCTGGCTGATGTGCCAGAAGCGGTGGGCCTCCGCGACAGGCTGGGCACCCGGCTGAGGTCCGATGAGTGGGCGGTCGGCGAGCGCTATGACGTGTTCGCGGGCGGCGGGGCTGCGGCCGACGAAGCGCTGCGAGACCAGGATGCGGTGGCCTTCACCGATGCCGAGAGCTCCCTTGTCGAAGAGTTTGTGGTGCAGCGAGCACAGACACAGGCCGTTGGCGAGGTCGTCCGGACCGTCGAACGCCCACCAGCGCACGTGCGCGGCCTCCAGCCCGACCGGCACCGCGCCGATCCTGCCGTCGTAGCCGCAGAAGGCGCACTGGTACTCGTAGGCCGTCAGGACCTGCTCACGCATCCGCGGGTCCCGTTGCCTGCGCACGGCTGGGAGTTGTCCGGTCTCCGCGGGCTCCGGCTCCAGGCCGACGGATTCGCACAGTTCGGCGTGGAGCGAGGGTGGGAAGTGCAGGTCGAGCAGGGTTCGTGTCATCCGGCCGAGCAGCGACGGCTCGCGCCTGAGCGCCGCCCGGAGTTCCGGTGTCAATCGCCCCACTGCCCTTGCTGCCCGCAGCTCCCGCACCCCGCTGCCGGGGCTGCCCAATCCGCGGTCCGTGCGAACCTCCCACACGCCGTCACTCACCAGATGGTGGAACGGGTAGGCGGGCGTCGTCCTGTTGGACGGACCGTACTCCTCCAGCAGCTGTCCCAGATCCTTCTCCACCGCGCTGTACGGCAGTTCTCCGTCGGCATCCTTCTGGAACCGACCGAGGGCGTAGAGGAGTAGCAGGGGCTTGTGTGGTGCGCGTGTCCCGCTCCTGCTCCACTGCCTTAGCTTTGCGGTGCGCTCCAGCCAGTCCATGAGTGGCGATGATAATGGTGCCTGTCGATGGCGCGGGTCGGCCGGCGCCGGTGGTGAGGCTGGGGTCGCCGGGGCGATGCCGAGCAGTTCCGCTCCGTGGATCACGATGGCGAACCTGGGTTGGCCTAGAGGTTCGTGATGGGCAACCAGTTCTTGCTGATGGTTTGTACGTCGACCACGTCGGGGTAGCGATCTGCGAGGTACTCCTGTTCCATCTCCTCGCCGGTCTGGCGGTTGCGCACGACCTTGACGCCGCCCATCTTCATCTTCTTCAGGGTGCCGATGGTCTCGCCTGTGATGAGCGCATTGAAGGCCTTGATCGCCTGCGCCGACTGCTGGACGCTGTCTCTGCTGACGACACCCTTGTTCACGTTGAGCATGGTGTTCGTGTACACGGCCCGGGGGTCCTTGCCGACATAGTCGCGACTCGCGTCACCGATGTTCCTGAAGAAGAGCTCGGCGATGGGCTCAGGCCACTTCTCCAGGATGATTTGGTGGCTGATGAGCAGTCCCGTGCCGCTGGCGTGGCACTCGCGCCCTTTCGCGAGCATGTAGAGGATCCAGCGTTCCGAGATGGGCCAGGACGTCATGAGGGCGGGAATCTCGTCAGCGTTGAGCTTCCCTGTGGACCAACGGGTCCAGTGCAGGCCCGCGGCTCGATTGCGTAGGATCTTCAGTGCCGCACCGTAATAGTTGGCGTTGTTCTGTGCCATGCCGGATGCCTGGGCCACGTAGTCGCCCGTGGTGCGCACGCGGCCTCCGTCGATGGCGGCGAAGGCATCCGGATCGAGGTCGTATGTGACCTGCGCGGTCACGGAGATTCCCGTGTCGATGATGGCCTGTGCCCGATGCTGTCCATCGATCAGACAACCGTGCAGGTCCAGGGCGAAGCCTTGATGGGTTGTGCGGAATTGTCCGGTCCGCAGGATCTCCCGAAACTTCTCGACGTTGTAGCCGCGCAATGGAACGCGGTTACAGACCCTGTTCTTTATCCAGTCGGTGCAGATGTCCGGCGTGACCGTCATCGTCTCGATGCGCATCGTATGGAATCCCCCTCGGTTCCATGGAGCGTGCGGCTGTCCTCGCTCCCGTCCGTTGTCTGTTGTGCAGCTTTGCAGATCTGTGTCGAACCCGGGGGTGAGCTAACCGGAATGTGGCGGATCTTGCCTGAAAATGACCACTCTTTTATTTCTTTGATCGCTTCCTCGATTGTCATGCCTGCATGCCATGAAGCAGGCGCAGCAATGGCGTAGTTGCCTGATAATCCCTGTGCATGATGCGGGAGGGTTGAAGAGGAGAAAGTGGAGTAGAAGGGAAGGTTTGCTCCTTATCACCCGTTTCGATGCTGTGAGGCTGGCTGGGATGGCTTCAGCTGTGTCACTGCGCATACGCCATGCGCAGTGGACTGACCGTGCATCGCACCCCTAGCGTTCTGGACGTCAGCAGAGGTGCGGACAAAGGAGCAGTGTGCGATGGGGTTAAACGAGCGAGACCCGCTGATCACCCGTACGGAAATCGCGACCCAAGCAGGGGTCGCCCGCCCGACCGTCACCACCTGGGAGAAGCGGCACGGTGACTTCCCCACCCCGGTGCGATCCGGTGGGGCCGAGTGCTTTCACCTTTCCCAGGTACTGGATTGGCTGGGGGCGCGCGCTGTCCCGCGAGGCCAGCTGCGACCCGGCGAAGCGGTGGGGACGACGTACCGGGACCGGATCCAGGGTCGGCAGGGTTTCCAGCAGTACCGGACGCCGCGCGAGGCCGAAGCGCGCGGCGCGGAAGGAAGCGCGGCCATCAGCAAGGCGCTCGTGAACGAGCTCATGAGCTCGCATGCGGACCGTGTGCGCGGGTCGGCCTCGATGCTGGATTTCCTCAGCCTTCTGCTCTCGCTCGTGTTTCTCCGGGAGACCGTTCCCGCCGGGTGGCGAGAGGTGGAGGGTGCTGCGAAGAAGGGAACGGGCCTGGAACACATGGCAGGGCTGCTCGCTTGCATCGGCTGCGTCGCTGACAAGGAGCTGCGCCGGTACGGGGTGCCTCCGGGGATGCAGGAGAGCCTGATGCGGCTCGAACCCCGTTCCTACAGGGACCTTGTGGGAGTTGTGAGGATCGCGGCGAAGCTGCCTAGAGGGGCGTTCCGCCTCATCCTCGACCAGTACGAGGATCACGCCGGCCTGCGGAGCGAAGAGTTCTTCACCCCGCGGGGAGTTGTACAGCTGGCCACTGAACTAGTCCTGGGAACGGGGCAGGAGGTTGCATCCATCTACGACCCGTACATGCGAGGCGGGGAGATGCTGGTTGCCGCGGCGATGCGGCACGGCTCCGACGGGCTCGGAACCACACTGCACGGCGAAAGCCCGCGGAGAGACACGTTGCGGTTCGCCGGGATGAACATCGCGCTGCACGGCTCACCGGCGGTCCTTCGCAGTACCCGGGCCATGCCGTGGACATCCGACGGGGCTCGCTCCGGCTTCGCCGACGTGGTGCTAACGAATCCGCCGTTCAACATGAGCGACACCGCGGGGGCGGGGCGAAGGGACGGCACCTGGGAGTTCGGCGCGCCTCCCCAAGGCAACGACAACCTGGCCTGGGTGCAGCACGTGATGAACGCGCTCAAACCAGCTGGACGGGCCATCATGGTGATGCCGGTGAAGGCGGGCAACTCGGTCAACACCGCCGAACGGGAGATCCGGCGGAACCTGATCGAGCGGGGCGCGATCGAGTGTGTTGTGGCCTTGCCGCCCCGGCTGTTCTCCACCACCCCGGTGCCGGTGTCGCTCTGGTGTCTCCGTCGCATTGAGACGCCGCGTCCCGAGGTGCTCTTGGTGGATGCCCGACACCTCGGGACCGGAAGGGGCAGGCGGAACGTGGTCGGCAACGACGGACTCGGTGCCGTCCTGGAGGTCGTGCGACCGTGGCTGTTAGGGGCGGCGCCTGGGTCGGCCGCAGACGGCGAGCCGGGTCCCCATACGACCGTGGTGCCACGGGAGGCGTTTGCCGAGTCCGGGTATTCCTTGAGTCCCATGGACCATGTTCCGGGGGCCCGGCCGGACGGGCCGCCCGCACGCGAGGAATTGATCCAGACCCACGGGGTGGCCGCCCGCCTCGGCGACCTGGTGCACTCGGCGGACGCAGACGTCGCTGACCTCGCCTGGGACCGGCTCATGGGCGCGCGGGGCGTCACGGACCCGTTGCCGCCGGGCTGGACGGAAGTACGGCTTGCTGAGCTGTGCGAGATCCAGCCGGGCCCTTCCTACACCCGTCTCGGCAAGGGCGACCGTTCGCCGTCTGGGGAAGTACCTGTGGTCTTCCCCAGACAGTTAGAGGAAGGGAGGATTCTGCTTCTTGAGGAGGAGAAGGTTTCCCGAGAGAAGGCCCAGGAGCTCGTCAACTTCAGGCTGGCGGGCGGAGACATCCTCTGCGTCAGGACGGGAGAGCTTCGTCCACCCGTGCTGGTGGGGGCGGAGCAGAGTGGATGGCTTCTCAGTACCAACCTGGTCCGGTTGCGCGTGCGTGAGAACGCTGGGGTGGAGCCGGGGTATCTCGTAGACCACCTCTCGCTGCCGCACAGCATGCAGTGGATGCGAGACCGCGCGGAGGCCACTGCCGCTCCTTCCCTCAACCGTGACGCCCTCGGCCACCTTCCGGTCCGTTTTCCGTCAGTAACGGAGCAGCGGGAGATCGTCCGCGTGAGCACGCTTTTGCGTAGGCAGGCCATGCTGCACCGCGAGTACGCGGACTCCCTCGTCCGGGCCCGGGCGGAGCTCCTGAGGCACCTGATGCTCGGGTCCTCCACCGGATGAGTCTCCCCCCCCGTCCACCCCTGCTTCCCGACTGAGGAAAGGACCCCTCCGTGGTTGCACATCCGCTCCCGTCGCGTTCCCGCGTCTGGCTCTTATGGCTGGGAATCGCCACCCTACTTTCCGTCGTGATCGCCCTCGTTGTGGCCCTGATCAAAGTGCGGGCCCGGGACGACGCGGCCGATGTGATCCTGTCAGCCGGTGCCGCGTTCGCGACGACCTTTGGCCTGTGTCTGGCGGTGCCGGCCGCCGTCCGGGAACTGAAGGGTCTCGGCGACTGACGTCTGATTGGAACGATCCCGCCCGTGACTAAGGCCCAGACCGTTTCCACGGTCCGGGCCTTTCGCCTAGCGGAGGATACGAGATTCGAACTCGTGAGAGGTTGCCCCCAACACGCTTCCCAAACCCGTTGGCGCCTTGCAGGGCCACGTGTAGGGGCGCTCTCTAGTCGTTCGGACTGTACCGCGCAACGATGATGGCTACCGCGGGTCAGATGCGATTACTTCTTCGTGCTGGCACCTGGCAGCTTCGATACTTCACGACGCAAGTTCTCTGCGAAGCGCTGAGTGCGCACGGTGTCACGGGTGAGCATGCCTGACGGATCTTCGAGTTTCGCTGCCGCATCCACAGCCGGGAGTAGATGCTGAACAAGGTCCTCTGCCGCACCTGGGTTCCAAACAGTATCGAGGATCTTCTTGCATTCGCGATCGGCCAGCCTGGCGCCTTGTGGAAGATTCCCTGAGCCGATCAGATAGATCTTGATTGCCATCAGGAGTTGATACTTTGCAGGCGTGTAGGATCGGTCAATTCTCTTGTTTCTAAAGAGCCACTCGATCCTGTATGAAGCGGCTGCACTCGTATAGTATGCGAGTGTACTTTGATTGCCCTGGAAGAGATCTTCGTGTCTGGTTTCCTTGAGTTCCTTATAATACCGGCCGGCGCGTGATGGCTCATTCAAGAACATCGAGGCGAAGGTTCGAGTGAGGAGTGACCTGGTGACAATCCGCGTCTTCTCGATGGACTGCTGAGAGCTGTACTGGCGCGAGCGCCTCTCGTAGTACAGTCGTTCACCATCAGGGAAAGACTGGAATAGGCCCTCAAGCTCCTTATGGAATACCTCTCGCGCCTGAAGATCCTCATCGGTCACGGCGGTTTGCCTGTTGGTTGCCGTTGTGATTCCCGTGATCACATCTTCTTCTCGTGACTGGATAATCTTTACATTTACGTTGATTCCGTCGGTTAGATTCGCCTTCTCATCGAATAGCACATGGCAGGTCTGGCAACCGTTTACGATCTGGAAGTCCCGGATGTGTATGTCGTCACCCGCCAGCGTCATTTCCCGGGTGACGATTGTGATTCCGTTGTTAAGGACGGCGAAGCGGTCCCGCCTGTTTGGGTCCCTCACGGTTTGCTGGATCTCGACATTGACCGGATTGTAGTCTTGGAAGTCGCGTACGTTTTCGAAAAATAGAGTCTTTCGGATACCTCCCCCGGGGTCCGTGATAATGTCCGCCAGTGTCTTGGCGGGAATTACTCCGAGAAATGCCTGCTCGACGCCCGGAATCTTCGGAAGGGTGATCCGCTTCGGCATGGAGAATTCGGCGGAGACCGCGGCAGTGGCGCGCTGATGCAACTCGCGGAGCTCTCGGGCGCCAATGGCGGATACATCCACTTCGCTAAAGAAGTTGGTCTCGTCTAGGCGCTTTGCTGCCGATTTCCGCTTAGCGTTCAGCATCGCGTCGCCCAAGATGCCCGTCGATGCGTATCGAACCGAAAGGGCGGGAAGGCCGCGAGAAAGCTTTCCAATGTCGGCATAAATTGCATCGATGCATTCGCGAAGGTTGTGGATCTCGGGAGATGCTGGATAGCCTAGAATGTCGGCCGTGAATAGCTCCGTGAGATTGTCTGCTAGTTCAGTGAAGACTTTGGCTTCGAACCCCTGGCTTGTTTTTGCTTGAACGATAATAAATCGAACGTCTAAGGACTTGGCCTGCGAGACCGCCGCCCTCACGTCAGCGGCATCCAGGAGTAGATCGCCGTTAATGATGATGCCGGCAACGTCCACTCCGAGATCCCCGCCTGCACCCATTCTGAATTCTTCAGGGTCGAACTCGTCTTCGAAGAAGCTGCTGAGTACGCAGAATCCGGCGAAATCTTCAAAAGCCTCTGAGGTGTCCAGATTGCGGAGGCCGCGTTCCTGCTGGAACTGTTTAACGAGTCCCTCGGTGATGCGATCCAAGATCAGATTCCTGTCTGGTCAGTTCTGCCGCTGTTGGAGGGATGGACCCCGACTTCTATGATCCACCAACGTATGCCGGTGTGGGGGCGGAACGGGAGTTGTACGAGAGACGCTGCCCCTGGGGGCTTTAAGTGAACCAAGATCACGGCAAGGGCTTCATCGGAGGCGGGGACGCCGGCGACCAGGCTCAGGGTCGACGGCTGTGGAGACCACCACGGGGCCGTGAGCTTCCGTGACTTGGGCGGTCTGTGGACCTGCCCCGCTTGTGGTGCGAGTGGGCCCCCGATCTTGGAGGCTTGCCCCATGGTGGCTGCCTAAAGCCGTGGAGCCGGCCGCCTCAGCCCTAGAGGGTTTCTCCCTGGTCCGCCCCTGGCGGCCGGCGGTTGGGCCGGGCGGAGGCGGGAGTCGGGCCTGGCCGCCGGGGCGCGCCTCGCCGTGCTTGCGTGGCGGGGGCGTTGAACCAAGTAGAGAAAGTTGCAACTCACTCCTCGGTGGTGTCGATGAGGGCTAAGCGGTCCAGCGCAACGACGAGTTGAGCGGCGGTGATCCAGCGGATGGCGGGTGAAGGGGATGCCCGTGGCGTCGATGGCTACCGGTTGGGGACCTGGGCGGTGGAGGGCGCCGTGGACTCCTGCGCGGGTCCAGGACTGGACGCGGAGAACGACGTGGCGTCGTCTGAGGTGGGGGTAGAGCTTTGGGTCAGGAGTTCGGGGCGTCGGATGCCTCCCCCGACGGTCAGAGAACTCCCCGGTCATCATGGTCGGCGGACTTTCCGCAGACCTGGCAGAGCGCGTTGGCCATGGCAAGCCGCTGGCGCAGGGCGTGAACCGCGCCCGAAGTTAGGCTTTCCCCTTCCCCAGGGTGGAGGGGATCTGGCGCCACAGAGCACCCTTAGTATCCCGGTCGTAGGGTCGCTCGTCGGCGTACGCCGCACGGCCGCGTCGCTCCACGACGTGCACCTTCGCGGGGGATTCCCCGGTCCACTGCGTGATGCAAGGAACGGTGCTCTTCAGCGTCTCGGGCATCCCGCGCATCGCCCCCGGAATCGGCCGGTCCAGGCCTGGCTCGGGCACTTGGTCGAGAACGTCGCCAAGCTGTACGTCTCCGAGAGCACGTGCGACGGGTACGAGGTCGATGTGCGTGTCCACCGCACACTGGCCGGGTCGCTCTCGGGAGAGGCGGTGCGGCGTGGATGCGTCCCCACCAACGCCGCTGAGATCGCCAACGCGCCGCGACTCGAAGAGGAGGACATCGAGCCCTACGTGATCGAAGAGTCCCTGGGACCGCACTGGGGGACGTGGACCTGGACGCGGGGGATGTTCGCATCCGCAGGAACCGGCTGCGGCCCTGGTACGCGCACGGCTGCGGTGGCGTCTCTGCGGCCGGAAGTCGGGCTACTGTCCGTGGCGGCGGCAGACTCGTAGTGAGCACAAGAGCACCAAATCCCGCGCCGGCGGGGCACGGTCGGCGCCCGATCCGCTGATTAAGATCCGTGTCCGGCATCGGGAGACGCAGGGAGGGCAAGGGATACGTCTTCGCCTCGCCGACGGGTGGGCCGCCGGGCTGATTAGTGATGCACGTCACACCGCTGTGGTCGTCCTGCTGATCCTCGGCGTCCCGGATGCGGAGGTCGACGCGACCATGGGGGGCGGGAGGGGTGGCCTGGATGCGGGCCTGGTGCGGGCATGCCACCGGCCCGGTGCTCCGGAAGGTGGCCGGCCAGGTCGGCGGAGCGCTCTGGGGGCCGCTGGGGGCGAACTGAAGACCGACTGAGGTGGAAAGTTAAGGCAGGGAACGCCGAAGGGCCCCGCCGCGAACGGTGGGGCCCTTCGGTTTGTGCCCGGTGAGGCACTGGCGGAGGATACGAGATTCGAACTCGTGAGGGGTTGCCCCCAACACGCTTTCCAAGCGTGCGCCCTAGGCCTCTAGGCGAATCCTCCGCCGCAAACAATACAAGACGTCGAGGGGTGCTCGCGAACGCCTTCTCCGGAGGTGGGGGAGGCGGCGCGAGCACCGCCCCGGATCGGCTAGGGTGGGGGTAAGCCCCTCACGTGGCGCTATCTCACCCAACTCCCCCAGGGCCGGAAGGCAGCAAGGGTAAGTGGGCTCTGGCGGGTACGTGGGGGGCCCTTGTGTTTCCGGGCGGGTTTCCGGGGCCGGCGGGAGGCCGGGATCTGTGACCGAGGCCACTTGTCAGTGGGGCCCGATATCGTCGTAGGCGTGTCGTCCCTCGCGCTCTACCGCCGCTACCGCCCCGAGTCCTTCGCCGAGGTCATCGGGCAGGAGCATGTCACCACCCCGTTGCAGCAGGCGCTGCGCAACAACCGGGTCAATCACGCCTACCTGTTCAGCGGGCCGCGAGGCTGCGGCAAGACGACCAGCGCGCGCATCCTCGCGCGCTGCCTGAACTGCGAGAAGGGGCCGACGCCCACCCCCTGCGGGGAGTGCCAGTCCTGCCAGGACCTCGCACGCAACGGCCGCGGCTCGATCGACGTCATCGAGATCGACGCCGCCTCCCACGGTGGTGTGGACGACGCCCGTGAGCTGCGCGAGAAGGCCTTCTTCGGGCCCGCCTCCAGCCGCTACAAGATCTACATCATCGACGAGGCGCACATGGTCACCTCGGCGGGCTTCAACGCCCTGCTGAAGGTGGTCGAGGAGCCGCCGGAGCACCTCAAGTTCATCTTCGCGACCACCGAGCCCGAGAAGGTCATCGGGACGATCCGCTCGCGCACCCACCACTACCCCTTCCGCCTGGTGCCCCCGGGCACCCTGCGCGAGTACCTGGGCCAGGTGTGCGAGCAGGAGGCCATCCCCGTCGAGGACGGGGTGCTGCCGCTGGTCGTGCGGGCCGGCGCGGGGTCCGTGCGTGACTCGATGTCCGTGATGGACCAGCTGCTCGCGGGCGCCACCGAGGTCGGTGTGACGTATGCCATGGCGACGTCCCTCCTCGGCTACACGGACGGCTCGCTGCTCGACGCCGTCGTCGACGCCTTCGCGGCGGGCGACGGCGCCGCCGCCTTCGAGGTCGTCGACCGCGTCATCGAGGGCGGCAACGACCCCCGGCGCTTCGTGGCCGACCTGCTGGAGCGGCTGCGCGACCTGGTGATCCTCGCCGCCGTGCCGGACGCCGCCGAGAAGGGGCTCATCGACGCCCCCGTCGACGTCGTGGAGCGCATGCAGGCCCAGGCCTCCGTCTTCGGCCCCGGGGAGCTCAGCCGGGCCGCCGACCTCGTCAACGAGGGCCTGACGGAGATGCGCGGCGCCACCTCGCCCCGGCTCCAGCTGGAGCTGATCTGCGCCCGCGTGCTGCTGCCCGCCGCCTTCGACGACGAGCGCTCCGTACGGGCCCGCCTCGACCGGCTCGAGCGCGGCGGATTCGCCGCCGCGGCCCCCGCGGGCGCTCCGGCCATGGGGTACGTACCGGGGCCCGAGGCCCACGCGCCCGGCGGAGCCGGTGCAGGCCTGCCCGCGGGCCTCTCCGGGCCCGCCGCGGCCCGTGCGGCGGTCACGCCCGCCCCGGCGCCCGCGCCCGCTCCCGTCGCCGCGCAGGCACCTCCTGCCCCCGTGGCCCCGCAGGCCCCCGCCGCGCCGCAGGAGGCGCCGCCCGCCGAGGCCGGCTCCCGGCCCGGTGCCTGGCCCTCCGCGGCCGCCCCCGCGGCTCCGGCCGCCGCCCCCGCGCCCCAGGCGGGCGCCTGGCCCACGGCCGCCAAGCCCGCCGCCTCCGCCCCCGCCGCGGCCCCCCAGGCCGGTGCCTGGCCCACCGCCGCCACGGCACCGCAGGCCCCGGCCCCCGCGCCCGCCGCCGCCCCGCACGCGGGCGGCCCGTCCGCCGCCCCGCAGGGCGACGCGACGCAGGCCCGGCAGATGTGGCCGAACATCCTGGAGGCGGTCAAGGGCCGCCGACGTTTCACGTGGATCCTGCTCAGCCAGAACGCCCAGGTCGCCGGCTTCGACGGCACCACCCTGCAGGTCGGCTTCTCCAACCCCGGAGCCCGCGACAGCTTCACCAACAGCGGCAGCGAGGACGTCCTGCGGCAGGCCCTGGGCGACCTCGGCGTGCAGTGGAAGACCGAAATGATCGTCGACCCCTCCGCGGGCGGCAATCCCGGCGGCGGTGGCTTCGGCGGCGGTGCCCCCGCGGCCGCCTCCTACGCCCCGCCGGCCTACTCCCCTCCGGCCCCCGCGGCCGCCCCCCGGCCCGCCACGCCCCCCGCCCCCGGTCCGGAGCAGCGCCCGGCGCCGTCCGCACCCCCGGCCGGGCCCCCGCAGCAGCACCGCGAGCCGGAGCCGCCGCCGGTCGCCCCGGAGGACGACGTACCCGCCGAGGACGACCCCGACCTCGTCGACAGCGCCCTCACCGGCCATGACCTGATCGTCCGCGAACTGGGCGCGACGGTCATCGAAGAGATCGCCAACGAGTAGCGGGCCGGTGCCGGACGGGGGAGCGCCTCCTACGCTCCAGGGCGCTCCCTTTCTCGTTCCTGCGGCGTAGGGCGCGCCGCGCGGGGAGCACGTAGGCTCGGGCTACCGAAGCAAATAGTTGTCGACAGCCAGGAGCGAATCCGTGATCCCCGGTGGTGGCCAGCCCAACATGCAGCAGCTGCTCCAGCAGGCCCAGAAGATGCAGCAGGACCTCGCCGCGGCCCAGGAAGAGCTGGCCCGCACGCTCGTCGACGGCTCGGCCGGCGGCGGCCTGGTGAAGGCCACCGTCACCGGCGCCGGCGAGCTGCAGGGCCTGGTCATCGACCCCAAGGCCGTGGACCCCGAGGACACCGAGACGCTCGCGGACCTCGTCCTCGCCGCCGTGCGCGACGCCAACGCCAGCGCCCAGCAGCTGCAGCAGCAGAAGCTCGGCCCGCTCGCCCAGGGCCTGGGCGGCGGCATCCCCGGCCTGCCGTTCTGACCCGCGGCTGAGCCCCCGACAATCGCAGAAGGAGAACCCGATCCGTGTATGAAGGCGTAGTCCAGGACCTCATCGACGAACTGGGCAGGCTGCCCGGCGTCGGGCCCAAGAGCGCCCAGCGGATCGCGTTCCACATCCTCCAGGCCGAGCCGGCCGACGTCCGCCGGCTCGCCCACGCGCTGACCGAGGTGAAGGCCAAGGTCCGGTTCTGCGCGGTCTGCGGCAACGTGGCGCAGGAGGAGCGGTGCCGGGTCTGCCAGGACCCGCGCCGCGACCCCGCCGTCATCTGCGTCGTGGAGGAGCCCAAGGACGTCGTCGCCATTGAACGGACGCGAGAGTTCCGCGGCCGGTACCACGTGCTCGGCGGGGCCATCAGCCCCATCGAGGGCGTCGGCCCGGACGACCTGCGCATCCGTGAGCTGCTGGCGCGGCTCGCGGACGGCACGGTCACCGAGTTGATCCTGGCCACCGACCCCAACCTCGAGGGCGAGGCCACGGCCACGTACCTCGCGCGCATGGTGAAGCCGATGGGGATGAAGGTCACACGGCTGGCCAGTGGTCTGCCTGTTGGTGGAGATCTTGAATATGCCGACGAGGTCACGCTCGGGCGTGCCTTCGAAGGGAGACGACTTCTCGATGTCTGACGCAACGCTGCACGACGCCAAGCGCGACCCGGGCGACTTCGCCGTATCGGTCGCCGACTCGATCGAGAGTTTCATCGTGGCCGTCGCCGAGGTTTCCCGCGGCGACGCGGCCGACAGCGCCGTGCCCTTCCTGCTGCTGGAGGTCTCGCAGCTCCTCCTCACCGGCGGCCGGCTCGGCGCGCACGAGGACTTCCTGCCGGACGAGCGCTACGAGCCGGACGTCGGCCCCGAGCCGGACGTCGACGAGCTGCGCGAGCGGTTCGCGGCCATGCTCGACCCGGTGGACGTCTACTCCGAGGTCTTCGACCCCTACGTCCCGCGCAGCGCGCCCGTCGCGTCGCGCATCTCCGACGACCTCGCCGACATCATCACCGACCTGCGGCACGGCATGGCCCACTACCGCGACGGCCGGGTCAGCGAGGCCCTGTGGTGGTGGCAGTTCTCCTACCTCTCCAACTGGGGCCCCACCGCCTCCGCCTGCCTGCGCGCCCTGCAGTCCCTCGTCGCGCACGTACGGCTCGACCAGCCGCTGGACGAGCTCGACGGGCTCGACACGGACGCGGTGGCCGACGAGCAGCTGGCCGAGGAGGCCGGGCGGGTCATGGCGGCGGAGATCGGCGGTC
Organism: Streptomyces sp. NPDC021096; assembly: GCF_040641275.1. Classification (NCBI taxonomy): domain Bacteria; kingdom Bacillati; phylum Actinomycetota; class Actinomycetes; order Kitasatosporales; family Streptomycetaceae; genus Streptomyces; species Streptomyces sp. NPDC021096. The sequence continues at coordinate 120,110 of NZ_JBFADG010000011.1, read as the reverse complement.
CGCTGGGGCTCAGGTCCCTGGGGAGCTGACCCCCCGGCCGCGGGCCGATTCCGTTCCGCTGTCGTCGAGCCCGGCGTCTTCTTCGACGTCCGTCTCCTCAGCGGCTTCGGCATCGGCCCGGGACCGCGCCTCCTCGGCTTCGGCCTCGCGGCGCTTCTGCGCCAGCTCGGCCGCCTTCTTCTCCGAATACAGCCGCATGTCCGCCTCGGCCTTGCGGTCGTACATCATCGCTGCCTCCCAGAGCCGCCCTCCTTCCACTGTCGGTGCCCGGCGCCGAACGCGCGACGGCGTGCGGTCGCTCGCGCCCGGCTCGCGGGGTGATTTGTGCTCTTACCGCGAACACGATGCGTGATCGTGTCTAACCTGCGTGTGAGACGCGGCCGGCGGGGAATGGCCGGAGGGGAGAAACATGTCGGGCGACAGGCAAGCGCAGACCAGGTCGGCGACCATGCGGATGTTCGGCAGTCAGCTGATGGGCTGGCGCAAGCGGGCGGGGGTGAGCCGGGAGCAACTGGCCCAGGAGGCCGGGTACTCGGTGGAGTTGGTGAAGTCGGTGGAGCAGGGGCGGCGGAGGCCGCAGCTCCAACTCATCGATGCCGCCGAGTTGTTGTGCGACGCGGGTGGGCTGTTGCGGAGTGCGGCTGAGCACATCGTGCAGAGCAAGTTCCCGGACTGGTTCGAGGAGTACGCGCAGTACGAGGCGGAGTGCGCCTCGCTCGGCATTTACCAGAACCATGTGATTCCCGGGCTGTTCCAGACCGAGGAATACGCGCGGGCGGTGTTCCGGAGTGGACGACCGCTGCTCGACGACGATGAGATCGAGCGGCGATTGGCGGCCCGCATGGAACGCCAGCAGTTGCTTCACCGGACGCCGCCTGCGGTGATCAGCGCTGTTCTCGAACAGGTCACGCTCGAGAGGTGGATCGGGGGCAGGGAGGTGCTTCGCGGCCAGTTGCGGCATTTGCTTGAGCTGGCACAGCTCCGCAATATCGACCTTCAGGTCATGCCGACTCGGAGCGAGACCCACGCGGGCCTCGCAGGATCCATGTACGTGCTGGAGGCCCAGGAGCAGCAGCGCATCGTGTACTTCGAGGGGCAGAAGGGCAGCGTGATGCTCTCCGAGCCGAGGGACGTCTCGGACCTGAATATGCGCTATGCCATCCTGCGCTCACAGGCGTTCACCCCGAATGACTCGGCGAGACTGCTGGAGAAGGTGCTTGGAGAACTATGAAACTGCGATGGTTCAAGTCCAGTTACAGCGACGAGGGTGGTGAGGCCTGCGTCGAAGTTGCCTTTGCTTGGCGGAAGTCCAGCCGCAGCGGCGGCGAAGGGGGCGACTGCGTCGAGGTCGCCGCCTGCCCCGGCACCGTCCACATACGTGACTCGAAGCTCGACCCCCGAGCTCCGAGACTCGGCGTAACCCCCGCCGCCTGGGCGGCATTTCTGAGGTTCGCTCCGAGCTCCGAGACCCGAGCGCTGCTTTCAAGGAATGGGCGGTAGGAGCTATCTCCCACCCACCCACCCCCAAGTCGCCTTTACCACAAGCGGCATGACTTTGCGTGATCGGGTTGCGACGCGGCGTACCGACGCCCTAGCGTGCGAGCAACAAACAACCCCGGCCGGTGCTGACAACACCGAACCGGGGTCTGACCTCCGAGATCGAATGCGAGTCGATCCGTGGCTGTTGCCAACCTTAGTGCTGCCCTGCCCGCCCCCGCACACCCCATGGCCAATCCCGGCTTCGGCAAGCGCAACGCGCCCGACCAGGCCCCGCCCACCGGCGACGACTTCGCACACCTGCCCAGGCGTGAGGCGGCCATCGCCGCGTTCATCGACCGGCTGCCCGAAGGGGCGGCGATGGACGCGAAGACGCTGGCCAAAGTCCTGCCGGACTACGGCCAACTGGCGTGCCGGACGGCGCTGGGGCGCCTGAAGGATGCCGGGCACGTGTTCTATCGCCAGGTGGCTGCCGTCACAGAGCGCGGCGTGCGCTGGGTGACGCGGACGTTCTTCTCCCGGACCGCCCGCTCGGGGGAGTGGTGGAAGCGGTTCGAGCGCGGCGAGGTGCCCGCGGAGGGCGCCCCCGAGCCGGAACCCGAGCCCGTACCCGCCGCTGCCCCGCGCGCCTCACGCGCGTACCGCGCCCTCGCCTCCCTCGGGCGTACGGACCCCCGGCTGACACTCTCGGCCGCCGAGTGCGCCCATCTCGAACCCCTCGCGGCGGAGTGGCTGAGCCGCCACATCACCACGGAACAGCTGGTGGCGGCGGTCACGGCCGGGCTGCCGTCGCAGATCCACAGCCCGGCCGGCTTCGTACGCAAGCGACTGGAGACCAAAATGCCGCCTCTGCCCCCGCGGCCCGTACCGGCCTACAACGACCACTCCGCGCCGCCCTCGTATGTGGGTACGGGCATGCAGGCGTGCATCTGCTGCAGCAATGTGGATATCGCCACTGCCATGGGGGACGGAGAGTGCGCGAAGTGTGCGCAGGTTCCCCCGGACATCCCGGAGACCTTTCTGTCCGAGGACCCCTGGGGCGACGGGCAGGACGACTGGTCAGCCCTGCCGCCCGAGGAGGTCACACGGCGCGTCGACGTCCTCCGCGCTGCGGCGGGCATCGCCCGTAAGGCGCGTACATGACCGCGCCGCCCTTGGTGAGGGCACCATGGAGGGGAGGAGGCGACGCCATGATCCCGATGCCCGCCCGCCATGAGATCTCCGTAGAGGACTTCGAGGAGCTCGACCGCGGGGCGCCGGAGACCGTCCGGCTTGAGTTCATCAACGGAAAGGTAGAGGTCAAGCCGGTGCCGGACGGTAACCACGGCGAGATCGCCATGTGGCTGCTGGAGCAGTGCATGCAGCAGCGACCGGATCTTCGCCTCTACCTTGAGCAGGGGCTGAAGGTGGAGACGTACCGCAGGGGCCGGGCGCGCCCGGACGGCTCCCTCACGCCCCGGAAGCACTTCGCCGGCCAGGGAGAGTGGGCCGACCCCAGGGGCGTGCTGATGACGGTCGAGATCACCTCGCGCGATTCCGACACCGATCGTCGAGACCGGTGGGAGAAGCGTGACGGGTACGCAGCTGTGGGCATCCCCGTGTATCTCCTCGTCGACCGCGAGCGGTGCGTGGTCACCGTGCACACGGAGCCGAAGAAGGGCGAGTACCGCAGCATCATCGTGCGGTCCTTCGGCGAGAGCGTCGAGCTCCCCGACCCCGTCGGCATCGTGCTGGAGACCGAGGAGCTGAAGGAATTCGCCGACTGACGGCCTACGACCGGAAATCTCACCATGTGACACCGGCGTGGCCGGGTCGGGCCGCTCGTTAGACTCGGTCCCGACCGCATTACGCATATGTATAGCTGCGAGGAGCGCACGTGGGCCTTGTCGTGCAGAAGTACGGAGGCTCCTCCGTTGCCGATGCCGAAGGCATCAAGCGGGTCGCCAAGCGAGTCGTGGAAGCCAAGAAGAACGGCCACCAGGTGGTCGTCGTGGTTTCCGCGATGGGCGACACGACGGACGAGTTGATCGATCTCGCCGCGCAGGTTTCCCCGATTCCTGCCGGACGTGAGTTCGACATGCTGCTGACCGCCGGAGAGCGGATCTCCATGGCCCTGCTGGCGATGGCGATCAAAAACCTCGGTCACGAGGCGCAGTCGTTCACCGGCAGCCAGGCCGGAGTCATCACCGACTCGGTCCACAACAAAGCGCGCATCATCGACGTCACGCCGGGCCGCATCCAGCAGTCCGTGGACGCGGGCAACATCGCGATCGTGGCCGGCTTCCAGGGCGTGTCCCAGGACAAGAAGGACATCACCACCCTGGGCCGGGGCGGCAGCGACACCACCGCCGTCGCTCTGGCGGCGGCGCTGGACGCCGAGGTGTGCGAGATCTACACCGATGTCGACGGAGTCTTCACCGCCGACCCGCGGGTCGTGAAGAAGGCCCGCAAGATCGAGTGGATCTCGTTCGAGGACATGCTCGAGCTGGCCGCGTCCGGCTCGAAGGTGCTGCTGCACCGCTGCGTCGAGTACGCACGTCGTTACAACATCCCGATCCACGTCCGCTCGTCCTTCTCCGGGCTGCGCGGCACCTGGGTCAGCAACGAACCGCAAGGGGACCAGCCGATGGAGCAGGCGATCATCTCGGGTGTCGCGCACGACACGTCCGAGGCGAAGGTCACGGTCGTCGGGGTGCCGGACAAGCCGGGCGAGGCCGCGACGATCTTCCGGGCGATCTCGGACGCCGAGATCAACATCGACATGATCGTGCAGAACGTCTCGGCGGCCTCCACGGGCCTGACGGACATCTCCTTCACGCTGCCGAAGACCGAGGGCCGCAAGGCGATCGAGGCGCTGGAGAAGACGAAGTCCCGCGTGGGCTTCGACTCGCTGCGCTACGACGACCAGATCGCCAAGATCTCGCTGGTCGGCGCGGGCATGAAGACCAACCCGGGCGTCACCGCGACGTTCTTCGAGGCGCTGTCGAACGCCGGCGTGAACATCGAGCTGATCTCGACCTCCGAGATCCGCATCTCGGTCGTCACGCGCGCCGACGACGTGAACGAGGCCGTGCGGGCCGTCCACACCGCCTTCGGTCTGGACACCGAGAGCGACGAAGCGGTCGTGTACGGCGGCACCGGCCGATGACGGCCGCCCACCCGGAGGGCTTCGGCCCGCCCGCCGCCGGCGGGGGGCCGGGCCTGCCGGGTGGCCGCGGCTTCGGCGGCGGTACGGACGCCCGTACCGCCAGGCCCACCCTCGCCGTCGTCGGCGCCACCGGCGCCGTCGGGACGGTCATGCTGGAGATCCTCTCCCGGCACGCGGACATCTGGGGCGAGATCCGTCTCATCGCGTCCGCGCGCTCGGTGGGGCGGAAGCTGACCGTCCGTGGCGAGGAGGTCGAGGTCGTCGCGCTGAGCGAGGAGGCGTTCGAGGGCGTCGCCGTCGCGATGTTCGACGTGCCCGACGACGTGGCCGCGCGCTGGGCGCCGATCGCGGTGGCCAAGGGCGCGGTCGTCGTGGACAACTCGGCGGCGTTCCGGATGGACCCGGACGTTCCGCTGGTGGTCCCCGAGGTGAACGCGCACGCCGCCCGGGTCCGCCCGCGCGGCATCATCGCGAACCCCAACTGCACCACGCTCTCGATGATCGTCGCGGTGGGCGCGCTGCACGCGGAGTTCGGGCTGAGCGAGCTGGTCGTCTCCTCGTACCAGGCGGTCTCGGGCGCCGGCCAGGCCGGCGTGGACGCGCTGCGGGCGCAGCTGACGGCCGTGGCCGGTACGGACCTGGGCACGCGGCCCGGCGACGTGCGGCGCACGGTCGGCGACGCGACGGGGCCGTTCCCGGCGCCGGTGGCGCTGAACGTGGTGCCGTGGGCCGGCTCGCTGATGGCGGACGGCTGGTCCTCCGAGGAGCTCAAGGTGCGCGCGGAGTCGCGCAAGATCCTCGGGCTGCCGGAGCTGAGGGTGAGCGCGACCTGTGTGCGCGTACCGGTGATCACGACGCACTCGCTGAGCGTGCACGCGCGCTTCGAGAACGAGGTGACCGTCGAGCGGGCGCACGAGATCCTGGCCAACGCGCCGGGGGTGGTGCTGTGCGACAGCCCGGCCGAGGGCGAGTTCCCCACGCCGGCCGACGCCGTGGGCACCGACCCGACGTGGGTGGGACGGGTGCGGCGCGCGTTGGACGACCCCCGTGCGCTGGAGCTGTTCGTCTGCGGCGACAATCTCCGCAAGGGCGCGGCGCTCAACACGGCACAGATCGCGGAAGTCGTGGCGGCGGAGCTGACCGCTCGGTGATACTGGGGAATACATGGGGGATGTGTGAAGGTTCTGTGATCAACTCGTTGGTCCAGACCTCTTGAACTGGGCAGATGATCTGTTCGACTATTCGCTCCCTGTCCCGCCGCAACCGCGGCCGAGGTGGGGAGCGTCTTTGTTGCCGTCTCTCGCGGCGGTACCAAAACCGGGGCATTAGGAAGAGCTGGTACGCATGAGGGCAAGGGGCGCGTCGTCCGGCGAAGCGTCGTCAATCGCAACCGCGATGCCTAGCGCGTACAACCCTGACGGGGGGAAGCGTGTCCAACAGGCGTGGCAGAGGTCATCAGCATCGCAACCGTCCCGCGGCGCGGCAGCGCCGCGGTGCGCCCGCGTTCCGGCACACCGGGCGGTATGCCGGTGATCGCTCCCTGGTCCCAGATCCCCCCGCAGGCGTCCCCGGCGTCCGCCGCCCCGGCCACCTCGCCGGCGTCCGCTCCGATGGCCCCGCCGACGGCGTCGCCGTGGGGGGACGCTGACCAGGCGATGGCAGCGGGCACCACAGTCGACCACCTCACCGAGACCTACCGGGCGCACTACCGGTCGCTGCTCGGTCTCGCAGCCCTGCTCCTCGACGACACGGCCTCCTGCGAGGACGTGGTGCAGGAAGCCTTCATCCGGGTGCACTCCGCGCGCAACCGCGTGCGCGACCCGGAAAAGACCCTCGCCTATCTGCGGCAGACCGTCGTCAATCTGTCCCGCTCCGCGCTCCGTCGCCGCATCCTCGGGCTGAAGCTGCTGTCCAAGCCGATGCCCGACATGGCGAGCGCCGAGGAAGGGGCGTACGAACAGCTGGAGCGCGACCAATTGATCAAAGCCATGCGTGGACTTCAGCGCCGCCAGCGTGAAGTCCTCGTCCTGCGCTACTTCGCCGACATGACCGAGGCCCAGGTCGCCGAGACCCTGGGCCTCTCGCTCGGCTCGGTCAAGGCATACGGCTCGCGCGGCATCGCGGCGCTCCGGGTCGCCATGGAGGCGCCGGTATGAGCCACCCCCCCAGCCACGACGGTCACCGCGACGGCGACTGTCACTCGTCCCCCCTGCCCGGCGCCGACCTCGACGAGCAGGCGCTGCGCCGCCTGCTGCAGGGAGCCGTCGGCGACCTCGAACCCTCCACCGACGCGCTGGAGCAGCTGCGCCGCGCCGTGCCGGCCCGGCGCACCCGCCGACGGCAGGCCGCCGTCGGCGTCGCCGCCGCGGTGATCTTCGGGATCGCGGCCATGCCCGCGCTCATCCACGTCGCCACGACCGTCGGCACCGCCGACGACCGCCCGGCCAACGCGGCCAGCAGCCGCCAGCGCACGCACGAGATGTCCGACGGACGGCACGGCGGCCGCGACGAGGACGGCAGGCCCGGGGAGAGCACCGCCGGGCCGGACGCCGGCAGCCACGAGGAGGACCGGCACGGCGAGGAGGGCAGGAAGGACGGCAGCACCGCCGGCCCCACGGGCTCCCCGGGCGCCGCCGCCCCGGCCCCCGGCCCCACGCTCGCCGCGTCCTCGCCCACCTGCGACCGCAAACAGCTCGGCAAGGGCGCCGGCAGCGTCGCCCCCGCGGACAAGGACGGCCGCGTCTACGGCGCCTTCCGCGTCGTCAACGTCTCCAGCACCGTCTGCGCCGTGGCCGGCAGCGCGGGCGTGGTGGCCGCCCAGGCCCAGGGCAGCGCCGAGAGCTCGCGGGTCACGGTCGTGGACCACACGGTCGGCGACGCGGCGACGGGCCTGCCCGACCCGGCCACCGAACCGACCCAGGTGATCCTCCAGCCGGGCCAGGCGTACGAGATCAAGTTCGCCTGGGTCCCGTCCGCCGACGGCGGCCCCAGCGGCTGCTCCAAGCCCACGGCCCCCTCTGCCGCCCCGCCGGCCAGCCCCTCCTCCCCGGAGTCCGGGACGGCCGCCAAGGCCGAGGAGGGCACGCAGACCACCCAGGACACCGCCCCGGCCAAGCCCCCGGCGAGCGTCGTGCTCAGCCACACCCCGGACGCGGGCGAGCCCAAGGCCGCCGACACGACGATCCCCGACGCCTGCGCCGGCACGATCTACCGCACCGGAGCCCTGGCCGCGAACCCGGCACCGTAGCCCCGCGCCGCCCCGCCGGACGGCTGTCGTGGCGTTGCCCGTACCGTGGTGGTGTGTATCGGTTCCTGCTGACTCCCCGCTGGTGGGGAATCAACGTCTTCGCGGTGCTGGCCATCCCCGTGTGCCTGTTCATGGGCAGCTGGCAGCTCAGCCGCTTCGAAACGCGCGTCGACTCCCATCGCGACCAGCAGACCCAGGCCGACGCGGCCCGCACGGCCGACTCCGCGCCGCTGGCCGATCTGCTGCCCGTGAGCACCGAGACCTCCGGCCGCCGGGCCACGGCGACCGGACGCTACGACACCGGGCACCAACTGCTCGTACCCGACCGGGACCTGGACGCCCGCAAGGGCTTCTACGTCCTGACCCTGCTGCGCACCGACGCGGGCAAGGCCCTGCCCGTCGTCCGCGGCTGGCTGCCCGGCGACGCCGGCTCGAAGGACGACACCGCGAAGATCCCGGCCCCGCCGTCCGGCCGGGTCACCGTGGCCGGCGCCCTCCAGGCCTCGGAGAGCCCCTCCTCCAAGGGCGTGCGGACCTCCGGCGGGCTGCCGCAGGGACAGCTCGGCGTGATCAGCGCCGCCTCGCTGGTGAACCTCGTGCCGTACGGGGTGTACGACGCGTGGATCACCGTGAGCGAGGCGGCCGCCCCCCTGACCGCGGTGCCCGCGGCCGCCGCCCCCAACAGCGGCCTGGACCTCAAGGCCTTCCAGAACCTCGGCTACACCGGCGAGTGGTTCGTCTTCGCGGGCTTCGTCGCCTTCATGTGGGTCCGGCTCTACCGCCGCGAGGCCGAGGCCGCCAGGGACCTGGCGCTGGGCATCACGCCCGGTCCGGACGGCCCAGATGACGCTCCGCAAAAGCGATCTCCAGCCGAAGCTGCTTGATCCGCTCCTCCACCACCAGCGAGCCGTGCCCCGCGTCGTAGCGGTACACCTCGTGCGGATGCCCGCGCCGCTCCAGCCGCTCCACGTAGTTCTCCACCTGACGGATCGGGCAGCGCGGGTCGTTCATCCCGGCGGAGATGTAGACCGGCGCCCGCACCTGGTCGACGTACGTCAGCGGTGACGAGGCCGCGAACCGCTCCGGTACCTCCTCCGGGGTGCCGCCGAGCAGCGTGCGGTCCAGGGCCTTCAGCACCTCCATCTCGTCGTGGTACGCCGTGACGTAGTCGGCGACCGGCACGGCCGCGAGCCCCAGCGTCCATGCCCCGGGCTGGGTTCCCAGGCCGAGCAGCGTCAGATAGCCGCCCCACGACCCGCCGGCCAGCACCAGCCGCTGCGGGTCCGCGAGCCCCGACGCCACGGCCCACTCCCGCACCGCCCCGATGTCCTCCAGCTCGATGAGCCCGACCCGGTGCTTGAGCGCGTCCGTCCAGGCCCGCCCGTAGCCCGTGGAGCCGCGGTAGTTGACGCGCACGACCGCGAACCCGTGGTCCACCCAGGCCGCCGGCCCGGCGGCGAACGCGTCGCTGTCGTGCCACGTCGGACCGCCGTGGATGTCGAAGACCGTCGGGAACGGCCCCTGGCCCGCGGGCTTCTGCACCAGCGCGTGGACCGTGCCGCCCGGGCCGTCGACCCAGATGTCGGACACCGGCACCGAGTCCGGCGCCTGCGCTATGCCGTGGGACACCGCGGGCGCGCTCAGCACCGTGTGCCCGGCCGTGGACCGCACCACCGGAGGCTTGGCGGCCGAGGACCAGAGGAACTCCACCGTCCCGTCGGGCCGCGGCAGCGCCCCCGACACCGTCCCGGCCGGGGTCTCCAGGCGGGTCAGCCGGCCGTCCGCCAGTTCGTAGCGCCACAGCTCGCTGCGCGCCTGGTAGCTGTGGTCGACCAGCAGGGCACTGCCGTCCGGGAACCAGGCCGCGTCCAGGTCGCCCGGCAGGTCGACGGTGAGCACCGTCTCCTCGCCCGTGACGGCGTCCCACAGCATCGGCTCCCAGCGGCCGCGCCGCTGGTGGCCGACGAGCAGCCGGGAGTCCCCGTCGACGGGCGCGAACCCCATCACGGCCAGGCCCAGCTCCTCGGTGCCGCCCCGGGTGTCGTCCAGCTCGCCGACGACCGAGCCGTCGGTCGTGACGACCCGGATCGCGTAGTGCATGGCGTCGCCGTGCTCGGTGTGCTCGACGGCGATCAGAGAACCGTCGTGGGACAGGTCCCCCACGCCCGCCGACTGCTGGTGCCGGTAGATCTCCACCGGCTCGCCGCCCGGGCGCACGACGTGGACCGTCGAGCCGCCCTTGTCCGTGGACCGGCCGATGACCGCCGTGCCGTCGCGGCCCAGCGCCAGCCCGTCCGGGTACGAGGGCTCGAGGCCCGGCGCGGCGGGCTCGTCCCGCCCACCGTGGAACGGCTGGCGCACCCATACGCCGAACTCGTCGCCGTCGGTGTCGGAGAACCACCAGATCCACTCGCCGTCCGGCGACAGCTTCCCGCCCGACGTCCCGTTCGGCCGGTCCGTGACCTGCCGCTGCTCGCCCGTGGCCCGGTCCCAGGCGTACAGCTCGAAGGTCCCCGTCGCGTTGGAGGTGAACAGCGAACGGTCCGGAGCGCCCTTGGCCCACTTCGGCAGCCCCACCCGCGGCGCCCGGAAGCGCTTCTCCCAGTCAGGCATCTTGCTCTCAGTCATGCCCCCCATTCTGCGCCGCCCGGACCGCGACCCGGCGGGGCGGAGCTCACTCCTTGCGGGCGGCGACGTACTGCGCGACGGCCGTGAACGCGGCCAGGACCGCGGCGGCGATCGCGAGCATGCCGCCCGCGGGTGCCAGCAGCTCCGCCGAGTCCGACGACGTCGCCATCAGGTTGAACAGCCGGTTGACCGGCGGCATCCCCTTGGCGAAGAGCGCGCCCATCACCAGGGCGAGGGCGGCCACCAGCGCGTACCCCTGCCGCCGGAAGACCAGCCGCGAGCACAGCACACCGATGGCGATGCCCACCAGCGCGCAGGTGAGCTGCGCCTCCATGCCCAGCAGCAGGTCGACCGGCGTGACGTCGTAACTGCCCACCCACAGCGGGAAGAACAGTCCGAAGACCATCAGGGCCAGACAGCTCAGCAGAGCCGTACCGATCACCGCCAGCAGAACCTTGAGGGACCGGCCGGAACTGACGACGACGATCGCCCGCTGCGTCGCGTCGTCCAGGCTCATCAGCGCGATGGTCAGCCACGTCGAGCAGACGAACAGCGCGCCGGCGGAGGAGGCGTAGGCCGGGGGAAGCGGGCCGCTGCCGTTGACGGTCAGCACGCCCATCAGCCCCGTGAACAGGAGCACCGGGGCGAGATAGCGCTGCGTGTGCAGCACGGTGGAGAAGGTGTAGCGGATGAGCGCGATCACCGCAGGCCTCCGTTCAGGGTGGCGTCGGTCGTGCGGTCGTCGTGGGCCGTGCCCGTCACCTGCAGGACGGACCAGCCGTGCTGCAGGGCGGTGTACAGCAGGGAGTCGGTGGCCTCGCGGGCCACGGTCATCGTGACCCGCGTGGCCTGGCGGCTCACCGCCAGCACGCCGTCCAGCGCCTCCCAGGGGAGGTCCTGGGGCGCGGGTCCCGTCTGTGGGCCGGACAGGACGACGTCGGCGGCGGGCCGGTACGCGGCCGCCGCCGGCTCCGGACCGCGCAGGGAGACCCGCCCCTCGGTGACGGTGTAGGTCCGGGAGGCGCGGGCCCGGGTGACCGACTCGCGGTGGTCGGTGAACAGCACCGTGCCCCCGCCCTCGGACACCTCGGTCATGATCTCGGCCAGGACGCCGTGGGCGTCGGCGTCCAGCCCCGACCACGGCTCGTCCAGGACGAGCAACCCGGGCTCGACCAGCAGGGCCTGGGCGAGCGCGACCTTCTGCGCGTTGCCCTTCGACAGGCTCCGCAGCGGCGCCTCCTTGCCGCCCACCAGCGCCAGCCGGTCCAGCAGCCGGTGGGCCCGTGAGGAGGCCGCCGACGTGGTCAGCCCCCGGACGCGGCCCATGTGCGTCAGATACGCCACGGCCGACATGCGCTCGTTGGGGGAGAAGCGGTCGGGGACGTAGCCGATGACCGGGGGCCGCCCGGCCACCGCGCCGCGCGTCGGCCGGGACAGCCCGACCGCTATGCGCAGCAGCGTCGACTTTCCCGAACCGTTTCCGCCCGCGAACGCCACGACTTCGCCGGCGGGGGCCTCGACATCGACGTCCCTGAGAATCCAATCGCCTCTGCCGTAGCGCTTGCTCACCGCTTCAAGACGCAACAAGTGGACTCCTCGCCGGACGCGCTGATCTCCAGATGCGTGCAGGCTACAACGCCTGTTGTTCGGGCCGTGTCAACTCCGTGGCGGGAACGCATGGGTCCGCGTCCTCTCCGTGCGCAGACCGGCCGCCGCGGTGGTGTCGGCGCAGCCGGCCAGCGTCATGTTCTCGCCCAACTCGGTGCGCAGCAGGTCCAGTACCCGCTCCACGCCCTGCTCCCCGCCCGCCGCCAGGCCCCACAGGACCGGCCGGCCGAGGAGGACGCCGCGCGCGCCCAGGGCCAGTGCCTTGAGCACGTCCGTGCCGTCGCGCACCCCGCTGTCCAGCAGGACCTCGCAGTCGCCGGAGACGGCCTCGGCCACGGCGGGCAGCGCGCGGAGGCTGGGCACGGCACCGTCCAGCTGGCGGCCCCCGTGGTTGGAGACCACGATGCCGTCGGCGCCGGCGTCCACCGCCGCACGGGCGTCCCGCGGGTCCAGGATTCCCTTGACCACCAGCGGCAGCGACGTCCTGGCGCGCAGTTCCGCCAGGTCCCGCCAGGACAGGCCCGGTGCGAACGCCGCGCTGGTGTGCACGGCGAGCGCCGAGGCGCCGCCGAAGCTTTGGTGCGCCTCGGTCCCCGGGCCGGTGTCGAGGTTGGCGGCCCGCACGTGGTCCGGGAGCGCGAAGCCGTTGCGCACGTCCCGCAGCCGGCGGCCCATCACCGGCACGTCGACGGTGACCATCAGGGCCTCGCAGCCGGCGGCCTCGGCCCGGGCGACGAGTTCGTGGTTCTTGCCCCGGTCGCGCAGGCAGTACAGCTGGAACCAGGTGGTCGCTCCGGTGGCGGCGATGTCCTCCATCCGGTGGCTGCTCAGGGTGCTCACGACGTAGGGGATGCCCGCCGTGCGCGCCGCCCGCGCGGCGGCGAGCTCGCCGTCCTCGTGGAACAGGCGCTGGTACGCCATGGGGGCGACGGCGACGGGCATGGCGGCGTCGCTGCCGAGCAGCTTGGCGCCGGTGTCGGCGGCGGTGACACCGGTGAGCACCCGGGGCACGAGCGCGACGTCGGCGAAGGCGGCGCGGTTCGCGGCGAGCACCGCCTCCGTACCGCTGCCGCCCTCGGCGAAGTCCCGGACGGCGGGCTCAAGCACGGCCTCGGCGGCCGCCCGGACATCGTCCAGGCACACCGCCGTCATGGCCGGGTTCGCCTCGGCGGCGGTCATCCCAGCTGCTCCGCTTCGACCGCTTCGTACAGGGCCTTGATGTTGCCGCTGCCGAAGGTCGTGGCCCCGGCGCGCTCGATGACCTCGAAGAAGAGCGTTTTGCGGGGGTGCACCGACCTGGTGAAGATCTGGAAGAGCTGCCCCGCGTAGTCCTCGTCGGCCAGGATGTTCAGGGCGGCGAGTTCGTCGGTGGAGTGCCGGACCAGCCGCAGGCGGTCGCCCAGCATCCGGTAGTAGGCGGCGGGGGTGTTCAGGAACTCCACGCCCCGGGCGTGCATCGTGCCCACCGAGCGCACGACGTCCTCGGTCCGGAAGGCGATGTGCTGGACGCCCGCGCCGCCGTGGTTCTTGACGAAGTGGTCGATCTGCCCGGGCTCCCGGGAGGTGTCGGGCTCGATGAGGGTGAGCGTCACGGTGCCGGAGGGGTTCTGCACCACCTCCGAGTCCATCGCCTGCGCACCGACGACGATCTTCTCCGTGAAGGTGTTGCGGAAGCCCAGGACCTCTTCGTAGAACGCGACGGCGGGCCGGAGCCCGCCGGGCTCGAGGCACACCGCGAAGTGGTCGATCTCCAGCAGCCCGGTCGGTGCGGCGGGCTCCTGGCCGTGCGCCGGCACGAACCCCGGGAGCCGGTCCTGCGGGATCCCCTCCCGACGCTGCACGAAGGTGTGCAGCACGTCGCCGAAGGCCCGCACCGAGGCCGTGATCACGCCCTCGTGCTCGACCGGCTCCGCGACGGGCACCGCGCCGCGGTGGACGGCCCCGGCGAAGGCGGCCGCGGCGTCGGCCACCGTCAGGGCGATGTCGGCGACGCCCTCGCCGTGCTGCCGCGTGTACACGGCGGCGGGGTGGTCCTCGGCCGAGGCCTCGGTGAGCACCAGGCGTATCCGCTCACGGCCGACCGCGGCCGAACGCGCCCCGTCCCGCGCCGCGGCCGTGGCGTACACCTCGAAGCCGTAGGTGCGCGCGAGCTCGCCCACCTTCGCGTCGAGGTCCTCGACGTACAGCGTCACATGGTCGATGGACAGTTCTTGGAAGTCGGTCTTCGGTCGTGCGTTCACAGCCGCGTTCTCCTGAGTGCCTTTTCGTTCCCCGCCGGTGCGCGTGCGCTACGCCGCGTCGGCGTCCATCGCCGTGACCAGGCTGGTGGGGCGCATGTCCGTCCAGTGCTCGCCCACGTAGTCCAGGCACGACTGGCGGCTGTCCTTGCCGAACACCGCTGTCCAGCCGGCCGGTACCTCGGCGAAGGCCGGCCAGAGGGAGTGCTGTCCCTCGTCGTTGCGCAGCACGAAGTAGCTGCCGTTCTCGTCGTCGAAGGGGTTGGTCGCCATGTGTTCTCCGTGTCCTTTCGTGATCACGAGCCGTCGGCCCGCGGTTCCCGGTCGTCCGCCAGGCGGGCGCCGGCCATCTTCCGGGCCAGTACCGGGCCGATGTCGGCCAGCGGCCCGGGCCGGGTCATCTCCTCGTGGCCGCAGGCCACGCGGTGTCGTTCCACCTGTCCGCCGACGTGCGGCAGCCACAGCCGGGTCGTCAGCGTCGAGGTGGCGTCCTGTTCGGCGGCGAAGTGCACGAGGTCGCCCTCGAAGACGCCCGGGGTGAACGCGCGCGCCGCCCGGGTGTTGCCGAGGTAGACCGAGACGAGCCTGTCCGCCGTCGCGTCGTCGAGGTCGTGCCCGCCGGCCTGGCCGCGGACCGCCTCGGCGACCTCCGCCCGGTCCGGCGCCGGCACGACCGTGCCCACCAGCGGGTAGGCGTCCAGGACGGCCAGCAGCGCGACCTCGGCGCCCGCGGCCCGCAGGCGCACGGCCATCTCGTGGGCGATCAGGCCGCCGACCGACCAGCCGACGAGGTGGTACGGGCCGTCCGGCTGCACCTCGCGGATCCGGTCCACGTACAGCGCGGCCGTCTCCTCGACCGTGGCGGGAAGGTCCCGCGGGTCCGACAGGCCCGGTGACTGCAGCGCGTACAGCGGGTGCCGGTCGGGGATGTGCCGGGCGAGCCCGGCGAACGACCAGCCCACGCCGCCGGCCGCGGGGACGCAGAACAGCGCCGGCCCCCCGGTCCCGCGCCGCAGCGGCAGCAACCCGTCAAAGGCGCCGGCCCCGTCGACCGTGTCCCGGCCGGGGCCGGCCTCCAGCCGTTCGGCGAGCTCGGCGACCGTCGGGGCCTCGAACAGGGCGCGCAGCCCGATCTCGACGCCGAGCGCCTCGTGCAGCCGGCCGATGAGTCCGGCCGCCAGCAGCGAGTGGCCGCCCAGGGCGAAGAAGCCGTCGTCGATCCCGACTTCGGGCACGCCGAGCGCCTCCGCGAACAGCTCGCACAGCAGTTCCTCGCGCGCAGTGCGCGGCCCGCGGCCGGACGGCGCGGCGAACCCCGGGGCAGGCAGCGCCTTGCGGTCGAGCTTGCCGTTGGGCGTGAGCGGGAACCGCTCCAGCGGTACGACGACCGCCGGCACCATGTGACCGGGCAGCGCCGCGGCGACGTGCCGGCGCAGCGCCCCGGCGTCCACCGTGCGCCCGGCGCCGGGCACGACGTAGCCGGTCAGCGTCCGTCCGCCGCGCCCGTCGTCGTAGAGGGCCACGGCGGCCTGAGTCACGTCCGGGTGCGCGAGGAGCACCGCCTCGATCTCGCCCGGCTCCACGCGGAAGCCGCGCACCGAGAGCTGGTGGTCCGCGCGCCCGGCGAAGTGCAGCCGGCCGTCCCGGTCCCAGTGCACGAGGTCGCCCGTGCGGTACATGCGGGCCCCCGCCGGGCCGTGCGGGTCGGCCACGAACCGCCCGGCGGTCAGCCCCGGCCGCCCCGCGTACCCGCGGGCCAGACCGGGCCCGCCGACGTACAGTTCGCCGGTCACGCCCGGCGGCACGGGGCGCAGCCGGTCGTCCAGGACGTAGGCGCGGGCCCCGTCCAGGGGCCGGCCGATCGACGGTGCGTCGGCGCCGGAGAGCGGCTCGCTCATCGTGGCGCAGACGGTGGCCTCGGTCGGCCCGTAGGCGTTGACGAGCCGGCGGCCCGTTCCCCACCGGCCCACCGCGTCCCGGGGCAGCGCGTCGCCCGCCGTGATCAGCGTGGTCACGGACGCCAGCGCGTGGGGGGGCAGCAGCGGCAGGGCGACGGGCGGCAGCGTCACATGGGTGATCGCGTGCCGGGTGAGCACCTCGGCCAGCGGCCGGCCCGGGGTCAGCTCGTCCTTGTCGGCCAGCACCAGTTCCGCGCCGGAGAGCAGCGCCATGCACACCTCGGAGAAGGCCGCGTCGAAGCTCGGGGACGCGAACTGCAGCACGCGGTCCCCCGGCCGGACCCGGAACCGCTCGATCTGCCGGGCCGCAAGGTTCGCCGTGCCGGAGTGGGTGACGAGCACGCCGTTGGGGCGTCCGGTGGAGCCCGAGGTGTAGATGAGGTACGCCGGGTGGTCCCGCAGCAGGGGCGCGGTCCGGTCGGCGTCCACCGGGTCGGTGGACGGCGCGGCGGCGATCCGGGCGGCGGCCTGCGGGCTGTCCACCGTCAGGACGGCGGTGTGCTCGGGCAGTTCTCCCGCGAGCTCGTCGTGGATCTCCCGGAGGGTGAGCACCAGGGCCGGGCGGGCGTCGCCGAGCATGGTCCGGATCCGCTCGGCGGGGTAGCCGGGGTCGACCGGAAGGTAGGCGGCGCCCGACTTGAGCACCGCGAGCAGGGCGGTGATCTGCTCGGCCGAGCGGGGCAGCGCGAGCGCCACCACGCTCTCCGGCCCGAGGCCGAGGCCGATCAGCGTGTGCGCCAGCCGGTTCGCCCGCCGGTTCAGCTCCGCGTACGACACGGTCGTCGCGCCGGAGCGCAGCGCCACGGCGTCCGGGGAGCCCGCCGCCCGGCTCTGGAACAGCTCAGTGACGGTGCCCTCCGGCACGCGCGCCCCCGTTCCGCTCCAGCCGGCGACGGCCCGCTGCTCGTCCGGCAGCAGTACGTCCGCGGCGCTGATCGGCTTGTGCGGGGCGGCGGAGAGGTCCTCCAGGAGTCGTGCCAGGCGGGCCACGATCCCCGTCGCGGTGGCCTCGTCGAAGAGGTCGGCGCTGTAGCGCAGCTCGATGCCGATGCCGGCGGGCTCCGTCGCGTCGTCGAAGGCCTCGCCGAAGGTGAACTCCAGGTCGAACTTGGCGACGCCCGGGTCCACGCCCGCCTCGGCCATGGTCAGGCCGGTCAGGTCGGCGCGCGGCGGCCGGTAGTTGCGCATCGTCGCCAGCACCTGGAACAGCGGGTGCCGGGACATGCTGCGCTCGGGGTTGAGCGCCTCCACCAGCCGCTCGAACGGCACGTCCTGGTGGGCGTAGGCCGCCAGCGCGGTCTGCCGCACCCGCCGGACGAGGTCGCCGAACGCGGGGTCGCCGGAGGTGTCGGTGCGCAGCACCAGGGTGTTGACGAAGAAGCCGACGAGGTCGTCGAGCGCCTCGTCGTCGCGTCCGGCGACGGGGGTGCCGACGGGGATGTCGGTGCCCGCGCCGAGCCGGGTGAGCAGGGCGGCGAGCCCCGCCTGCAGCACCATGAAGGGGGTGGCGCCGCTCTCCCGGGCCAGCTCGCGCAGCCGGCGGTGCAGGCGCGCGTCCAGGTCCGCCGTCACCGTGCCGCCGCGGTGGCCGGCCACCGCCGGGCGCGGCCGGTCGGCCGGCAGCGCCAGCTCCTGCGGCATCCCGGCCAGGGCCGCGCGCCAGTAGGCCAGCTGGCGGGCGCCGAGGCCCTGCGGGTCGTCCTCCTCGCCCAGCACCTCGCGCTGCCACAGGGTGTAGTCGGCGTACTGGACGGGCAGCGGACGCCAGTCGGGGGCCGCGCCGGAGCGCCGCGCCCGGTAGGCCGTCGCGAGCTCCCGGGCCAGCGGGGCGAGCGAGGTGCCGTCGCACGCGATGTGGTGCAGCACCAGCAGGAGCACGTGCTCGGTGGGGCCGAGCCGGAACACGGTGGCCCGCAGCGGGAGGTCGCGGGTCAGGTCGAAGCCGCGCCCCGCCGCCTCGGCGAGCGCGCCGGGCAGCCGGTCCTCGGCGGTGTCGACCAGGGCCGTCCGGGGTGCGGCCCCGGCGGCCTCCCGCACCAGCTGGTGGGGGACCCCGCGGACCTCCGGGTAGAGAGTGCGCAGCGTCTCGTGCCGGCCGACCACGTCGGCCAGGGCGGCCCGCAGCGCCTCCAGGTCGAGGTCTCCGGTCAGCCGCAGCGCCATCGGCACGTTGTAGGTCGCGCCCGTGCCGTCCAGCCGGTTCAGCAGCCACAGCCGCTGCTGGGCGTACGAGAGCGGGATCCGCTCCGGCCGTTCGGCCCGGCCCAGGGGCGCGCGGGCCGCACCGGCCCCGGCGAGCCGCTCGGCGAGCCCGGCGGGCGTGGGCGTCTCGAAGACGGCCCGCAGGGCCAGTTCGGCGCCGAAGGCCGTACGGACGGCGTTGACCAGCCGGGTGGCCAGCAGGCTGTGTCCGCCGTGGTCGAAGAAGCTGTCGTCGGGGCCGACGGAGGGCACGCCGAGGACGTCCGCGAAGAGCGCGCACATGAGCTCTTCCGCAGGGGTGCGCGGGGCGCGTGCCGTCTCGGACGCCTGGAAGTCGGGTGCGGGCAGGGCTTTTCTGTCGAGCTTGCCGTTGGCGTTGACGGGGAGGGTGTCCAGGACCACGGTCGCGGCCGGTGCCATGTAGTCGGGCAGCGTGGCGGTGATGTGGCGGGTCAGTTCCTCGTGCGAGGGATGGGTGCCCGCCGCCGTGGTGACGTAGGCGACGAGTTTGTGATCGCCGGCGGGGGTGGTGTGGGTGGTGACGGTGGCGTGGGTGATGTCGGGGTGCCGGGAGAGAACGCTCTCGATCTCCCCGAGCTCGATACGGAACCCACGGATCTTGACCTGGTGGTCGGCCCGGCCCAGGTAGTGCAGCACGCCGCTCTCGTCCCAGCGGGCCAGGTCACCTGTGCGGTACATCCGCGAGCCCGCCGGACCGTGCGGATCGGCCACGAAGTGACGGGCGGTCAGGCCCGGTCGGCCCAGGTAGCCGTCGGCGACCTTGGGACCGGCAAGGTACAGCTCGCCGGCGACCCCGGCCGGGACCGGGAGCAGCCGGGAGTCGAGGACGTAGGCGCGGGTGCCGGACAGCGGCTGCCCGATGGGCGGTGCGCACACCTGGCCGGGGGCGGTCTCGTACCAGCCGGTGGCGTAGACGGTGGATTCGGTCGGCCCGTACAGGTTGGCTATCCGCACCCCGGGGGCCTGGTGCCGCAGCCTGCGCACCAGCTGCTCGGGCAGTGCCTCGCCCGCGAGCGCGATCTGGTCGCAGTCCAGGGGCGTGCCGGCCTCCAGCAGGGCCGAGAAGACCGAGGGCACACCGCTGATCAGCGACCCGGACCACGGCCGTTCGGCCAGTGCCAGCAGGTCGGGCACCACCTCGATGCTGCCACCGGCCAGCAGGGGCGCGAAGATCTCGAACACCGACACGTCGAAGGAGAGCGACGTCGACGCCAGGACCCTCGCCAGGTCCCGTTCGCCGAAGCGCTCCACGGCCCAGGACAGGAACACCGACATGGACCGGCGGGAGACCACCACGCCCTTCGGCTTCCCCGTCGACCCCGACGTGTAGATCACGTAGGCGGGGGAGGCGGCCGTGGCCGGCCCCTGGGAGGCGAGCGGCGCATCGGGCAGTCCCGCGAGCTCCGCGACGGTCCGCGCGTCGTCCAGGACGAGGACCGGCGTCCCGGCGGCGGGCAGGCGGTCGGCGACCGACCGCTCCGTCAGCACCAGGCCCGGGGCGGCGTCGGCCAGCATGAACGCGATACGGTCCGCCGGGTATCCCGGGTCGACCGGCACGTAGCCCGCGCCGGCCTTCAGCACCGCCCATACGGCCACGACCATCTCGGCGGACCGCGGCACCGCCACGGCCACCAGGTCGCCCGGGCGCACTCCGCGCGAACGCAGGAGCCGCGCCAGCCTGTCGGCCCGGCCGTTCAGCTCCGTGAAGGACAGCGTGACGTCGCCGCAGACCACCGCCGTGGCCCGCGGCGAGCGCGCGGCCCGCGCCTCGAACGCCGTCACCACGTCCACGGCGGTCTCCGGGCCGGCCGTGCCGCCCCACACCTCGACGATCCGCTCCCGCTCGTCCCGCGAGAGGACGTCGACGGCACCGAGGGGCAGGTGCGGGTCGGCGGCGACGGCTTCCAGCAGGCGGACGAGCCTGCGCGTCATCAGGGCGACCGTGTCCCGGTCGAAGAGGTCGGCGCTGTAGGCGACCTGCCCGGCGATGCCGGCCGGGGCGCCGCGTTCCTCGAAGCGCTCGCCCAGCTGGAAGTCGAGGTCGAACTTCACCGAGGTGGACTCGACGTCGGGCACGCTCACCCGCAGCCCGGGCAGGCGCAGTTCGGGCTCCGCCGTGTTCCGCAGCGCGAGCATGACCTGGAAGAGGGGGTGCCGGCCCAGGGAACGGGCCGGGTTGAGCACCTCGACCAGCCGCTCGAAGGGCACGTCGGGGTTGCCGTAGGCCGCCAGGTCCGCTTCGGCCACGCGGCCGACGAGCCCGGCGAAGTCCGGGTCCCCGGAGGTGTCGGTGCGCAGCACCAGGGTGTTGACGAAGAAGCCGACGAGGTCGTCGAGGGCCTTGTCGTCCCGGCCGGCGATCGGGGTGCCGATGGGGATGTCCGTACCGGCGCCGAGCTTGGTCAGCAGGGCGGCGAGGCCGGCCTGCAGCACCATGAACAGGCTCGCGCCGTGCTCCCGCGCCAGGCGGGAGAGGCGGTCGTGGAGGACGGGAGCGATCTCGAAGGGCACCGCCCCGCCGCGGTAGCTGAATTCCGCCGGCCGGGGCCGGTCCGTGAGCAGGGCCAGCTCCTCGGGCAGCCCGGCGAGGGCCTCGCGCCAGTGGGCCAGCTGTCCGGAGATCCGGCTGTCCGGGTCCTGTTCGTTGCCGAGCACCTCGCGCTGCCACAGGGCGTAGTCGGGGTACTGGACGGCCAGCGGCGTGAAGTCCGGTGCGCGGTTCTCGGCGCGGGCGGCGTAGGCCGTGGCGACGTCGCCCGCGAGCGGTGCCATGGACCAGCCGTCGCCCGCGATGTGGTGCAGCACGACCAGGAGGATGTGCTCGTCCGGTGCCGTCGCGAACAGGGTCGCGCGCAGGGGGAGTTCGGCGGTGAGGTCGAAGCCGCGCCGGCATGCCTCGGCCAGGGCGCGGTGCGCGTCCTTCTCGTCGACCTCGACCACGTCGAGGCCGACCGTGACGGCGGACGGGTCGTGCACGAGCTGGCTCGGCTCGTCCCCGGCCTCGGGGAACGTGCTGCGCAGGCTCTCGTGCCGGGCCACCACGTCTTGCAGCGCGGCGGTCAAGGCCCGCCGGTCCAGTGCGCCGGACAGGCGCAGCGCCACGGGGATGTTGTAGGCGCCGCTCGGTTCCCCGAGGCGGTTGAGGAACCACAGGCGTCGCTGGGCGTACGACAGCGGCACCACGTCCGGCCGGTCCACCGGGACCAGCGGGGGCCGGCCGTGGCCGGCGTCGCCCAGGCGCTGGGCCAGCTCCGCGACGGTCGGGGCCTCGAAGACCGCGCGCACGGTCAGCTCGACGCCCAGGGCGGCGCGGACGGCGTTGACCAGGCGGATCGCCAGCAGCGAGTGGCCGCCCAGCTCGAAGAAGCCGTCGTCGATCCCGACGCCGGGCACTCCCAGCACCTCGGCGAACAGGCCGCAGAGGGTCTCCTCCCGCGGTGTGCGGGGGGCGCCGCCGCGTACTTCACCGATCAGGTCCGGCATCGGCAGCAGGGCGCGGTCGAGCTTGCCGTTCTCGGTGACGGGCAGGGAGTCGAGCACCACGAACGCGGCGGGGATCATGTAGTCGGGCAGCCACTCGCGCAGGTGGTCGCGCAGGGAGGCGTTCAACTGCCCGGACTCGCGGAAGGCGACCGGGTCGTTGGTGAGGCCGCCCGCGTACGTCTTGTCGTCGTCACCGGCGGCGTGCGTGGACAGGGGGTCGGACGCGGAGGCGGCCGAGGCGGCCACGAACAGCGCGTCCAGCCGGCCGTCGGCGTCGCCCTCGGTCCAGGTCAGTACGGTCCGGTAGCCGAGTTCCGTGCCCAGCGCGACGAGGTCCTCGGGGTCCACTCCGCGGGCGCCGTCGTAGGCCTCCCGTACGCGGGCGAGGTCCTCGCCCGCCACCAGGGACCGGGCGGCCGCCGCCTCGGCGGCGGTGCGGGCGTTCGGCACGCCCGTCACCCGGACGCTCTCCGGCCGGTCGCGGTCGAGTCGGGCCCGCAGCGCGGGCAGGCCCGCGACGTCGTCGGCCCAGCTCCACACGGGTCCCGCGGCGAAGGCGACCAGGTCCTCGGGCCGCTTGCGGTGCAGGACGACGTCGTAGCGGTACCGGCTGAGCTCGTTGTGGTGCCGGCCGCTCTTGACCCGGACGTCCACGCCGCCCACCTGGGGGTTGCCGGCGCTCAGGCGGTGGAAGAAGGCGGGCGCGACGAGGAGTTCCTTCTCCTTCAGCACGCGCCGGTCGACGTCCCGGCGCAGCGCGTCCGCGCTCTCGGGGTCCGGTGTGCGCGCGAGGGCGACCGCCGTGTGGAAGCCGCGCAGGAGCGTGAGGTTGCGTACGTCGCCGATGAACACCGCGCCGCCGGGGACGACCAGGTCGACGGCCTTGGCCAGCACGGACTCCAGGTAGCCGGCGTGCGGGAAGTACTGGGTGACCGAGTTGATCACGACGGTGTCGAAGTGGCCCTCGGGGAGGCCGTCGAAGTCGTCGGCGGCCTGGACGCGCAGTTCGACGCGGTCCTCGAGCGCGGGGTGGCGGCCGAGCTCGTCCCGGAGCGAGGCGATCGCCTCGGCGGAGAAGTCGGTCGCCCAGTAGGACTCGCAGTCCCCGGCGAGCCGGCTCAGGATGAGCCCGCTGCCGACGCCGATCTCCAGGACGCGGCGGGGGCGCAGCGCACGGACGCGCTCCACGATGGACTCGCGCCACTCGTGCATCTGCTCCAGGGGGAGCGGTTCGCCGTCGTAGCTGCTGTCCCAGCCGGAGAAGTCCTCGCCGAACCCGGCGTCGGAGGTGCGGCCGTACATGCCGTCGTAGATCTGCTGCCACTCGGTGACCTGCTCGCGGGTGCCCGTCTCGAGGCGGTCGGTCAGCCGCTGCCAGTCGGCGACCACATAGCCGACGAGCTGCGTCTCGCCCCGGTGGTCGGGGCGGGCGAGCACCTCGGCCTCGCGGACGTCCGGGTGCTTGGCGACGGCCGCGGCGATCTCGCCCGGCTCGATGCGGAAGCCGCGGATCTTGACCTGGTGGTCGGCGCGTCCGGCGAACTCCAGCTGCCAGTCGGCGTTCCAGCGTGCCAGGTCCCCGGTGCGGTACATCCGGGCCCCGGGCGGGCCGAAGGGGTCGGCGACGAACTGTTCGGCGGTGCGGCCGGGGAGGTTGAGGTAGCCGCGGGCGAGGCCGGCGCCGGCGAGGTAGACCTCTCCCGTCACGCCCTGGGGCACCGGCCGCAGGTGCGCGTCCAGGACGTAGGTCCGGGTGTCGGCGAGCGGGCGCCCGATCGGCACGGCCGCGCCGGCGGTGTAGGGGGCGCGCACCTCGTGCTGGGTCGCGCAGAGGGTGGCCTCGGTGGGCCCGTACAGCTGACGGACGACCGCGCCGGGGGCGTGTTCGAGGACGCGCTGCACCGCGACCGGCGAGACGACGTCGCCGCCGGTGAGGACTTCCCGCACGCCCGCGAGGGCGCCGGGCGCGTCCTCGGCGAGCACCCGGAAGAGGCCCGCGGTGAAGTGCACCGCGGTGATCTGCTCCTGCCGGATCAGGCGGGTGAGCGCGGCGGTGTCCAGGCGGCCGGGCGGGGCGAGCACGACCAGCCCGCCGGCCAGGAGGGTCACCCACAGCTCGTAGTCGGAGATGTCGAAGGCGTACGGCGCGTGCAGCAGGACGCGCTCGTGGTGTCCGGTGTCCCAGCACGGGTCGCAGGCCAGCGCGAGGAGCTCGCGGTGCGCGACGGCCACGCCCTTGGGGGTGCCCGTGGAGCCGGAGGTGTACATGATGTAGGCGAGCTGGTCCGGGTGGACCGGCACCGCCGGGTCGTGGGAGGGCTCGTGGGCCAGGGCGGGGTCGTCGTCGAGGACGACCACCGTCGCGTCGTGCTCGAAGCCGCGCGCGAGCATGGCCCGGTCGGTGAGCAGCACGCTCGACCCGGTGTCGGCCATGACCCACTCGAGCCGCTCGGCGGGGAACGCCTCGTGCAGCGGTACGTAGGCGCCGCCGGCCTTGAGCACGGCGAGGACGGCCACCGCCAGCTCCGGCGAGCGCTCCAGGAACACGGCGACCCGGGTCTCCGGGCCGACGCCGAGCCCGATGAGGCGGTGGGCCAGCCGGTTGGCCTGCTCGTCCAGCTCGCGGCGGGTCAGCTCGCGGTCGCCCGCGCGGACGGCGGGGGCGTCGGGTCCGGCGGCGGTGACCTGGGCGAGCCGCCGGTGCACGGTGGTGGTGGGACGGCCCCGCTCGCTCCAGGTGCCCAGCAGCCGCTCGCGCTCCTCGGCGGCCAGGACGTCGATGGCGCCGAGGTGCTGGCGGGGGTCGCGGGCGACGGAGGCGAGCAGCCGGGTGAACCGCTGTGCCATTGCCGCGGCGGTGTCCCGGTCGAAGAGGTCGGTGCTGAACTCCAGGACGCCGGTGACCCCGCCCGGGGTGTGCCCGGCGCCGAAGGTCTCCGTGATGTTGAACGCCAGGTCGAACTTGGCGGGCCGCAGGGCGTCCGGCTCCACCGCCACGCCCAGGCCGGGGAGCGTCAGCTGGGCCTCGGCGTTGTTCTGCAGCGCGAGGAAGACCTGGAACAGGGGGTGCTGGGAGAGCGAGCGCACCGGGTTGAGCAGCTCCACCAGCCGCTCGAAGGGCACGTCCTGGTGGCTGTAGGCCGCCAGGGCGGTCTCGCGGACCCGCCGCAGCAGGTCGCTGAAGCGCGGGTCGCCGGAGGTGTCGGTGCGCAGCACGAGGGTGTTGACGAAGAAGCCGACCTGCTCGTCGAGCGCGGCGTCCGTGCGGCCCGAGATGGGGCTGCCGACGGGGATGTCGGTGCCCGCGCCCAGCCGGGTGCACAAGGTGGCGACGGCGGCCTGGAGCACCATGAACAGGCTGACGTTGTGGCGCTGGGCGAGGTCGAGGAGGCGTGCGTGCAGCGCGGCGTCGAGCTCGATGTCCACGGTGTCGCCGCGGAAGCTGAGCTTGCGCGGCCGCGGCCGGTCGGTGGGCAGGGCCAGCTGCTCGGGCAGAGCGCGCAGCGTGCGGCGCCAGAAGTCGGTCTGGGCGCTCAGGGCGCTGTCCGGGTCGTCCTCGTGGCCCAGCACCTCGCGCTGCCACAGTGTGTAGTCCGCGTACTGGACGGGCAGCGGCGCCCAGTCGGGGCTCGCTCCGCCGAGCCGGGCCGCGTAGGCGGTCCCCAGGTCGCGGGCGAGCGGTGCCATGGACCAGCCGTCGCCGGCGATGTGGTGCAGGACCAGCAGCAGGACGTGTTCGTCGGGGCCGAGCGGGAAGAGGTGGGCCCGCAGGGGGAGTTCGGTGGTGAGGTCGAAGCCGAGCGCCGAGGCGGCCGCGAGGGCTTCGGGGAGCCCGTCCTCGGTCGTGGGCGTGACGGTCAGCGTGGGGCGGGCGGTGGCGGTGTCGAGGATCCGCTGACGGGGTTCGCCGCCGGCCTCGGGATAGACGGTGCGCAGCGATTCGTGCCGGGCCGCCAGGTCGGCCAGGGCCGCGTCGAGCGCGGCGCGGTCGAGGCGGCCGGTGAGCCGCAGCGTCGCCTGGATGTTGTAGGCGGCCCCGCCGTCCTCCATCCGGTTGAGGAACCACAGGCGCCGCTGGCCGTGGGAGAGGGGGAGCTCGGCGGGCCGGTCGGCGGGGGCGAGGGCCGGGCGGGCCCGGTCGCCGCCGGCGAGGCGGGCCGCGAGCTCCTGGACGGTGGGCGCCTCGAAGACGGTGCGCACCGGGAGCTCGACCCCGAGCCGGGAGCGGATGCCGTTGGTCAGACGGGTGGCCAGCAGCGAATGGCCGCCCGTGTCGAAGAAGTTGTCGTCGACGCCGACGGTGGGCACCCCGAGCACCTCGGCGAACAGGCCGCACAGGATCTCCTCCTGCGGCGTGCGCGGTCCGCGGCCGGTGGTCGTGGCGGCGAAGTCGGGGGCGGGCAGGGCCCTGCGGTCGAGCTTGCCGTTGGGGGTCAGGGGCAGCGCGTCCATCGAGACGATCGCGGCCGGCACCATGTACGAGGGGAGCCGTTCGGCGAGGTGGGCGCGGAGCACGGCCGGATCGGCCGCGTCCGGGCCGGGCACCACGTAGGCGACCAGCCGCTTCTCGCCGGCCGGGTCCTCGTGCACCACGACGGCGGCCCGGTGGACGGACGGGTGCCCGTTCAAGGCGCCCTCGATCTCGCCGAGTTCGATGCGGAAGCCGCGGATCTTGACCTGGTGGTCGACCCGGTCGAGGAATTCCAGCTGTCCGTCGCAGCGGCGGCGCACGAGGTCGCCGGTGCGGTACATCCGGGCGCCCGCCGGGCCGTAGGGGTCGGCCACGAAGCGCTGGGCGGTGAGCCCGGGCCGGTTCAGGTAGCCGCGGGCGACGCCGGAACCGGAGAGGTAGAGCTCGCCCGCCACGCCGTCGGGCACCGGCCGCAGGCCGCCGTCGAGCACGTACGCACGGGTGTTGGCGAGCGGCAGGCCGATGGGCGGCCGTCCGGCGTCCTCCTCGCCCAGGGGTGCCGCGGTGGACCAGATCGTCGTCTCGGTCGGCCCGTAGACGTTGGTGACCTCCCGCGCGGACGCCCGCAGCGCGCGCGAGAGCGGCTCGGGCAGCGCCTCGCCGCCGACCAGGACCCTGAGCTGTTCGGCGTCCTCGGGGTGCCCGGCGGCCAGCAGGCTCTGCCACAGCGCGGGGGTCGCCTGCATCACGGTGGCGCCCGAGGCGGAGATGAGCTTGCCCAGGGCGTACGGGTCCCCGCTCGCCTCCTTCGGCGCGAGCACGAGCCGCCCGCCGCTGACGAGCGGCAGGAGCAGCTCGAGGTTGGCGATGTCGAAGCCGAACGTCGTCACCGCCAGCAGGCGGTCCCCGGGCCCGAAGGAGAGCCGGTCCCGGAAGTCCGAGAGCAGGTTGACGAGGTTCTCGCCGGTGACGACGGTTCCCTTGGGCGCCCCGGTGGACCCGGAGGTGTAGATGACGTAGGCGGGACGGGCGCTATTGCTCTGCTCGAGCGGCATTCTTCAAATCCTCGTCGCGATGCGTGCGATGCGCTGCTTGCTCAGCCGGGCGGTTCGCTGGTTCAGCGGCGGGTGAAAAGGGTGGCGGGCAGCCGCACGGGGCCCAGCACACCAATCGACTCGTGGAACTCCACGGAACTGTCCCGGGCGATTTCCACGCGCTCGGAGCGGCACAGCAGCGTTTCCATGGCGATACGGGTTTCCAGCCTGGCCAGTGGTGCGCCCAGGCAGTAGTGGATTCCCTTTCCGAACGCAAGGTGACGTCCGGAATTACGGCGGATGTCGAATGTGTCGGGATTTTCGAAACGCAGGGGGTCGCGATGTGCCGAGGCCAGCCACACACAGACCATGGAACCGGCGGGGATGGTGCGTCCGCCCAGTTCCGCATCGCATGTGGTGAGGCGCTGGTCGCGGACCAGCGGCGGCCGCCAGCGCAGTACTTCCTCGATCGCCCCGGGCAGGAGTTCCGGATCCCGGCGTACTTCGGCCAGCGCGGCGGGGTGCTCGTCGAGCGCCATCACGGTATTTGCGGTCAATACGGATGCGGGCAGATATCCGGCGATCAGGAACATGCCGATGACGCCGACGATCTCCTCGTCGTCCAGCATCTGGCCGTCGACCTCGGCCGTCGCGAGCCTGCTCGTGAGGTCGTCCTGGGGCCGGGCGCGCCGCTCGCGGATGTGGTGCACCAGGTACTCGCTCGCCCGCCGCACGAGGTCGGCCACGTTCTGCATGGCGGCCTCGTCGGCGACGCTCAGCTCTCCCGCGGGGCGCGAACCCAGCAGGGCTTTGGCCCACTCCGAGATCATCGGGTGGTCGTCCTCGGGGATGCCGAACAGCTCCGCGATGACGATCGCGCTCAGCGGTCCGGCGAACTCGCCGACCAGGTCTATGGGGGCCGCGGGGCCGCGCTCCTCGACGACGGCGTCCAGGAGCCGCTCGGCGATCAGTGCGATGCGGGGCTCCAGCGCCGCGGTGACCCGCGGCGAGAAGGCCTGGCTGACGATGGCGCGCAGCTGGGTGTGGTCCGGCGGGTCGATCCCGACGAAGTTGCCCCGGGCCGCGCGCGCCAGCTGGCGCTGCTCCTCGGGGATGAAGTGGTTCATGTCGCTGGAGAAGGTCCGGAAGTCGCCCAGGACCTGCACCGCCTCGTCGTGGCGGAAGACCTCCCAGACGCCCGGCTCCCGGCTCTCGCCGACCGCCTCGACCTCGCGCCGGCCGCCCAGATACGCGAAGAATTCTTCGATGCGCCTGTCGAATGGCAGGCGGGTCAGTGCCGCGAAATCGGTCAACGGAATCCCCCAGAATGCGCGCGCAAAACCGGCGCCATTAATGGCGGCGCGAAAAGGGATATCCCAAGCTGAAGCACCCCCCGGTACGCCCCGCCCGAACTTGTAGCCTTCAGCAATGACGGAACGTCCGGGACGCTACCTTGATCATTTTGCGGCTGTCAAGGAGGTGATCGACTGCTTGTCGGCGGCCGCCGCGGGAAGGGGGCGGTGACCGGCGGGTGCGCCGCCGGCCGGGGCGCGGGTGATCGTCGTCACAGGGAAAGGGGGCGGCAAAATTCCTTCTGGCGCGCGCAGTTGGTTCGTGTATTGTCGCCCAGACGCTCGACCATGCTTGGGCGTCCAACGGGGGGAACCGGGGGGTTGTAATCGTTTTGCAGTATTCAGGGGGAATCTGCCTGCGGGCTTCCTCCTGCCCTTCCGCGGCCACTGATGTGGGCGCCGCATCCCTTACGTATTCATTCTGAATGGTCGGCGCCGATTCGGCTCCGCTACGTGACGGAACCGGCGCGCCGGCAGCGACCGCGAAGGAACGATCATGTCCGCTTCTCCGGACCGGCAGCTCGCCCTGACCTCGGCTCAGAGCGGGATGTGGCTCGCGCAGCGCTTTGCCGCCGGCCGCCTCGACTACAGCATCGCCCAGTACGTCGAGATCCGGGGCGCGCTGGACACCGGCCTGTTCCTGCAGGCGGCACGGCGCGCCTTCGACGAGGCCGACGCCTCCCACGTGCGATTCGCCGAGACCAGCGGCGACCCCGTGCAGATCCTCGGCGCCGACCGGGCGTGCGCGGTGCCGTACCTGGACCTCACCGACCGGCCCCGTCCGGCGCAGGCGGCACGGCAGTGGATGGACGAGGAGCTCGAGCGGCCGCTCTCGCTGGAGGACGGCCGCACCCTCTCCCTCGCCCTGCTCAAGGTCTCCGACGAGATCCACTACTGGTACCTGCGCGCCCACCACGCGGTGTACGACGGCTTCAGCGGCTCGGTCGTCGTGCGACGGGCCGCCGACATCTACACCGCCCTCGTCGAGGGCCGCCCCGTCGGGGAATCCCCCTACGGAAGTCTCGAAGACCTGCTGGACTACGACCGCGACTACCGCGACTCCGCCGCCTTCGCCGCCGACCGCGCCCACTGGGCCGCCACTTTGACGGACCGTCCGGCCCCCGTCTCCTTCGGGCAGGCCGGCTCCGGCCGGACGCCCGGCCGCATCCGGGTGTCGGCCCACCTGGAACCGGAGCGCATCGACGCCCTGCGGCGCGTGGCCCAGAGCTGCGGCGTGCCCCTGCCGGCCCTGTTCGTCGTGGTCGAGCTGCTCCACGTCGCCCGCCTGACCGGGGAACGGGACGTCATCCTGGGCCTGCCCGTCACAGCCCGCTCCAAGGCCGTGCGCCGCACCCCCGGCATGGTCTCCAACGTCGTGCCGCTGCGCCTGGCGGTCGACCCGGACGAGAGCCTGTCCGGCCTCCTGGCCCGGACCTCCGCCGCGATGCAGCACGCCCTCGGCCACCAGCGCTACCGCTACGAGGACATACGCCGCGACCTGAAGCTGAGCGAGGCCGGCGAGCCGCTGGTCGGACCGCACGTGAACCTGCAGATCTTCGACTACGCACTGGACTTCGCCGGCTCCCGGGCGAGCGTTCACAACCTCACCAACGGCCCCGTCGAGGACCTGGCGTTCATCGTCTACAGCGGAACCGAGGACACGCCCTGGCGCGTGGACCTCGACGCCAACGCGGAGCTGTACACCACGGCGGACCTGGCCGTTCACCAGGAGGCCGTGCTGCGGATCATCGACGGCCTCGCCGGCGCGGACGCCGGCCGGGCCGTCGGAGCCTTCGACGTCCTCGCCCCCGAGGAGGGGCGACGCCTGCTCACGGAGTGGAACGACACCGCACGCCCGTACCCCGCAGCGACCCTGCCCGAGCTCTTCGAGGCCCAGGCGGCGCGCACACCCGCCGCCCCCGCGGTCGTCTACCAGGGCGAAGCGCTCTCGTACGGCGAACTCGACGCCCGCGCCGACGCCCTGGCGCACGTACTGCGCGGGCTGGGCGCCGGACCCGAGCGCCTGGTGGCCCTCGCCGTCCCCCGCTCCGCCGAGTTGATCGTCTCGCTGCTCGCGGTGCTCAAGACCGGCGCGGCCTATCTGCCGATCGACCCCGACTACCCGGCCGACCGCATCGCCGCCATGCTCGCCGACGCCCGGCCGACGGCGCTGATCAGCACCGCCGACACCGTCGGCCACCTGCCGGGCACCGACGGCATGCCGCTGCTGCTGCTCGACGACCCCACGACGGCGGCCGGCCTGCGCGAGGCACCCGGCCCCCGCCCGTACGCCGACGGCGCCCGGCCCGTACTGCCCCGCAACCCCGCCAACGTCATCTACACCTCGGGTTCGACGGGCACCCCCAAGGGCGTTGTCAACACCCACGAGGGCCTGGTCAACCGCCTGCTGTGGATGCAGGACCAGTACGGGCTCGACGCCACCGACCGGGTCCTGCAGAAGACCTCGTGCGGCTTCGACGTCTCCGGCTGGGAGTTCTTCTGGCCGCTCATCACCGGGGCCGCCCTGGTGGTCGCCGAGCCGGAGCGGCACAAGGACCCCGCCTACATCGCCGAGCTCATCGCCGGGCAGGACGTCACCACCGTGCACTTCGTGCCGTCCATGCTCAAGGGCTTCCTCGCGGAACCCTCCGCCGGCCGGTGCCGCTCCCTGCGCCGGGTGATCTGCAGCGGCGAGGCGCTCCCGGCCGAACTGGCGGCCCGCTTCCACACCGTCCTGGCCTGCGAACTGCACAACCTCTACGGGCCGACCGAAGCGGCCATCGACGTCACCGCGTTCGCCTGTGCGCCCGACGCCGCGGCGGACTCCGCCCCGCCGATCGGCGCCCCCATCGCCAACACCCGCGTCTACGTCCTCAACCGTGCCCTGCAGTCGGTGCCCGTGGGCGTGATGGGCGAGCTCTACCTCGCCGGCACCGGCCTGGCGCGCGGCTACCTCGACCGCGCCCCGCTCACCGCCGAGCGCTTCGTGGCCTGCCCCTACGGCCCGGCCGGCTCCCGCATGTACCGCACCGGCGACCTCGCCCGCTGGAACACCGACGGCCAGCTGGTCTACATGGGCCGCGGCGACGACCAGGTGAAGATCCGCGGCGTGCGCATCGAGCCCGCCGAGGTCGCCTCCGCACTCGGCCGGCACCCGGACGTGGGCGAAGCCGAAGTGATCACGCGCGACGACGGCCCGGGTGGAAAGCACCTGGTGGGCTATGTGGTGCCGGACTGGCAGTCGCTCTCCGACCGCCTCGAACGGGGCCGGCGGGAACAGGTCGAGCAGTGGGAACAGCTCTACCAGACCATGTACGACTCCACGCCGCTGACCGACTTCGGCGAGGACTTCACCGGCTGGGACAGCAGCTACGACGGCGAGCCGATCCCCCTCGACGCCATGCGCCACTGGCGCGCGGACGCCGTGGAGCGCATCCAGGCCCTGGAGCCCCGCCGGATCCTGGAGATCGGCGTCGGCAGCGGCCTGCTGCTGTCCCGGCTCGCCGGCACCACCGAGGCCTACTGGGCGACCGACTTCTCCGCCGCGGTCATCGACAGGCTCCGCCGGCAGACGGCGGCCCGGCCGGAGCTCGCGGACCGGGTCGAGCTGCGCGCCCGGCCCGCCCACGACTTCGACGACCTGCCCACGGGATTCTTCGACACCGTCGTCATCAACTCCGTGGTGCAGTACTTCCCCAACGCCGACTACCTCACCTCCGTGCTCCGGGGCGCCCTCGACCTGCTGGCGCCGGGCGGCGCCCTGTTCGTCGGCGACGTACGGAACCTGCGGCTGAAGCGGGCGCTGGACACCGCCGTGCAGCTGGCCCGCAGCGGCACGGACGCCGACTCCGCGGCCGTCCGCCGGGCGGTGGACCAGCGGGCGACCCAGGAGAACGAACTCCTGGTCGACCCCGCGTTCTTCCACGCCCTCGCCCAGGCGGACGACGCCGTCGACATCCGGGTCAAGTCCGGCCCGTACGACAACGAGTTGAGCCGGTACCGCTACGACGTGGTCATCCGCAAGCAGCCCGCGCGGGCACCCGTCTCCGCGGCCGGGACACCGCACTGGCAGTGGGGCGAGGACGTCACCACCGCCCGCGACCTCGCCGACCGGCTCGCCGCCGAGCGCCCGGCCCGGCTGCGCGTGACGGGCGTGCCCAACGCCCGTACGGCACACGAGGCCGCGGCCGCGCGCGCCCTGTTCGCCGGCGGCTCCCTCGCCGAGGTCCGGGCCGAACTGCGCCGCGCCGCCGGCCCGGCCCCGACCCCCGACGCGCTCCACGACCTGGGCGAAGCGCTCGGCTACCAGGTGGCCGTCACCTGGTCGTCCGAAGGGGCGGACGGAGAGCTGGACGCCCTCTTCCTCCCGGGCGGCACCGGCGCCCTGACCGACGTGTTCCTGCCCCGGGACGCACAGGCCGCCGACCGGCCGCTCACCAACAACCCCGCCCTCGGCCGCATGGCCGGCGAGCTCGGCGCGGCCCTGCGCAGCCACCTGCGCGACGTCCTGCCGGACTACATGGTGCCGTCGGCGGTCGTGGTGCTGGACTCCCTGCCGGTGAACGCGAACGGCAAGCTGGACAGGAAGGCCCTGCCCGCACCCGACTTCCAGGCCGAGGTCACGGGCCGCGCCCCGCGCACCGCCCCCGAAGAGGTGCTGTGCGGCCTGTTCGCCGAGGTGCTGGGCCTGCCCGCGGTCGGCATCGACGACAGCTTCTTCGACCTCGGCGGCGACAGCATCAGCTCCATCCAGCTCGTCAGCCGGGCCCGCAAGGCGGGCCTGGCCATCTCGCCCCGCGACGTCTTCCGCCACAAGACCGTCACCGCGCTGGCCGAGGTCGCCCAGCCCGTCACCACGGCCGCGGCCGAGCACCACGCGTCCGGCGTGGGCGAGGTGCGGCCGACACCGATCGTGCACCACCTGCACGGGCTGAACGGCCCGGTGCGGCGCTTCCACCAGTCCATGGCCCTCCGTGCCCCGGCCGGCCTGCGCGAAGCCCTGCTCGTGGACGCGCTGCAGTCGGTCGTCGACCATCACGACGCCCTGCGCCTGCGCCTGCGGGACGGCAGGGAGTGGACGCTCGAGGCCACCGCACCGGGAACGGTCGACGCCCGGAATCTCGTGCGCCGCGTCGACGTGTCCGCACTGAGCGGCGACGAACGCAAGGCCGTGCTGGAGGAGGAGACCGCCCGTGCGGTGGACCGGCTCGATCCCGAAGCGGGGGTCGTGCTGCAGGCCGTGTGGTGCGACGCCGGTCCGCGGGAGTCCGGTCATCTGCTGCTGGTGATCCACCACTTCGCCGTCGACGGCGTCTCCTGGCGCGTCATCGTCCCCGACCTCGCCCAGGCGTACGAGGCCCACGCCGCCGGACAGCGCCCCGCACTCCAGCCCGTGGGCACCTCGGTGCTCCAGTGGGCCGAGTCACTGCACGAGCTGGCCCACGCCCCGGAGCGCGTGGCCGAACTGCCGCTGTGGTCCCGCATGTTCGAAGGTCCGGATCCGCTGCTGGGGCGGCGGGCGCTCGACCCGGAGCGGGATCTCGTATCCGGTCGCCGCACGCTGTCGTCGACGTTGTCGGGTGCGTGGACGGCTGAGGTGCTGACGGGGGTGACCAAGGTCTTCCACGCCGAGGTCAACGACGTGCTGCTGACCGCGATGGGGCTGGCCGTGGAGGACTGGCGGCGCCGCCGGGGTCTGCGGGGCGGTGCGGTCGTCCTCGACGTGGAGGGCCACGGCCGCGAGGACGTGGTGGAAGGGGCCGACCTGTCCCGTACCGTCGGCTGGTTCACCAGCCTCTTCCCGGTGCGCGTCGAGCCGGGCGTGAGCGACTGGGACGAGGTCTGGGCCGCCGGACGGGCTGCCGGGGCGGCGCTGAAGCGGGTGAAGGAGCAGGTACGGGCCATTCCCGATCACGGCATCGGCTACGGCCTGCTGCGCTACCTCAACCCGGCCACGGCGGCGGAGCTCGCTTCGTCCCCCACGCCGCAGATCGGGTTCAACTACCTGGGCCGGTTCGCGGCGTCGGGTGCGGCGGACTGGGAGCCGGACCTTGAGTTCGGTGGTTTCTCGGGCGGTGCGGATCCGGGTCTGCCGTTGGCTCATTCGCTGGAGCTGAACGCGTTGACGGAGGACGGTCCGCAGGGGCCGCGGCTGGTCGCGCACTGGTCCTGGGCGGACGGGATCTTCACCGAGGAGGAGATCCAGGACCTGGCGGACACGTGGTTCAGGGCCCTGGAGGTACTGGCCACCCACGCACAGAACCCCGACACCGGCGGCCACACCCCCTCCGACCTGCCCTTCGTGACCCTGACCCAGGAAGAGGTCGACCAGCTGGAGGGCGCCACCCCCGGCCTCGTCGACGTGCTGCCGCTGACGGCGTTGCAGCAGGGACTGGTGTTCCACGCGGCCTACGACGAGCAGTCCCCGGACGTGTACAACGTGCAGCTGGGCATCGACCTCGACGGCGCGCTGGACGCCGAGGCGCTGCGGCTGGCCGCCGAAACGCTCCTGCAGCGCCACGGCAACCTGCGGACCGGCGTCCGGCAGGCCGACCGGGCGGGCGCGGTCCAGGTCGTCCAGTCCCACGTCCCCCTGCCCTGGGCCGTGATCGACGTCGCCGACGAGGCGGAGGCCGACCGGATCGCCGACGAGGACCGCTCCCGCCGCTTCGACCTGGCGGCGGCGCCGCTCCTGCGCTTCACCCTGCTGCGGCTCGGTGCGGAGCGGCACCGCTTCTTGTTCACCACCCACCACCTGCTGCTGGACGGCTGGTCCATGCCGCTGGTGATGCAGGAGCTCTTCACGCTCTACGGCAGCCGCGGCGACACCCGGGCCCTGCCACCGGCGGTGCCGTACGAGGACTACTTCCGCTGGCTCACCGCGCAGGACGACGACGCGGCGAAGGAGGCGTGGCGGGCGGCCCTGTCGGGCCTGGAGGAACCCACTCGGCTGGCCCCCCAGGCCGACGGCCACGCCTCGGTGACCCCCCACCACCGCGTCGAGCGCGTGCCGCGCGAGCTGACCGATGCCGTCACACGTCAGGCACGCCGTCACGGCCTCACCCTGAACACCGTCGTGCAGGCGACGTGGGGCCTGCTGCTGGCACGGCTCACGGGCCGGGACGACGTGGTCTTCGGCACCACGGTGGCGGGCCGCTCCCCGGAGGTCCCGGGCGTCGAGACGATGGTCGGTCTGTTCATCAACACCCTGC
Source organism: Streptomyces sp. NPDC021096 (assembly GCF_040641275.1). NCBI lineage: Bacteria > Bacillati > Actinomycetota > Actinomycetes > Kitasatosporales > Streptomycetaceae > Streptomyces > Streptomyces sp. NPDC021096. The sequence goes on along the minus strand of NZ_JBFADG010000011.1, from coordinate 84,073 downwards.
CGGTACGGGTGCGGCTGGAGCCCTCCGAGCCCCTGCTGGGCCTTGCGGCCCGACTGCAGCAGGAGCAGGCGGAACTCTCCGCCCATCAGCACCTGGGCATCGCCGACATCCAGCGGCTGACGGACGTCGACGGCGAACTCTTCGACACCCTCACCGTCTTCGAGAACTACCCCCTCGACCCCGACGCCCTCTCCGGGGCGCACGGCCTGCGCGTCGCCGGTCTGCGGACCCACAACGACGTCCACTACCCGCTGGCCCTGATCGCCCTGCCCGGCGACGAGCTGACGCTGGACTTCGGCTACCGCCCGGACCTGTTCTCCCCGGACGACGTCGAGCGCCTCATCGAGCGCTTCCTCCACCTCCTGCGGACCTTCGCCGAGGCGACCCCGCACCTCCTCGCCCACGACGTCGACGTCCTCTCGGACGGTGAGCGGGAGCGCGTGCTCGAGGTGTGGAACGCGTCCGCGCGGGCGGTGCCCGTGACGGGTGTGGTCGAGGGCTTCGAGGGCGTGGTGGCCGCTTCGCCGGACGCCACCGCCGTGGTGTGCGGCGATACGGAGCTCTCGTTCGCGGAGCTGGACGCCCGGGCCAACCGCCTGGCGAGGGCCCTGCGTTCGCGGGGCGTCGGACGTGGCGATCTGGTGGCCGTGGCGGTGCCGCGGTCGGCGGACATGGTCGTGGCCGTGCTTGCGGTGCTGAAGGCCGGCGCGGGCTACGTGCCGGTCGACCCGGGGTATCCGGCGGACCGGATCGCGTTCATGCTGGCCGACGCCTCACCGCGCCTGGTGGTGACCACGGAGGCGGTGGCCGGCGCCCTGCCCGGCACCGGCGTCGCGGTCCTCGTCCTGGACGACGCGCGGTGCGCGGACGAGCTGGCACGGGCGGGCGATGCCTCGTTGACGCCCGGCGAGCCGGTGCCCGACGGCGCGCCGGCGTATGTGATCTACACGTCGGGGTCGACGGGGAAGCCGAAGGGCGTGGTGGTCTCCCGCCGGTCCATGTCGGTGTTCCTGTCCTGGGCGGTGGAGCGCTTCGGTCCCGGGGGCGGTCTGTCGAAGGTGCTGGCGTCGACGTCGTTGTCCTTCGACGTGTCGGTGTTCGAGATCTTCGCGCCCCTGCTGGCCGGTGGCCGCATCGAGGTGGTGCCCGACCTGCTGGCGCTGGCCGAGCGGCGCTGGTCCGGGTCGTTGATCAGTGGCGTGCCGTCGGTGGTCTCCGCACTGCTGGAGGCCGGCGCTCCGCTGGGCTGCGAGCGGATCGTGCTCGCGGGCGAGGCACTGCCGGAGCAGCTGATGCGCCGGCTGCGGACGGACGCGCCGGGTGTGCGCGTGGCGAACCTGTACGGGCCGACCGAATCCACCGTCTACGCCACCGGCTGGCACGAGAGCGATCCGGGCGAGGTGCTGGCTCCGCCGATCGGGCAGCCCCTGCCCGGTACGCGGGCGTACGTGCTCGACGGGCGGCTGCGGCCGGTGCCGGCAGGGGTGACGGGCGAGCTGTACCTTGCCGGGCCCAAGGTCGCCGACGGCTACCTGGGCCGACCGGGCCTGACCGCTCGTCACTTCGTGGCCGATCCGCACGGTCCGGCGGGCTCGCGGATGTACCGCACGGGTGACCTGGCCCGCTGGGACGAGAGCGGCGTGCTGCACTACCTGGGCCGGGCCGACCACCAGGTCAAGATCCGTGGGTTCCGTATCGAGCTCGGGGAGATCGAGAGCGTTCTCTCCCGGCACCCCGACATCACCCACGCCACCGTCACCACCCACACCACTCCCGCCGGCGATCACAAGCTCGTCGCCTACGTCACCACGGCGGCGGGCACCCATCCCTCGCACGAGGAACTGACCCGCCACATCACCGCCACGCTGCCCGACTACATGGCACCGGCCGCGACCGTGGTCCTGGACACCCTCCCCGTCAACGCCAACGGCAAGCTCGACAGAAAGGCCCTGCCCGCACCCGACTTCCAGGCCGGAACGTCCGGGCGGGCGGCCCGCACCGTTCGCGAAGAGGTGCTGTGCGGCCTGTTCGCCGAGGTGCTGGGCCTGCCCGCGGTCGGCATCGACGACAGCTTCTTCGACCTCGGCGGCGACAGCATCAGCTCGATCCAGCTCGTCAGCCGGGCCCGCAAGGCGGGCCTGGTCATCACCCCGAAGGACGTCTTCCACCGCAGGACCGTGGCAGGGCTGGCCGAGGTCGCCGACGCCACCGCCCTCGCGACCGCCGAGCGCCCCGAGGACGGAGTGGGCGACGTGGAGCCGACGCCGATCGTGCACCACCTGAGGGACCTGGGCGGGCCGGTGCGCGGGTTCCACCAGTCGATGGTGGCCCGGGTCCCGGCCGGCCTGCGCGAACCCCTGCTCGCCGACGCGCTGCAGTCGGTCGTCGATCACCACGGCGCGCTGCGGATGCGACTGCGCGCGGACGGAGAGTGGACGCTCGAGGTCACCGCGCCGGGAACGGTGCCGGCCGGGCACCTGCTGGGCCGGGTGGACGTGGCGGGGCTGGGCCCCGCCGCGCGCAAGGCCGTGCTGGAGGAGGAGACCGCCCGTGCGGTGGACCGGCTCGATCCCGGGGCGGGGGTCGTGCTGCAGGCCGTGTGGTGCGACGCCGGGCCGCGGGAGTCCGGTCATCTGCTGCTGGTGATCCACCACCTGGCCGTCGACGGCGTCTCCTGGCGCGTCCTGCTGCCGGACCTCGCCCAGGCGTACGCGGCCCACGCCGCGGACCGGCAGCCGGACCTGGAACCGGTCGGCACCTCACTGCGCCAGTGGGCCCTGCGGCTCGGGGAACTCGCCCGGAGCCCCCAGCGGGCGGGCGAGCTGAGCCTGTGGTCCTCGATGCTCGAGGGCCCGGATCCGCTGCTGGGACGGCGGGCGCTGGACCCGGAGCGGGACGTGTTCGCGCGGCGCCGCACGTTGTCGTCGGCGTTGTCGGGTGCGTGGACGGCTGAGGTGCTGACGGGGGTGACCAAGGTCTTCCACGCCGAGGTCAACGACGTGTTGCTGACCGCGATGGGGCTGGCCGTGGAGGACTGGCGGCGGCGCAGGGGTCTGCAGGGTGGTTCGGTCGTCCTCGACGTGGAGGGCCACGGCCGCGAGGAGATCGTGCCGGGCACGGACCTGTCCCGCACCGTCGGCTGGTTCACCAGCCTCTTCCCCGTCCGGATCGAGCCCGGGGTCTGGGACTGGGACGAGGTCTGGGCCGCGGGCCCCGTCGTCGGGGCGGCGCTGAAGCAGGTGAAGGAGCAGGTGCGGGCCATCCCCGACCACGGCATCGGCTACGGCCTGCTGCGCTACCTCAACCCGGCCACGGCCCCGGCACTCGCCCGGGCCGACCGCCCGCAGATCGGGTTCAACTACCTGGGCCGGTTCGCGGCGTCGGGTGGTGCGGGGGACTGGGAGCCGGACCTTGAGTTCGGTGGTTTCTCGGGCGGTGCGGATCCGGGTCTGCCGTTGGCTCATTCGCTGGAGCTGAACGCGTTGACGGAGGACGGTCCGCAGGGGCCGCGGCTGGTCGCGCACTGGTCCTGGGCGGACGGGATCTTCACCGAGGAGGAGGTCCAGGACCTGGCCGATACGTGGTTCAGGGCCCTCGAGGCGCTGGCCACCCACGCGCAGAACCCCGACACCGGCGGCCACACCCCCTCCGACCTGCCCTTCGTGGCCCTCACCCAAGACGACATAGACCAGTTCCAAGAGGAGCTCGACGAAGAGTGGGAGATCTGACGGTGCGGAAGACGGTACGGAACAAGCCCAGGATCGAGAACGTCCTGCCGTTGACGGCGCTGCAGGAAGGGCTGGTGTTCCACGCGGCCTACGACGAGCAGTCCCCGGACGTGTACAACGTGCAGCTGGGCATCGACCTCGACGGCGCGCTGGACGCCGAGGCGCTGCGGCTGGCCGCCGAAGCGCTCCTGCAGCGCCACGGCAACCTGCGCATCAGCGTGCGCCGCCGCGCCCAGGGCGACAGCGTCCAGGTCGTCCAGTCCCACGTCCCCCTGCCCTGGACCTTCGCGGAGGTCGCCGGCGAGGCGGAAGCGGACGAGATCGCTCTCGAGGACCGCTCCCGCCGCTTCGACCTGGCGGCGGCACCGCTCCTGCGCTTCACCCTGCTGCGGCTGGGTGCGGAGCGGCACCGTTTCCTGTTCACCACCCACCATCTGTTGCTGGACGGCTGGTCGATGCCGCTGGTGATGCAGGAGCTCTTCACGCTCTACGGCAGCCGAGGCGACGCGCGCGTCCTGCCGCCGCCCGTTCCCTACGAGAACTACTTCCGGTGGCTCGCCGCGCAGGACGACGACGCGGCGAAGGAGGCGTGGCGGGCGGCCCTGTCGGGCCTGGAGGAACCGACGCGTATGGCCCCCCAGGCCGACAGCCACCGGTCGGTCACCCCCCGGCACCGCGTCGTGCGCCTGTCACGGGAACTGACCGAGGCCCTGACCCGGCAGGCGCGCGGCCATGGGCTGACGCTGAGCACCGCGGTGCAGACGACGTGGGGCCTGCTGCTGGCACGGCTCACGGGCCGGGAGGACGTGGTCTTCGGCACCACGGTGGCGGGCCGGCCTCCGGAGGTCCCCGGCATCGAGTCCATGGTGGGCCTCTTCATCAACACCGTGCCCGTACGCGTACGGCTGGAGCCCTCCGAGCCGCTGCTGGGCCTTGCGGCCCGGCTGCAGCGGGAGCAGGCCGAACTCGCCCCGCACCAGCACCTGGGCATGGCCGACATCCAGCGGCTGACCGATGTCGGCGGCGAACTCTTCGACACCCTGACCGTCTTCGAGAACTACCCCCTGGACGCGGACGGCCTCTCGGAGGCGCACGGACTGCGCGTCGCCGGTCTGCACTCCCACAACGACGTCCACTATCCGCTCGCCCTGATGATCCTCCCCGGCGACGAGCTGACGCTGGACTTCGGCTACCGCCCCGACCTCTTCACCGAACCCGACGTCGACCTCCTCGTCCAGCGCTGCGTCCGGCTCTTCACCGCCTTCGCCGAGGCCACCCCGCAGCTGCTCACCCACGACGTCACCGTCCTCACCCCCGAGGAGCGGCACCGGGCCCTGGAGGGCTGGAACGACACCGCCCGCCCGGTGCCCGCCGCCGGAGTCGCCGAGCTGTTCGAGGCACAGGCGAAACGTTCACCCGGGTCCACCGCGGTGGTCTTCGAGGACGAGGAGATCTCGTACGCCGAGCTGAACGAGAAGGCGGACGCGCTGGCCCACACACTGCGCGCCCGGGGCATCGGCCCCGAAGGGATCGTGGCGCTGGCCGTCCCCCGCTCCGTGGAGATGGTGACGTCCATGCTCGCGGTACTCAAGACCGGCGCGGCCTACCTGCCGATCGACCCCGACTACCCCTCCGACCGCGTCGCCTACATGCTCGCCGACGCCCGCCCGCAGCTACTGATCACCACCGAAGCCACCCGGCACCTGACGGAGGCCGAGGACACGGAGTGCCTCCTCGTGTGAGGTGCCCGCACCGGCCGGAGAACGGGGGCCCGGCCCCCGTTCTCCGGCCGGTGTGTCCTACATCACCCGAGGGGCTGCGGGGCCCGGTTTTCCGTGATCCACTCCCCGCGGGCTCCGGTTGCGCCCGGAAACGAGTCGAGGCCTGATTCTCGATGAGAATCAGGCCTCGACCTTGTGCAACCAAGTCGGGGTGGCGGGATTTGAACCCACGACCTCTTCGTCCCGAACGAAGCGCGCTGCCAAGCTGCGCTACACCCCGGTGCAACGAGCTCTACTTTAGCGGACTGGAGCCGGGAGGTGAAATCCGCTTCCCGGGGAGGCGCAGGTGAGGGGCGGGCAGGCCCCCGTCCGCGCCTCTCCAGGCCGCCGCCGGAGGATCAGTCGCGGGCGACGAGGGTGAGCAGGGTGGCCTCGGGCGGGCAGGCGAAGCGGACCGGGGTGTAGCGGTTGGTGCCGCAGCCCGCGGAGACGTGGAGGTAGGAGCGGTGGCCGTCGGCCTCGTGGGTGGAGAGGCCCTTCACGCGCCGGGTGTCGATGTCGCAGTTGGTGACCAGCGCCCCGTAGAAGGGGATGCAGAGCTGGCCGCCGTGGGTGTGCCCGGCGAGGATCAGCGGGTAGCGGTCGGCGGTGAAGGCGTCGAGCACCCGCAGGTAGGGGGCGTGGACGACGCCGAGGGAGAAGTCGGCGCCCTCCTGCGGGCCGCCGGTGACCTGCTCGTAGCGGTCACGCTTGATGTGCGGGTCGTCGAGGCCGGTGAGGGCGATCTCCATGCCGTCGATCTTGAGCGAGCCGCGCGTGTTGGTGAGGTTGACCCAGCCCGCCGCGTCGAAGCCGTCGCGCAGCTCCTCCCACGGGTTGTGGATCGCGCCGACGACCGGGGCGTTGCCGTTCAGGCCGTGCCGTCCGCTGGCCTTCTCCAGGAGGTAGCGGGCGGGATTGCGCAGCTTGGGGCCGTAGTAGTCGTTGGAGCCGAAGACGTAGGCGCCGGGGAAGCGCATCAGCGGGCCCAGCGCGTCGAGCGTCTCGGGCACGCCCTCCGGGTCGGAGAGGTTGTCACCGGTGTTGATCACGAAGTCGGGGCGCAGCCCGGCGAGCGACTGGAGCCAGCGCTGCTTCTTGCGCTGTCCGCCGACCATGTGGATGTCGGAGACCTGGAGCACCCGCAGCGGCCGCATGCCCTGCGGCAGCACGGGCACGGTGACCCGCCGCAGCCGGAAGGAACGGACTTCGAAGCCGGCGGCATAGGCGAGGCCTGCCGCGCCGACCGCGGTGATTCCCAGGGGTACTCCGTATCGCGCACGCATGGTGCCCATCGTCGCAGACCGCGACGGGTGCGCTGTCACGGGCCGGGGAACGCAAGGGAGTTACCGACGAGTGGGCGCCGTCGGGGCCTCGCGGGCCCCGCGCGCGGCCGTCGCCGGGCGGCGCCCGGCGGTTAATCCGGGGCGCGCGCCGGGGTGGGATGCGAAGATTGCGGCATGACCACGCTGAAGTCCAAGCTCCACGACGACCTCACGGCCGCCATCAAGGCGCGCGACGAGCTGCGCTCCTCCACCCTTCGCCTCACCCTCTCCGCCGTCGCCTACGAGGAGACCTCCGGCAAGGTCGCCCGTGAGCTCTCCGACGACGAGGTGCTGACGGTGATCGCCCGCGAGGCGAAGAAGCGCCGCGAGGCCGCGGAGGCCTTCGACATGGGCGGCCGGGCCGAGTCGGCGCAGCGCGAGCTCGCCGAGGGCGAGGTGCTCGCCGAGTACCTGCCGAAGCAGCTGTCGGACGAGGAGCTCTCCGCGATCGTCGCCGGGGCTGTGGCCGAGGCCACGGCCGGTGGTGCGGAGGGCCCGAAGGCCCTGGGCGCCGTCATGAAGATCGTGAAGCCGAAGGTGGCGGGCCGCGCCGAGGGCGGCCGGGTGGCCGCCGCGGTGAAGGCCGCGCTCGCGGGCTGAGCACGGGTACGTACGTAAAAGGGGCGCCCGGACCGTAACGGTCCGGGCGCCCCTTTCTGTGCGGATTTCTGTACGGGCCAGGAGCCCTAGGGCTCCCGTGAGGGCTACTGCTGGTCTTCGGCGGGGGCGCCTTCCGCGCCGCCGATGAATCCGGGCGGGATGATGCCGCCGGGCACCGCGGCGTCGGGCTTGGCGTCGCCCGGCTTGTTGCCGGGCTTGGTGTTGCCCGGCTTGTTGTTCCCCGGCTTGTTCGTGCCGGGCTTGTTGGTGCCGGGCTTGCGGGGGTTGCGGCCGGGCTTGTCGCCCTTGTTGCCCGAGCCCTTGTCGGCGTCCGCGATGGGGGAGCCGCCGAAGGTCGGCGCGTCGTGGCCCTCGAGGGCACCGGACATGGCGTCGCGCCAGATGGGGCCGGGGGTGTCGGCGCCGTAGACCTTGTCGTGGTAGACGCCGCCGATGGTGATGTTCTCCATCTCGACGCCCTTGGCGCCCGGGCCGCCGACCCAGACGGCGCCGGCGAGGTTGGGGGTGTAGCCGACGAACCAGGCGGCCTTGCGCTCGTCCGTCGTACCCGTCTTGCCCGCGCTGTCGCGGCCGGAGAGCCCGGCCTCCTTGCCCGTACCGTCCTCGACCACACCCTGGAGCAGGGCGTTGACGGTGTCGGCGGTCTGCTCGGACATCGCCCGCGAGCACTTCGTCTTGGGCACCCGCAGCTTCTCGCCGTTGGGCCCGACGGCCGACTCGACGATGACGGGGGTGCAGTACGTGCCCTTGTTGGCGAACGTGGCGTAGGCGGAGGCCATGGTGAGCGGGGACATGCCCTCGGTGCCGAGGGCGATCGACGGCACCTGCTTGATCTTGCCGCCACCGGCGGGCTCGATGCCCATCTTGGCCGCCATCTTCGTCACGGGGCAGACGCCGATGTCCTCGATCATCTGGACGAAGTAGGTGTTGACCGACTTCGCGGTCGCCTCCTTCATGCCGTACGGGCCGATCTCGCTGCGGTTCTCGTTCTGGACCGTGTCCCCGCTGTTCTTCCAGGGCTTGCCGCAGGTCTCCACCTCGTCCGGATAGGGCATCCGGAACGGCGAGGAGTAGGACTTGTACGGCGAGACGCCCTCTTCGAGGGCCGCGGCGGCGACGATCGGCTTGAAGGTCGAGCCGACCTGGAAGCCGTAGTTCGAGCCGCCCATGTCGTGGTCCGCGGAGAGGTTGATCTGCGTCTGGTACTCGCCGAAGCCGTACGGGCGGGACTGGCCCATACCGAGGACCTTGCCGCTGCCGGGCTGGACGATCGACACGGCGGTGGCCACCGAGTCCTTCTGGTAGACGTGATCGGTGATCGACTTCTGGACGGACTTCTGGGTCTGCGGGTCGAGGGTGGTGCGGATGGTCATGCCGCCCTCGTTCCACCGCTTGGCCCGGGCTTCCTTCGTCTTGCCGAAGACCGGGTCGTTGAGGAAGGTCTCGCGGACGTAGTCGCAGAAGAAGCCGGCGCCGTTGACGGCGGTGATGCAGCCGCTCTTGGGCCTGCTGACGTTCAGCTTGAGCGGCTTGGCCTGCTCGGCGGCGGCCTCGGCCGGGGTGATGTGCTTCAGCTCGGCCATGCGCTGCAGCACGGTGTTGCGCCGCTTGGTGGCCTCCTTGGGAGCGTTGACCGGGTCGTAGCGGCTGGGGGACTGGACGAGGCCGGCCATCAGGGCGGACTCGCCGAGGGTGAGGTCCTTGGCGTGCTTGCTGAAGTAGCGCTGGGAGGCGGCTTCGACGCCGTAGGCCTGCTGCCCGAAGAAGGTGATGTTCAGATAGTTGTTGAGGATCCGCTCCTTGCCGAGTTCCTTCTCGACCTGGATGGCGAACTTCAGCTCCTTGACCTTGCGGCCGAGGGTCTGCTGCGTGGCCTCGGCGACCTTGTCCGGGTCGTCGCCGGCCTCCTCGACGAAGACGTTCTTGACGTACTGCTGCGTGAGGGTGGAGGCGCCTTCCGAGACGCCGCCGGACTGGGCGTTCTTGTTGACCGCGCGGAGCACGCCCTTGAGGTCGATCGCGCCGTGCTCGTAGAAGCGCGAGTCCTCGATGTCGACGATCGCCTTGCGCAGGTAGGGGGAGATCTCGTTCAGCGGCACCACGGTGCGGTCGCGGGAGTAGACCTTCGCGATCTCGCCGCCCTCGGAGTCGAGGATGGTGGTGCGCTGGCTGAGCGGGGGTGTCTTGAGGTTTGCGGGGATCTCGTCGAAGCCCTCGACCGAGCCCTTGGCCACTAGGCCGAACGCACCAATGCCCGGTAGGGCCAGACCCGCCAGGACGACTCCGGAGAGCACGCTGACGCCGAGGAATTTCGCGGCCTGCCGGGTCACGTTGGGACCCTCGCCCGAGGACTTCATAGCCATGGGAGGAAGCCTACGTTCTCATTCGGCGGACAGACGCAGGTGTGTTCGCCTACGCTGTTTCACGCCAGTCACAGCGATGCCATTCAGCATCACCTCTGACCTCACTCTTGTGAGTGATGAGACGTGTCCGTATTGCCGTCTGTGTCACCGGCTGCCCGTCACGACACGGGCGAATCGCCACCATGCGGGCAGAAAGTCCGTAATGTCGCCAGCTCACTCCGTTGGGTGATCTGCCGCGTACGCATAGTCCGTTCGGGCCATCCAAGATTGGGCCCGAAGGGGGTGTTGCCCCCTGCCCGCCTTCCGTAACGTCCTCAACTGGCAACGGTGAATATGCCGCTGCCGCCGTGGGGGAGCCTCGATTCGGGAGAGGACGGCGCCAGCATGGGCTGGGTAACCGACTGGAGTGCGCAGGCCGCCTGCCGCACTACCGATCCGGATGAACTATTCGTTCAGGGCGCAGCGCAGAACAGGGCGAAGGCGGTCTGCACAGGCTGCCCGGTACGGACCGAGTGTCTGGCCGACGCGCTCGACAACCGCGTCGAGTTCGGCGTGTGGGGCGGAATGACCGAGCGCGAGCGGCGGGCCCTGCTCCGGCGCAGGCCGACGGTCACCTCGTGGCGCAGGCTCCTGGAGACGGCTCGTACGGAATACGAGCGCGGCGCCGGCATCCTGCCGCTGGGCGACCCCGAGTACGACGAGTACGCGGCCGTGGGTTAGCCACCGGCCCCGGCTCCGCCTCCACGACGGGGCTTTGACGACGGGGCTTTGACGGCGGGGCCTTGACGGCGGGCACCGTCCGTACGGCTCTCCACGGCCCGCTGCGGCGACCGCTCGTAGCGCTCTGCCTGCGCGGCTGCGCACGGGCCTGCCTACGGGCCGCGTAGGGGCTCGGCACGGCTCTCCGCGGCGAGGCCGGTCACGTCTCCACGGAGGCGTCCTCGGCGCCCTTCGCGGGTGCGGGCACGGCCGCACGGTCCGCCGGGCAAATCCGGTCCCGGTGAGCCGACTGATCGGCGAGGCGCTCGGCGATCGCCCGCAGCCCCGCCAGGTCGTGCACATCGCCGGGCAGTGCGGCCACCTCCGCCACCCGCACCTCGGGGTGCAGAGCGGTGAAGCGATCACGCGTGCGCTGCTCGCGGGCGAGCACCTGCATGCGCTCGGCGTGCAGCCGCAGCAGCCCGGCGGCGAGCTGTGCAGAGGATTCCCCGACCCGTGCTGAAGGTCCTTCCATCGACACGGATCGTTCCGCCGAGGCGCCCGGGGCCGTCGCTCCTGAGGACGCGGGCTGGGGGAAGCCGCTCTCGGGAGAGGATGTGTCCGTGGGAGTGAGGGTGCCAGGGTCGTCAGCGGTACGTGAGCCAGCCTGCCCGCTGTCACGATCCACAATGCCGGCACCGTCAAGATTTTCTGCGTATTCGGATGTTCCGCTCGTGAGGGCCTCGGCGGCGGCCAGAGCCCGCTCCGCGGAGAGCCGCGCCGCCCCGCTGCCGTGCACCCGGTTCAGCACGAGACCGGCCAGCGGCATCCGCTCCGCTGCCAGCCGTTCCACGAAGTAGGCGGCCTCCCGCAGGGCGTCCCGCTCGGGCGCCGCGACGACGAGGAAGGCCGTGCCCGGCGCCTGGAGCAGCCGGTAGGTCGCATCGGCGCGGGTACGGAAGCCGCCGAACATGGTGTCCATCGCGGCGACGAACGTCTGTACGTCCCGCAGGAGCTGTGCCCCCATCAGTTTGTTCAGGGGGCCGCTCATCACGGACATGCCAACGCCCAGGAACTTCATCCCCGCCCGGCCGCCGATCTTCGCCGGTGCCATCAGCAGCTTGATGAACTTCCCGTCGAGGAAGGAGCCCAGCCGGCTCGGCGCGTCCAGGAAGTCCAGCGCGGACCGGCTCGGCGGGGTGTCCACGACGATGAGGTCCCAGTCGTCGCCGGCGCGCAGCTGGCCGAGCTTCTCCATGGCCATGTACTCCTGCGTGCCCGCGAAGCCGGCCGACAGGGACTGGTAGAAGGGGTTCTCCAGGATCGCGCGGGCGCGGTCCCCGTCGGCGTGCGCCTCGACGATCTCGTCGAAGGTGCGCTTCATGTCGAGCATCATGGCGTGCAGTTCGCCGCCGGCCGAGTCGTCGATGCCGTGGACGCGCCGCGGGACGTTGTCGAGCTCGTCGATGCCCATCGACTGGGCGAGGCGGCGGGCGGGGTCGATGGTCAGGACGACGACCCGGCGGCCGCGCTCGGCGGCCCGTACGCCCAGGGCGGCCGCGGTCGTGGTCTTGCCGACGCCCCCCGATCCGCAGCACACCACGATGCGGGTGCGCGGATCGTCCAGGACGGGGTCTATCTCGAGCGGTTCCGCCGAATCCAGGCTCACCCTGCCACTCCTTGCTTCCGCAGTTCGCGCGCCATGCGGTAGAGACCCGCCAGGTCGACGCCGTCCCCGAGCAGCCGGAGTTCGTACGTGGGCAGACCGAGCCGGGCCACGTCGGCGCGGCCGCGGTGCTCGAGCGCGAGCCGCTCGGTGTGCTCGCGCGCCTCCTGCAGCAGGGGTTCGACGAGCGGCTCCGCAAGCCCCGCGCGCCGTGCGCTGCCGGAACCGGTGCGCTCCAGGGCGTGCGCGAGCGAGCGCGCCACCTCCTCGCGCCGGCCGTTCGCGGCGGCCTCCACGGCCGCCTCGTCGAGTATCGCGGGCCGCACCATGTTGATGACGACGCCGCCCACCGGCAGCCCTGCGGCCCGCAGGTCCGCGATGCCGTCGGCGGTCTCCTGGACGGGCATCTCCTCCAGCAGCGTGACGAAGTGCACCGCGGTCTCCGGCGACTTGAGCACCCGCATCACCGCCTGCGCCTGATTGTGGATCGGGCCGATCCGGGCCAGCCCCGCCACCTCGTCGTTCACATTGAGGAAGCGCGTGACCCGCCCGGTGGGAGGCGCGTCCATGACGACGTAGTCGTAGACGAAGCGACCCGTACGGTCCTTCCTGCGCACCGCCTCGCACGCCTTGCCCGTCAGCAGGACGTCCCGCAGACCCGGTGCGATGGTCGTCGCGAAGTCGATCGCGCCGAGCTTCTTCAGGGCCCGCCCGGCGCTGCCGAGCTTGTAGAACATGTGGAGGTAGTCGAGAAGCGCCTGCTCGGCGTCGATGGCGAGCGCGAACACCTCGCCCCCGCCCGGAGCCACAGCGATCTTCCGTTCCTCATAGGGCAACGCCTCCGTCTCGAAGAGCTGCGCGATGCCCTGCCGGCCTTCGACCTCGACCAGCAGAGCGCGCTTCCCCTCGGCGGCGAGGGCGAGCGCGAGGGCCGCGGCGACGGTGGTCTTGCCGGTACCGCCCTTGCCGCTGACGACATGGAGCCTGCTCATGGCTCGGAGCCTAACCAGTCGCCCCGCGGGCTACGCACGAGGCTGTCGGTGTGAGGCATTACAGTCGGGCCCATGACCAAGTGGGAATACGCGACCGTGCCGCTTCTGGTGCACGCGACCAAGCAGATTCTGGACACCTGGGGCGAGGACGGCTGGGAGCTCGTCCAGGTCGTGCCGGGCCCCAACGACCCGTCGCAGCTCGTGGCGTACCTCAAGCGGGAGAAGCCGTGAGCGCCGTCGAGGACAAGCTCGCCTCGCTGGGCCTGACCCTGCCGGAGGTCGTGCCGCCGCTGGCCGCGTACCAGCCGGCCGTGCGCAGCGGTGCCTACGTGTACACCGCCGGCCAGCTGCCGATGGTCAAGGGTGCCGTTCCGGCCACCGGCAAGGTCGGTGCCGAGGTCAGCCCTGAGCAGGCCAAGGAGCTGGCGGGCATCTGCGCGCTCAACGGCCTGGCCGCGGTGAAGTCCGTCATCGGCGACCTCGACAAGATCGTGCGGGTCGTGAAGGTCGTGGGCTTCGTGGCCTCCGCGCAGGACTTCACCGGTCAGCCGGGCGTCATCAACGGCGCGAGCGAGCTGCTGGGCGAGGTCCTGGGCGAGAAGGGCGTGCACGCCCGTTCGGCCGTCGGTGTGGCCGTGCTGCCGCTGGACGCGCCGGTCGAGGTCGAGTTCCTCGTGGAGGTCCGGGACTGACCGCCTCCCGGTCGATCCTGTCGTGAGGGCCCGTCCCCGGGTCCTCTCGAACATCCGCGCGTGAGCGCATAGCATCCGGCCATGTCGACTTCGAACGGCCAGTGGTACCCGCCGGAGTGGCCGGACCGGATCAGAGCGCTCGCCCGCGGCGAGCTCCGGCCCGTGGCGCCCCGGCGCGCCGCGACCGTCCTGCTGCTGCGCGCCACGGCGGGCGGGCTCGCCGTTCACATGCTGCGCAGACGCGCCTCCATGGCCTTCGCCGGAGGCGCGTACGCGTATCCGGGCGGCTCGGTGGACCCGCGCGACGAGCGGGACGTGCCCTGGGCCGGCCCCTCGCGTACGGACTGGGCGACGCGGCTGGGGACGGACGCCGCCACCGCCCAGGCCATCGTCTGCGCCGCCGTCCGCGAGACCTTCGAGGAGTCGGGCGTCCTGCTGGCGGGCCCGGCGCCGGACACGGTCGTCGCGGACACCACGGGCGAGCGGTGGGAGGCCGACCGGGCCGCGCTCGTCAGCCGCGAGCTGTCCTTCGCCGACTTCCTCGAGCGGCGCGGCCTGCTGCTGCGCAGCGACCTCCTGGGCCCCTGGGCGCGCTGGATCACCCCCGAGTTCGAGCCCCGCCGCTACGACACCTGGTTCTTCGTCGCCGCCCTTCCCGAGGGCCAGCGCACCCGCAACGCCTCCACGGAGGCCGACCGCACGGTGTGGACCGCACCCGCCGCGGCGGCCGCCGGCTACGACCGGGGCGATCTGCTGATGATGCCTCCGACCATCTCCACGCTGCGCTCGCTGCTGCCGTACGCCGGGCCCGCCGAGGCTCTCGCGGCCGCGCGTGAGCGGGATCTCACGCCCGTACTGGCGCAGGCGCGGCTTGACGGGGAAGAAATCGTGCTGAGCTGGCCGGGGCACGACGAGTTCACCAAGCACATCGCCCAGGACAGCGCCCAGCACCTCACTCCAGGAAACCCGAGCACCACAGGACCCGCGGGAGCCGACGCATGACGCACGCAACCGACCTGCCCGGACGGCCGCGCCCAGGCGCCCTCGGCGGCCCCGCGACCACCCGTGCGACCTGTGTCCTCGCGCCCAACCCGTCCGCGATGACGCTGCAGGGCACCAACACCTGGATCCTGGCCGAGCCGGACTCCGACCTCGCTGTCGTCGTCGACCCCGGCCCGCTGGACGAGGCCCATCTGGGCAACGTCCTCGCCACGGCCGAGGCGGCGGGCAAGCGCGTCGCCCTGACCCTCCTCACCCACGGCCACCCCGACCACTGCGACGGCGCGGCCCGCTTCGCCGAGCTGACGGGTACGCACGTACGGGCGCTGGACCCCGCGCTGCGGCTGGGCGGGGAGGGCCTCGGGGTGGGCGACGTCGTCACCACCGGAGGCCTGGAGCTGCACGTCGTCGCGACCCCCGGGCACACCGCCGACTCCCTGTGCTTCCACCTCCCGGCGGACCGCGCGCTCCTGACCGGTGACACGGTGCTGGGGCACGGCACCACGATCGTCGCCCACCCCGACGGGCGGCTCGGCGACTACCTCGACTCGCTGCGCCGGCTGCGGGCGCTCACGGTCGAGGAGGGCGTGGACACGCTGCTGCCGGGCCACGGCCCCGTACTGGACGACGCGAAGGGCGCGATCGAGTACTACCTGGCGCACCGGGCCAAGCGTCTGGCCCAGGTCGAGACGGCGGTCGAGAACGGTCACCGCACGCCGTCCGAGGTCGTGGCGGCCGTCTACGCGGACGTCGACCCCCGCCTGTGGCCCGCGGCCGAGCTCTCGGTGCGCGCGCAGCTGGACTATCTGGACGAGCACGGGCTGATCTGAGCCGGCCCGTCCTCGCGGGCGGCACGACCGAGGGCCCCGGCGTGTGCCGGGGCCCTCGGTGCGTGTGCGGTGCGTGCGCGTCAGCGGGAGCGCTTGGCCAGCCGCTCGACGTCCAGCAGGATGACCGCGCGGGCCTCCAGGCGGAGCCAGCCGCGGCCGGCGAAGTCCGCCAGCGCCTTGTTGACCGTCTCGCGGGAGGCGCCGACCAGCTGGGCCAGCTCCTCCTGGGTGAGGTCGTGCACGACGTGGATGCCCTCTTCGGACTGCACGCCGAAGCGGCGCGACAGGTCCAGCAGGGCCTTGGCGACACGGCCGGGAACGTCCGAGAAGACGAGGTCCGACATCGAGTCGTTGGTGCGGCGCAGCCGGCGTGCGACGGCGCGCAGCAGGGCGGTGGCCACCTCCGGGCGGGCGTTGAGCCAGGGCTGGAGGTCGCCGTGGCCGAGGCCGAGCAGCTTGACCTCGGTGAGCGCGGTCGCGGTGGCGGTGCGCGGTCCCGGGTCGAAGAGGGACAGCTCGCCGATGAGCTCGCCGGGGCCCAGGACCGCCAGCATGTTCTCGCGGCCGTCGGGGGAGGTGCGGTGGAGCTTCACCTTGCCCTCGGTCACCACGTAGAGGCGGTCGCCCGGGTCGCCTTCGTGGAACAGGGCGTCGCCCCTTGCGAGGGTGACCTCGCCCATGGAGGCGCGCAGCTCAGCGGCCTGCTCGTCATCGAGCGCCGCGAAAAGCGGGGCGCGCCGCAGAACGTCGTCCACGAGTTCTCTCCTTGTCGACATGCACAGAGGACCGTGGTCCCCATGATGCCCGTCGGTAAAACTGTGTGATCAAACACAAGTGTGGCGCATCGTCGCCCGAAGCCCTACGGCAGGGGTCCGATTGGGCTGTGGTTTTCCTGCGGCCGGGGCGGATGTCAGTGCTGGGCTTTAGTCTGGCCGGGTGTCCAATACGCCGGTGAGAGCACAGGGCAAGGGGGCTGGGAGGGTGACGTCGGCCCGTAATTCCGCTGTGGGCGAACGCCCCCCAGCGAAGAAGGCAAAAGCGGCAAATAGGAAAGAATCCTCGGCCGGGGCGGGGGCCGCCGCCGGGGTCGCAGCCGCGAAGTCCGAGTCGCGGACCGCGCTCGTCCGCCGGGCGCGCCGGATCAACCGCGAGCTCGCCGAGGTCTACCACTACGCCCACCCCGAGCTGGACTTCGAGAACCCCTTCCAGCTCCTGGTCGCCACGGTCCTCTCCGCCCAGACCACCGACCTGCGCGTCAACCAGACCACCCCCGCCCTCTTCGAGGCCTACCCCACCCCGGAGGACATGGCGGCGGCCGACCCCGAGACGCTGGAGCAGCTGATCCGGCCGACCGGCTTCTTCCGGGCCAAGACCAGGTCCCTGATCGGTCTGTCCGCCGCCCTGCGCGACCGCTTCGACGGTGAGGTGCCGGGGCGCATAGAAGACCTGGTCACTCTTCCGGGCGTCGGCCGGAAGACCGCCAACGTCGTGCTGGGCAACGCCTTCGGCGTCCCGGGGATCACCGTCGACACCCACTTCGGCCGTCTCGTGCGGCGCTGGAAGTGGACCCAGGCGGAGGACGCGGAGAAGATCGAGGCCGACGTCTGTGCCCTGTTCCCCAAGAGCGAGTGGACGATGCTCTCGCACCGCGTGATCTTCCACGGCCGCCGGGTCTGCCACTCCCGCAGGCCCGCCTGCGGCGCGTGCCCCATCGCCCCGCTCTGCCCGTCCTACGGAGAGGGCGAGACGGACCCGGAGAAGGCCAAGAAGCTGCTCAAGTACGAGATGGGTGGCCGGCCCGGCCAGCGGCTGAAGCCCCCGCCGGACTATCCGGGCCTGCCCGCGAGCCCACTGGGAGCCGAGTGAGCGAGCGCACGCCCGACGAGAGCCGCACCGACGCCGAGGAAGACCGGGAGAAGCACATGGCCGGCACGTACGGCGAAGAGATGAAAGAGATCACGGTCAGCGCCGAGGGGCTGCCCGAGTGGCTCGAGCCGGTGGCGCGCGCCGCCCTGACCATCGAGCCGCACCAGCTCAGCCGCTTCCTCCCGCCGGAGACCGGCGGCCGCCAGTCCGCCGTGCTCGTCCTCTTCGGCGAGGGCGAGCAGGGCCCCGAGCTGCTGCTCCTGGAGCGCGCCGGAACGTTGCGCTCGCACGCCGGCCAGCCGTCCTTCCCCGGCGGCGCCCTCGACCCGGAGGACGGCGATCCGGAGGACGGCGGCCCGGTGCGGGCCGCGCTGCGCGAGGCCGAGGAGGAGACCGGGCTCGACCCGTCCGGCGTCCAGGTCTTCGGCGTGCTGCCCCGGCTCTACATCCCCGTGAGCAGCTTCGTCGTAACGCCCGTGCTCGGCTGGTGGCGCAAGCCCAGCCCCGTCTCGCCGGTCTCCCCGCAGGAGACGGCCCGGGTGTTCACCGTCCCCGTCACGGAGCTGACCGCTGCCGAGAACCGCGCCATGGCCGTCCACCCCAGCGGTCACCGGGGTCCGGCGTTCCGGGTCGGCCCGGCGCTGGTGTGGGGATTCACCGCCGGGGTAATCGACCGGATCCTGCACTACGCCGGATGGGAGCGGCCCTGGGACCGCGAGCGGGAGGTCCCGCTGGACTGGCGCTCCTGACGGGCATGAGACGGTGGCCCCCGCTGGCCACGACAACTGCAATGCGAGGCATCTTTCGGTGAACGTGCTGGACATCGTGCTGCTGATCGCCGCCGTGTGGTTCGCGGTCGTCGGCTATCGCCAGGGCTTCGTCGTCGGCGTGCTCTCGGTGATCGGTTTTCTCGGCGGCGGCCTCGCTGCGCTCTACGCACTGCCCGTGATCTGGGACAGCGCCACCGACGACGCCGAGCCGGGCACGGTCGCGGCCATCGCGGCCGTCGCCATCATCATCCTGTGCGCCTCCGTGGGCCAGGCCGCCACCACCCACCTCGGCAACAAGCTGCGCCGCCACATCACGTGGTCCCCGGCGCGGGCGCTGGACGCCACGGGCGGCGCGCTCGTCAACGTCGTGGCGATGCTGCTGGTCGCCTGGCTGATCGGCTCCGCCCTCGCCGGGACGACGCTGCCGACGCTGGGCAAGGAGGTCCGCAGCTCCAAGGTGCTGCTCGGCGTCGCCCGGGTGGTCCCGGCACAGGCCAACACCTGGTTCGCGGACTTCAGCACGATCCTCGCGCAGAACGGCTTCCCGCAGGTCTTCGCGCCCTTCTCCACCGAGCCCATCACCTCCGTGCCCGCCCCCGACCCCGAGCTCGCGGGCAGCCCGGTCGCCGTGGCCGCCCAGCGCAGCATCGTCAAGGTCGTCGGCAACGCCCCCAGCTGCGGCAAGGTGCTGGAAGGCACCGGCTTCGTCTTCGCCCCCCACCGGGTGATGACCAACGCCCACGTCGTCGGCGGCGTGGACGAGCCCACCGTGCAGATCGGCGGCCAGGGCCGGCTCCACGACGCCAAGGTCGTGCTCTACGACTGGAAGCGCGACATCGCCGTCCTCGACGTGCCGTCGCTCGACGCCCCCGTGCTGCGGTTCGCGGGGGACGACGCGGAGACCGGCAAGAGCGCCATCGTCGCCGGCTTCCCCGAGAACGGTTCGTACGACGTGCGCGCCGCCCGCGTCCGCAGCCGCGTCCAGGCCAACGGGCCGGACATCTACCACCGCGGCAACGTCCGGCGCGACGTCTACTCCCTCTACGCCACCGTGCGGCAGGGCAACTCCGGCGGGCCCCTGCTCACCCCCGACGGCAAGGTCTACGGAGTGGTCTTCGCCAAGTCCCTCGACGACGCCGAGACGGGGTACGCCCTGACGGCCGACGAGGTGCGTGAGGACGCCACGAACGGCCGTACGGCCTCGGGCAGGGCGGACACCCAGGAGTGCGCGCTCTGACCCACCCTGCGGGGCTCAGGCGGCCGTACGGACGGCATCCCGGGTGCGTACGGGCGTTCGATGCGGGGTGTGGGGCGGGGGCGGTCAGCGGCTACGGGGATGCCGCAGCCGCGCCGACACCCAGCGGGCGCGGCGCCGGATGATCCGGGGAATGCCGATACGGGGGTCGGGTCCGGCCCCCGGCCGGTGTTCGCCCCACTCGGGTGCCTCCGTCACGGCAAGCGCGGCATCACCCTCGGTGCCGTGCTCCTGAGTCACGTCGGTCACGTCACGGTAGTCGTGCGTCCAGCCCATACCAAAAGCTCTGCCCGGGCCCAAAGGTCGGTAATCGCCTATGGGTCCGGCAATTGGCCTATGCGCGCGGCAATTGGCCGTTCGGGTGAACGGACGTTCCCTTCCGCGCCCGTGACTCCTAGCGGTCCGGCTCGGGATCCTTGAGCCAGCCGATGAGCTCCGCCGAGAACGCCGCCGGGTCCTCCTCGTGCGGGAAGTGCCCCAGGCCGTCGAAGAGCCGCCAGCGGTAGGGCGCTTCCACGTACTCCCCGGAGCCCGCGGCGCTGCGCGTGCGCATCACCGGATCGAGCGAACCATGCAGGTGCAGCGTCGGCACGCGGACCGGCCGCTTCATGCGGCGGTTGAACTGGATGCCGTCGGGGCGGGCCAGCGAGCGCACCATCCAGCGGTACGGCTCGATGGAGCAGTGCGCCGTGGAGGGGATCGACATGGCCTGCCGGTAGACGTCCACGTCCTCGTCGTCGGGCAGCCGGGGCCCGGACCAGTCCCGGATCAGCCGGCCCACCAGCGCCGCGTCGTCCGCGACCAGCCGCCGCTCGGGCAGCCATGGACGCTGGAAGCCCCAGATGTGCGAGCCCGCGGCGCTCTGTTTGAGGTCGGCGAGCATCGCCGAGCGCCAGCGGCGCGGGTGGGGCATCGAGGACACGGCGAGCCGGCGCACCAGCTTGGGCCGCATGACGGCCGCCGTCCAGGCGAGGTAGCCGCCCAGGTCGTGGCCGACCAGCGCGGCGTCCGGCTCGCCGAGGGAGCGGATGACGCCGGTGATGTCGAGGGCGAGGTTCGCCGGGTCGTAGCCCCGGGGCGTACGGTCGCTGCCGCCGACGCCGCGCAGGTCCATCGCCACCGCACGGAAGCCCGCGTCGGCGAGCGCCGGCAGCTGATGCCGCCACGTCCACCAGAACTGCGGGAAGCCGTGCAACAGCAGCACCAGCGGTCCCTCGCCCATCTCGGCGATGTGGAACCGAGCCCCGTTCGCCGCGACCTCCCGGTGGGTCCAGGGGCCGTCCGGCCGTACGACCGCGGCGGGCGAGGCGCCCGACGGGCCGGCCGGCGCGGCCGGTGCCTTCCCGCTCACGGGCTTGCCGGGCTCGGGGGACGCGGGCGCTTCGGGGGTATCGGGCACCGTCATACGGACGAGCGTGTCACAGATGCGTCGACGGGGCTCGTGTCGGCCACCGGCCGGGGGTGCGGCTTGACGGTGCCCAGCACGGCCGCCGTCTCCTTCGCCGACGCGATGCTCTTCTCGGGCTTCGAGATCTTCTTGAACTTGGCGACCGCCAGCAGGCCGAGCACCGCCGCGAGCAGCAGGAACGCGGCGCCGGTGATCAGGAACGACCAGGCGAGGCCGAGGCCGAGGTTGTGGATGCCGTACGCCGCCGCGAAGCTCAGGACGGGCAGGGAGAAGAGTGCCAGGACACCCGCGGCGGCGATGGCGCCGCCGCCGATGCCCAGCCGCCGGGCGTCCTGTCGCAGCTCGGCCTTGGCCAGCGCGATCTCGTCGTGCACCAGCGCGGACAGCTCCGTGGTGGCCGTCGCCACCAGCTGGCCGAGGCTGCGGTTCGCGCCGTCGTCGGCTGCGCTCATCGCCTGCTCCCTCATCGTCATCAGCTTCGTCGTCCGCGGAACGCTCCCCTCCGGGGTCCGGTCGCCCGGTTTTCCCGCTCTCCGGGGGCGGTACCGCAGGGGTAAAGACTCTCAGATCATGCCGGACCGTCGCCCTGGGTGGTGCGCTCCGAGGCGACTTCCGCCAATTTGCGGTGTGCGGCTGCCTTCGCTTCGTACCTGGCGGCCATACGCAGGTGGTAGTCGGGGTTGTCCTGTTCGTAGACGTCCGGGATGCCGTCCTCGTCGTCGTCCCGGTCCTCCTCCTCGCAGAGCTTCTTGTACTTGTTGTCGCGGAGCTTGAGGAGGGTGCTCGCCAGGATCGCCGCGATCAGCGAGCCGACCAGGACGGCGGCCTTGATCTCGCCGACGAGCACCGCGTCGTCGGCGAACGCGAGCTCACCGATCAGCAGGGACACGGTGAAGCCGATGCCGGCCAGCGAGGCGACGGCCAGGACGTCGGGCCATTTGAGGTCCGGATTGAGCTCCGCCCGGGTGAAGCGGGCCGCCAGCCACGTACCGCCGAAGACGCCGATCGCCTTGCCCAGCACGAGGCCGAGGACGACGCCGAGCGTCTCGGGCCTGCTGAAGACGTCCGACAGCGCCCCTCCGGAGAGCGCCACACCGGCCGAGAAGAGCGCGAACAGGGGAACCGCCAGCCCCGCCGACAGGGGGCGGACGAGGTGCTCGATGTGCTCGCCGGGGGAGGACTTCTCGTCGTCGCGGCGGGTGCAGCGCAGCATCAGGCCCATGGCGACGCCGGCGATGGTCGCGTGGACGCCGCTGTTGTACATCAGCGCCCAGTTGACGAAGGCCAGCGGTACGTAGACGTACCACCCGCGCACGCCCTTGCGCAGCAGCAGCCAGAAGACCGCGAGGCCCAGCACGGCGAAGCCGAGGGCGGCGAAGTTCAGGGTGGAGGTGAAGAAGATCGCGATGATCAGGATCGCGAAGAGGTCGTCGACGACCGCCAGCGTCAGCAGGAACGCGCGCAGCGCGGACGGCAGGGACGTGCCGATGACGGCGAGCACGGCGAGCGCGAAGGCGATGTCGGTGGCGGTGGGCACGGCCCAGCCGGCGAGCGAACCGTGGCCGGCGGAGGCGACGGTGAAGTAGACGAGCGCGGGGACGGCCATGCCGCAGACCGCGGCGACGACGGGGAGGATCGCGGCCTTGGGATCGCGCAGCTCGCCCGCCACGAGCTCGCGCTTGAGCTCGATGCCGGCGACGAAGAAGAAGACGGCGAGCAGTCCGTCGGCCGCCCAGTGCTGGAGGGAGAGGTTCAGGCCGAGGCCGGAGGGGCCGATGTGGAAGGAGCGGACGGTCTCGTAGCTCTCGCGGATCGGGGTGTTGGCCCACAGCAGCGCGGCCACGGCCGCGACGAGCAGGAGTACGCCGCCGACGGTCTCGGTACGCAGCGCGTCCGCGAGGTAGTTCCGCTCGGGCAGCGGAAGTCTGCCGAGGAAGACGGAACGGCGGTTCTTGGGCGCGGCCACGGTGGTGGACCTCCTGGGCTCGACTGTCGACTGCGTGCACGTGCGTACACGTGTCCTGTGTGCCGACCAGACTTCCCGGCGCGCCCTTGATTCTTGTCGCGATCTTTACGCGACGGGTACTTACTGTAGCCGGAAAGAGTGAAGGGCACCCGGCGGGAGCCGGGTGCCCTTCACCGGCAGCCACCCCAGCGGGCCTGCCGTGGAGCGGTCAGTCCTCGCTGGAGGAGGCCGGGAGCTGGGTCTGGATGAGGTCCATGACCGAGGAGTCGGTGAGGGTCGTGACGTCCCCGAGGGTGCGGTTCTCGGCCACGTCGCGCAGGAGCCGGCGCATGATCTTGCCGGAGCGGGTCTTGGGCAGTTCGGCGACCGGCAGGATCCGCTTGGGCTTGGCGATCGGGCCGAGCTGCTTGGCCACGTGGGCCCGCAGCTCCTCGACCAGGCCCTCCTCCTCGCTGTTCACATTGCCGCGCAGGATGACGAAGGCGCAGATGGCCTGGGTGGTCTGCGGGTCGTTGGCGCCGACGACCGCCGCCTCGGCGACCTTGGGGTGCGAGACGAGCGCGGACTCGACCTCGGTGGTGGAGATGTTGTGGCCGGAGACGAGCATGACGTCGTCGACGCGGCCGAGCAGCCAGATGTCGCCGTCCTCGTCCTTCTTGGCGCCGTCGCCCGCGAAGTAGCGGCCCTCGAAGCGGGACCAGTAGGTGTCGAGGTAGCGCTGGTCGTCGCCCCAGATGGTGCGGAGCATGGACGGCCACGGCTCGGTCAGCACGAGATAACCGCCGTGGCCGTCGGGCACCTCG
The DNA here is from genome assembly GCF_040641275.1 of Streptomyces sp. NPDC021096. Classification (NCBI taxonomy): domain Bacteria; kingdom Bacillati; phylum Actinomycetota; class Actinomycetes; order Kitasatosporales; family Streptomycetaceae; genus Streptomyces; species Streptomyces sp. NPDC021096. The sequence goes on along the minus strand of NZ_JBFADG010000011.1, from coordinate 60,330 downwards.
TGTCCCTCGTCGTCGACCACGGTCGCGGCGATGCCGGGCAGCGGAGTCTGGGCCGAGCCCGGCTTCGTCTCGGTCACGCCCGGCAGCGGGCTGATCATCATGGCGCCGGTCTCGGTCTGCCACCAGGTGTCGACGACGGGGGTGGCGTCGGCGCCGATGTGCTTGCGGTACCAGATCCACGCTTCGGGGTTGATGGGCTCGCCGACCGAGCCCAGGATGCGCAGGCTGGAGAGGTCGAACTTCGCCGGGATGTCGTCGCCCCACTTCATGGCGGCCCGGATCGCGGTGGGCGCGGTGTAGAGGATCGTGACGCCGTATTTCTGCACGATCTCCCACCAGCGGCCCTGGTGCGGGGAGTCGGGGGTGCCCTCGTAGAGCACTTCGGTCGCGCCGTTGCTCAGCGGTCCGTAGACGATGTACGAGTGCCCGGTGACCCAGCCGACGTCGGCGGTGCACCAGAAGACGTCCGTCTCGGGCTTGAGGTCGAAGACGGCGTGGTGGGTGTACGAGGCCTGGGTGAGGTAGCCGCCGGTGGTGTGCAGGATGCCCTTCGGCTTACCCGTGGTGCCCGAGGTGTAGAGGATGAACAGCGGGTGCTCGGCGTCGAACGCCTGAGGGGTGTGCTGGTCGGACTGGCCCTCGACCAGGTCGTGCCACCACACGTCGCGGCCCTCGGTCCAGGCGATGTCCTCCTGGCCGGTGCGGCGGACGACGAGGACGCTGCGGACGTTCTCGGTGCCGGGGCGGGTGAGGGCCTCGTCGACGGCCGGCTTGAGCGCGGAGGGCTTGCCGCGCCGGTAGCCGCCGTCGGCGGTGATGACGACGCGGGCGTCGGCGTCGTTGATGCGGGTGGCGAGGGCGTCGGCGGAGAAGCCGCCGAAGACGAGGGAGTGCGGGGCGCCGATGCGGGCGCAGGCCAGCATCGAGACGACCGCCTCGGGGATCATCGGCAGGTAGATGGCGACCCGGTCGCCGGCCTGAACGCCCAGCTCGGTCAGGGCGTTGGCGGCCCGGGAGACCTCACGCTGCAGCTCGGCGTAGGTGATCGAGCGGGTGTCGCCCGGCTCGCCCTCGAAGTGCAGGGCCACCCGGTCGCCCAGGCCGTTCTCCACATGGCGGTCGACGCAGTTGTACGCCACGTTGAGCTTGCCGTCGGCGAACCACTTGGCGAACGGCGGGTTCGACCAGTCCAGGGTCTCGGTCGGCTCGGTCTCCCAGCTCAGGCGGCGGGCCTGTGCGGCCCAGAAGCCCAGCCGATCAGCCTTCGCCTGCTCGTACGCCTCCGCGGTGACGTTGGCCTCGGCGGCCAGGCCCGCAGGCGGTGCGAAGCGGCGTTCCTCCTTCAGGAGGTTGGCCAGGCTTTCGTTGCTCACGACATCTCCCTTTCCCAGGGGCCTCGTTGCGTCCCGGTGCCATAGCTCATCAGCCCGGGGCACACCCTGACAAGGGGTGTGGACAATTATTGGTTTAGACCTGTCCTTTTCATGGGTCGGCCGAGGTCAGAGGGGGTGGTGCGGCCCCGCCGGGCGCGCCGGGGCCGTAGGTCGTCGGAGGGTGGGCGTGCGGGGCGTCACACCGCGTCGAGGACCTCCGGGCGGACGGCGGTGAAGGTCCGCGAGCGACGGTCCAGGACGTAGGCCTGGGCCTCGGCGACGTGGAAGTACATCCCCTGCAGATGGAGCGAGCCTTCGGCCACCCGCCGGGCGACGCAGGCGTGGGCCATGAGGTGGTCGAGCTGCTGCAGTACGTTGACGAGCGCCAGCCGCTCGACGTCGTCCGCCACGGGCCGCTCGGCCAGCGCGACCTCGCCGCGCCCCAGCCGGCCGATCCGCTGCATACGGGCCAGGCTGGGCCGCCCGTGCCGCAGCCAGCGGGTGAGCGGCGTCAGGCCGTCCGGCGCGAGCCCCTGGCCGGCGGGGGAGGCGGCGATGTCCAGAAGTGCCTGCATGGCACCGCATCCCGAATGTCCGCACACGGTGATGCTGGCGACCTTCAGGACCTCCACCGCGTATTCCACGGCCGCGGCCACGGAGTCGCAGCCGCCCTCGTTGTCGGGTGGCGGCATCAGATTGCCGACGTTGCGCACGGTGAACAGGTCGCCCGGTCCACTGGAGGTGATCATGCTGGTGACCAGCCGGGAGTCGGCGCAGGTCAGGAAGAGCTGGCTGGGCCGCTGGCCCTCCCGGGCGAGCCGTGCCAGCTCGTCGCGGACGAGCGGTGCGGTGTTGCGCTGGAAGGCGCTGACCCCGCCGAGCAGCTGACGCCCGCCGACCGGATCGGCGCCGGTCTCGGCCGGCCGGGTGCAGTGGTGGTTGCGCCAGGGCGTCCAAGGGCGGCAGGTGTGGGTGCTGACGGGCTCGGCGATCGGGCGTCCGTGGCGGCCCCGCAGGGTGACCCATCCGCCGCGTGCCCGGTGTGCGTTGGACCAGGAGTGCAGCGCGTCGTAGGCGGCGTGGTCCATGAACGAGCCGCCCAGCTCGACCACGGCGTTCGCCTCGTCCGGCACTTGCCCGAGCGCCCGGCTCAGCCGGGGCACCGCCAGGAACGTCAGCTGTCCATTGACCCGCACCCGGTGGCAGGCCTGCTCCTCGGTGACGGTGATCCGGGTGTGGGTGAGCCGGCGCAGCGAGAGGAGGGCGGCGACCGCGACGCCCACCGCGACCCCCTGGAGCACGCCGAGCAGAACCACGGAGGCGAGCGTGGCGGCGTACATCGGGAACTCCCGGTGCCGCTGGACGTGCTTGATGTGGGCGAAGCTCACCATCCGCACACCGACCGCCATGACGAGCGCGGCCAAGGCGGCCAGCGGGATCACCTCGAGCGCGGCCGTGAGCAGGCCCGCGCAGACCAGCACCCAGACCCCGTGCAGCACGGTGGACTTGCGGGACGTGGCACCGGCCGCGATGTTGGCGGAGCCGCGGATCGCCCCGCCGGCGATCGGCAGGCCGCCCAGCAGCCCGGACACCACGTTCGCCGCGCCCTGCCCGGCGAGCTCTCGGTCCAGCTTGGTGGTGGCGGCCGCCTGCTCGTCGGACCGCTCGGCGTGCAGCCGCTCCATCGCGACGGCGGACAGCAGGGACTCCATGCTCGCCACGAGCGTGACCGTCAGAACGGCCGCGAAGATACCGAGCACCGGCCCGTCGGGCAGCGTGGGCAGCGCCTGCACCTCCCAGTCGGGCAGCGAGACCCGGGGCAGCTCCATGCCCAGGCTCGCCGTCGTGGCGAGTGCCACGGCCGCCAACGGCGCCGGGAGCAGGCGTGCCCAACGTCCCGCCTGCCCGGGCAGATGCGGCCAGGCGAGCAGCACTCCCACCGTGACCGCGCCGATCAGCAGCGCGGGCGGGTGCGGATGCATGAGCTGGGAGGGCAGCGCCCCGAGGTTTTCCAGCGCCGAGAGGCTCGGGCTGTCGCCCAGGACGACATGCAGCTGGCCCAGTGCGATGGTGACGCCGATGCCGGCGAGCATCCCGTGCATGATCGCCGGGCTGATGGCCAGCGCCGCACGGGCCACGCGCGCGGCGCCGAGCGCGAGTTGGGCCAGGCCGGCGAGCGCGGTGATCGCGCAGGTGGCCCGCCAGCCGTAACGCTGCACCAGCTCGGCCGTCACGACCACCAGGCCCGTGGCGGCCCCGCTGACCTGCAGTGGGGAGCCGCCCAGCAGGCCGGCGACGATGCCACCGACCGCTGCCGCGATCAGGCCCGCCTGGAGCGGAGCCCCCGTGGCGAGCGCGATCCCCAGGGAGAGGGGAACGGCGATCAGGAAGACGACGAAGGAGGCGGACAGATCCCGCCGCCAGCCCGATCGCGGGCGTCCGCCCGGCTCGGGCGGTGCGTCCTGTCCTGGCGCGGAAGACGGTGGATACGTCTGAGTCGGCTGAGCGTGCATGGTCGTTCCCGTCTTCGTCGGGCAGCGCGAGCGCGTGGAACGCGCACGTGGGTCACGGCGGGCAGCGGCGGGAGCGGCTGCGTTGGCGGGGCATTTCTCAACTCTCGGTAAACGAATCGTAATGGAGAGTAAAGGGATGGCGAAGGGGTGCGGGCGGGCTTCGCTCGATCGAGTGAATAGGTATTTCTCTGCGCTTGTCCCGTATTGCCCTGCGGCTTTGTGGCCCTGAGCGCCCCGGCTCCGGGCCCGGCCGCAGGCGCGACGCGGTCGACCGGGCAGGGCGCCGTCCGAACGTTCAAGGCCCCGCCCAACGCGCCGAGTTGTGAACACGGCGGTTGGGCGGGGCCCTGGGAGAGGTGGCGCGGGGTCCGTCGGTGTCAGGCGGGCTGAGGGGCGGCCAGGAGCCGCTCGTCCAGAACGAAGGCCGGGTCGACCTGAGCCGCCAGGTCGGCGCCGGTCTTGGCGTTGCCCCAGCTCTCCGCGTTCTTGAGGTGGAAGTGCACCATCTGGCGGGTGTAGCGCTGCCAGTCGCGCTCCTCGTAGGCGCCGTCCGCCGTCTCGCGCAGGGTGCGCAGGGCCTGGCGGTTGGCCTCCTCCAGCAACTCGAAGCGGGGCGGGCGGCCCTTCTCCATGGCGCGCACCCAGTCCGAGTGCCCGACCGTGGTGAGCAGGTCGTCGCCGACCTCGGCACGCAGGAAGTCGAGGTCGTCGGCGCCGTGAACCTTGTTGCCCACGACCTTCAGGCCGATGCCGAAGTCCCGCGCGTACTCCTTGTACTGGCGGTAGACCGAGACGCCCTTGCGGGTGGGTTCGGCGATCAGGAAGGTCATGTCGAAGCGGGTGAACATCCCGGACGCGAAGGAGTCGCTGCCCGCCGTCATGTCGACCACGACGTACTCGCCGGGGCCGTCGACGAGGTGGTTCAGGCACAGCTCGACCGCTCCGACCTTGGAGTGGTAGCAGGCCACGCCGAGGTCGGAGTCGGTGAACGGGCCGGTCGCCATCAGCCGAACGGCCGCGTCGTCGTCCAGGGGGACGGTGCGGGCGCAGGCGTCGTAGACCGGATTGTCCTCGTCGACGCGCAGCAGCCGGGAGCCCTCTCCCGGCGGGGTCGTCTTGATCATGGTCTCCGCGGAGGCGATGCGCGGGTTGGTGCCGCGCAGATAGTCCTTGATCAAGGGCAGCTGCGCACCCATCGCGGGCAGCCCGGCGCTCTCCGCCTCGTCGAGCCCGAGCGCCGCGCCCAGATGCTGGTTGATGTCCGCGTCCACGGCGATGACGGGGGCCTGGGCGGCGGCGAGATGGCGGATGAACAGGGAGGACAGCGTGGTCTTTCCGCTGCCGCCCTTCCCTACGAAAGCGATCTTCATGTTCACCAAGAGTAGGTGCGAGGGTGCGCTGAGTGAGAGCGGTGAGTGAAGAGGACCACTCTTTCGGGGGGTGTAGAGCCGAAGTGCGTAGTGTCGTACCCATGAGTACGACAGCCGATCCGCTTGCCGTTCTGGGCTCCCTCCCGGGGGTGGCCGACTCCGTGGACTCCGTACGCAAGGCGGTGGACCGGGTGTACGGCCACCGGGTGATGCGCCGCCGCAGCAATGAGGTCACCTCCGAGGCCGCCCTGCGCGGCGCGCGGGGCTCGGCCGCGCTCTCCGGCGCCGACTGGGCGCTCGAGGAGGTGCGCCGCCGCTCCGACTTCGGCAGCGAGGGCGAGCCGCGCACGGTGGGCGCGGCCCTGCGGCTGACCGCGGAGGCCGGCCAGCTGCTGAGCGTGTGGCGGCAGTCGCCGCTGCGGGTCCTGGCCCGGCTGCACCTGGTGGCCGCCGGCCGGGACCGCCCGGACGAGTCGGTGGGGCGCCCGCGGCTGCCGGGTGAGCCGGTGGTGGAACCGTTGATCGAACTGCCGGTTCCGGCGGCGGACGAGGTGTCGGGGCGGCTCGAAGGGCTGGCCGGGCTCCTGATCGCGGGCAGCGAGGCGCCCGCGCTGGTGACGGCGGCCGTGGTGCACGGCGAGCTGCTGGCCCTGCGGCCGTTCGGGTCGTACAACGGCCTTGTCGCCCGCACTGCCGAGCGGATCGTGCTGGTGGGCAGCGGGCTGGACCCGAAGTCGATCTGCCCGGCCGAGGTGGGTCACGCGGAACTGGGACGGGCGGCCTATCTGGCGGCGCTCGAAGGCTATGTGTCCGGGACGCCGGAAGGAGTGGCCGCCTGGATCGCGCACTGCGGCCGCGCCGTTGAACTCGGCGTGCGCGAGAGCACCGCGGTGTGTGAGGCCCTCCAGCGAGGCGCCGCCTGACGTGGGTCGTCGCGCCTGAAGTCGCCCCGCGTCACACCACCTGGAATTGCGGTGGGGAGCGACTTCGCGCGGACAAGGGTTGCGGCGGTACCCATACTGCTCAGGTACCGCCGCTGGCACGTCCGCCGGGTTACCATGCGTGCACGAAATTTGCCCATCAGGCCGGGACTTCGCCCGCCACCTGGTGCGGCTGGCCCGTAATCGACGGGTCGGCGTCGCGTGGGTGCCCGACTTTCATGCTGCGGTCCGTGGGGCCTTGGTGCGTGAAGGGCTTCCTCTCGGATGTCCCTGGTCTCGCGGGCCGTTAAGTCCTTTCTACTCCTGTCGCGGCGGAAGCGGAAGTCGAAGCCGCAGTTCTTTGCTTTTAGCTGCAAATGTGGGCAAGGCGGACGCGGTGCCACGGCGGCGGCTGGCGAGCCACAGCAGGCCCGCGGTGGCGGCGGCAGCACCGACCGCGGCGGCCGTGACCAGCGCCGGGCGCGAGGGCATGGACAGCGAAGAAATGCGTTGCTTAAGCCGAACGGGTCGACTGAAGGAGAGAACGGGCCACTCGCGGGCGATCGCCTCGCGTCGCAGCGCCCGATCGGGGTTGACGGCATGGGGGTGGCCGACCGCCTCCAGCATCGGGATATCGGTCGCGGAGTCGCTGTAGGCGTAGCAGCGGGCCAGGTCGTACCCCTCCGAGGCGGCGAGTTCCCTGACCGCCTCCGCCTTGGTCGGGCCGTAGGCGTAGTACTCGATTTCTCCGGTGAAGACTCCGTTCTCGACCACCATGCGGGTGGCGACGACGCGGTCGGCACCCAGCAGTTCGCCGATCGGTTCGACCACTTCGGCGCCCGAGGTGCTGACGATGACCACGTCGCGCCCGGCGGCGTGGTGCTCCTCGATGAGCGAGGCGGCCTCGTCGTAAATGATCGGGTCGATGAGCTCGTGCAGGGTTTCGGCGACGATCTCGCGCACCTGCTGGACATTCCAGCCCCGGCAGAGCGCGGAGAGATACTGGCGCATCCGCTCCATCTGATCGTGGTCGGCTCCGCCGGCCAGGAAGACGAACTGCGTATAGGCGGTGCGCAACGCGGCACGCCTGTTGATCAAGCCGCCTTGGTAGAAGGACTTGCTGAAGGTGAGCGTGCTCGACTTCGCAATGACCGTCTTGTCCAGATCAAAGAAGGCGGCTGTCCGAGGCAGGGAGTGGTTTTCCACTCCGCCGAGCATAGGGGCCCTCCATTCGGCGTAAGCTGAGGCGTGTGGGTTTGCCTGAGAAGGCTCTCGGGTACACCATGGAAGTCACGGATCGTTCGCGACCGTGTCTAACCCGGCCCGACTCCTCCCCCCCCGAGTCGGCCGTGGGGACGACCCCCGCTCTCCCCCCCGGCGGGGGTCGTCGCATGTCCGGATGCGTTTCGGGCATCGCCATCGGGCCTTCCCCTCGCTTGTGAGCCCCCTCGGGCGCGGCTCCTCACCCCTTGATACCTGTTACGCAGGGTAATCGGTGCGCTGCTCTCCGGAAGTCACCGGTATAGGTGAGCGGGATATTCACAACCGTTGAGTTGTCCACAGTTTTTGACCAAGATCCACACGATTTCCCAGTTCGCTGCACGGTGATTCCCCGCGAGTTCCGCGATGTTCGCGGATGCGAGAGCGCGTAGTGAGAGGGGAGGAGACCGTGACCGGATCCAATACATCCGATTGGCCCACTTCCGGGGAGCCGAGGCAGCGCGGCCCGCTGATCGTCACGGAGGACGAAGGACTGCTCGACGATCTGTTGCGGCTGTGTGCCGCTGCAGGAGCCGTTCCCGAGGTCGTCCACGGCACACCCGCCCGCAGGGGCGGCTGGGACAGCGCACCCCTCGTCCTCGTCGGCGACGACTGCGCGATGCGCATGGGCGGCGCCGCCCGCAGGGAGGGGGTGGTGCTCGTCGGCAAGGACCTCGACGATCCCGGCGTCTGGCGGCGGGCCGTCGGGATCGGCGCCCGCAACGTGGCGCTGCTCCCCGACAGCGAGAGCTGGCTCGTCGACCGGATCGCCGACGCCGTGGAGGGCGTGGGACGGCCGGCCCTGACCGTCGGGGTGATCGGCGGCCGCGGCGGTGCCGGAGCCAGCACCCTGGCCTGCGCCCTGGCCGTCGCGGCGGCGCGCACCGGGCGGCGCACGATGCTGATCGACGGCGACCCGCTGGGCGGGGGCCTCGACGTGATGCTGGGCGGGGAACGGGCCGAGGGGCTGCGCTGGCCCGCCTTCGCCGACTCGCGGGGCCGCGTGGCGGGCCGCGCGCTGGAGGAGGCGCTGCCCGAACTGCACTCCCTGCGCGTCCTGAGCTGGGACCGGGGCGAATGCGCGGCCGTTCCTCCCGAAGCGATGCGCGCCGTGCTGGCCGCCGCCCGCAGACGCGGCGGCGTGGTGGTCCTGGACCTGCCGCGGCGACTCGACGAAACGGCCATGGAAGCCCTCGAACAGCTCGACGTGGGCCTGCTGGTGGTGCCCGCCGAGCTGCGCGCGGTCGCGGCGGCCCACCGGGTCGCCTCGATGCTGGGAATGCTGCTGGGCGACCTCCGGGCGGTGGTGCGGGGCCCCTTCGGCTCCGGACTCGGTGGGGAGGAGATCTCCCGGCTCCTCGGGCTGCCCCTGGCCGGCGAACTGCCGCTCGAGCCCGGCCTGCCGGACGCGTTGAACTCCGGGCGGCCGCCGGGCGGTGGCGAGCGTGGACCGCTGGCCCGGTTCAGCGCGGAGTTCTGGGCACACGCACTGGCCGAAGGCGGAGGTGTGCCGGTATGAGCGCGGTGTTGCTGGACGCCGTGCGGCTGCGGCTGGCGGAAAGCGGAGCGGACCCCACGCCCGCGCGCGTGGCGGAGGCGCTGCGCCGGGAAGGGCGGCTGCTCGGCGACGCCGAAGTGCTCGGCGTGGCGGCCAGGCTGCGCTCCGAGCTGATCGGCACCGGCCCGCTGGAGCCCCTGCTCGCGGAACCGGACGTCACCGACGTCTTGGTCACCGCACCCGACCAGGTGTGGGTGGACCGCGGAGCGGGCCTGCAGCGCACGGAGGTGTCCTTCCCCGACGCGGCGGCGGTGCGCCGGCTCGCCCAGCGGCTCGCCGCCATCGCCGGGCGCCGACTGGACGACGCGCGGCCCTGGGTGGACGCCCGGCTTCCGGACGGTACGCGGCTGCACGCGGTGCTGCCTCCGGTGGCCGTCGGCTCGACGTGCCTGTCGCTCCGGGTGGTGCGGCCCCGTGCCTTCGCGCTGGAGGAGCTGGTGGCTGCGGGGACCGTGCCGCCCGGCGGCCAGCGGCTGCTGCGGGCGGTATTGGACGCCAGGCTGTCGTTCCTCATCAGTGGCGGTACGGGCTCGGGCAAGACCACCTTGTTGTCGAGTCTGCTGGGGCTGGTCGCGCCCGATGAGCGGATCGTGCTCGCCGAGGACTCCGCGGAGTTGCGCCCGGACCACCCCCATGTGGTCCGGCTGGAGACGCGGCCGGCCAATCAGGAAGGGACCGGCCTGGTCACCCTGCGGGATCTGGTGCGGCAGGCGCTGCGCATGCGCCCGGACCGGCTGGTCGTGGGCGAAGTGCGCGGACCCGAGGTCACCGATCTCCTGGCGGCTCTCAATACGGGGCACGAGGGCGGCTCCGGCACGGTGCACGCGAACGCCGCGGCGGACGTGCCGGCCCGGTTGGAGGCGCTGGGCTCCTCGGCGGGCCTCGACCGGGCGGCGCTGCACAGCCAGTTGGCGGCCGCGCTGTCGGTCGTGATCCATCTGGTGCGCGACCACGGCGGACGACGGCGCATCGCGGAAGTGCACGTGCTGGACCGGGATCCGGCCGGATTCGTGACGACCGTGCCGGCGGCCGTCTGGGGCGCGGAGGGCTTTGAGCGGGCCCCTGGGTGGGCACGGCTGGCGGCGCTGTGCGAGCGCGGCGGGGGTGCCTCATGACCGGCTGGGTACCGACTCCGTTGCCGCAGACGGTGACCTGGGGTGCGGCGCTGCTGTGCGCCTTGGTGGTGGCCGGACTGTGGGCGAGGCCGGGGCCGCAGGTGCGGCGGGCCCGGCTGCTGTTGGCCGGTGGCGGCGGTGGCCCTGCCGGGCTTGGAGCCGGTCCTGGCGGTGGCCCCGCGTGGGTGGCCCGGGCGGGGGAGTGGGCCGGGCGCCTGCGGCGGTGGGGACGGGAGAGGCGTGAGCTGCTCTGCCTGCCGCTCGCCTGTGGGGTGGCCCTGGTGGGCGAGTCGGTACTGCCGCTGATCGCGGGGGCGTTGGCCGTGCCGCTTGTACGGCGCTGGCTCGGGGTCCGGCGGCGGGAGCGCGAGCGGGAGCGACGGGAAGCCGCGGTGATCGAGATGTGTGGCACCGTCGCGGGCGATCTCAGGGCCGGGAGACAGCCCGGCGAGGCGATGGCCGGCCTGGCGCGGATGGAGTTGGGGCCGGGCTGGCCCGCCGTGCCCGCTGCGGCGCGGTTCGGCGGGGACGTGCCGGAGGCGCTGCGGAAGGCCGGACTGCAGCCGGGAGCCGAAGGGCTCAACGGCGTGGCCGCCTGCTGGCAGGTGGCGGTCGACGGAGGCGCGGGGCTTGCCTCGGGGCTGGAACGGGTGGCGGCGGCCCTGAGCGCCGAGCGGGACCAGCGGGACGAGCTGCGTGCCCAGTTGGCGGGCACGAGATCCACCGCCGCCATGCTCGCGCTCCTCCCCGTGCTCGCCCTCCTGATGGGCAGTGCGCTCGGCGCGGCACCGCTGCGGGTTCTGCTGCACACCCCGGCCGGGATCGGCTGCCTGGTCCTCGGCGGGCTGCTCGAGTGCGCGGGAATCGCGTGGACGCGACGGATCGTGCGGGCCGCCGAGGGGCCCGGGAGAGGACGGAAGGCGTGAGCGGGGAGCTTGTCCACAGCCTGTGGGCGGCGGCCCTGGCGGTGGTCGCGGGGCTGTGTGTGGCGGCCGTCGGCGGCGCGTCCCGCCGGAAGAGATCGATGCGGCGCCGGGCGGCCTCACTGTTCGCACGACGGGTGCCGGAGGGACCCGGGGGCGGCCCCAGGGGGTGGTTACGGGCCGCTGTGGCCGCCCGGGGCGGACGGCCTGCCGTCGTGGCGGGGATCGCCGGACTGGTCCTCGTCGGGCTCGCCGGAGGGGCCGTGGGATGTCTGCTGGCGGTCGCCGCCGCATACGGCGCGTGGCACCGGCGGCGGAAGGCGGAGCAGGCGGGCGCCGAGGCCTCGGCGGAGGAGGTCGGGTGCCAACTGCCGTTGGCGGCGGATCTGCTGGCCGCCTGCCTGGCCGCCGGTGCGGGGCCACGAGAGGCCGCCGAGGCGGTCGGGGGGTCGCTGGGCGGCCCGGTGGGCGACCATCTGGCCCAAGCCGCGGCGGAGGTGCGGCTCGGGGGCGAGCCCGGCACGGCGTGGGGGCGGCTGGGGAGCCTCCCGGGGGCTGCCAGTACGGCCCGCTGCCTGGAGAGGGCCCAGGCGACCGGGGTTCCGGCGGTGGAGCCCATGGGGCGGCTCGCGGCGCAGTTGCGCGCCACGCAGGCCAGGGCGGCGGGCGCCCGGGCACGACGAGCGGGCGTCCTGGCGACAGCCCCGCTCGGGCTGTGCTTCCTGCCCGCGTTCCTGACGGTCGGAGTGGTTCCGGTGGTGATCGGTCTCGCCGGCGGGCTCGTGCAGGGCGAATGACGGCGGTGACGACAGCGACGGCCGTGACGGCAGTGACAGCCGCGACGGCGACCTACGAAAGAGGAGGGCAGCGATGACGACTACGGCCATGACGACGACAGCGAAAACGACAGCGAAAACGACAGCGGCGACGACAACGATGGCGAGGGCGGCAATGGCGGCGACAGCGGCGACAGCGGCGACAGCGACAGCGACGGCACGGGCAACGAGGGCAGCTCTGCGGCTTCGAGGCCGCTGGAGGACCGATGACGCCGGTATGACCACGGCTGAGTACGCCGTGGGAACGCTCGCGGCGTGTGCTCTGGCGGCGGTGCTCTACAAGGTCGTCACCAGTGGGCCCGTCAGCGCGGCGCTGCAGCAGCTGATCGTGAAGGCGCTCCATGCGACGTTTTGATGGCGGCTATGTGACCGCCGAGGCCGCGGTGGTGTTGCCGACGCTGGTGCTCCTCACCATGACCCTGCTCTGGTCCCTGATGGCGGCCGCCGCGCAGATCCAGTGTGTGGACGCGGCGCGGGCGGGGGCGCGGGCGGCGGCTCGGTCGGACCCGCCGGCGGCGGCCGTCGCGGCGGCCCGGTCGGCGGCTCCGCGAGGGGCTGAGGTCGGGCTGGCGCGGGAGGGGGACCTGGTGCGGGTGCGGGTCGAGGCCCGCTCGGCGGGGCCGGGGCCGCTGGCCGTGCGGCTGAGCGGGGAGGCGGTGGCTCTTGCGGAGGAGACCGTGCGGTGAGACGGGTTCCGCGACGGTGTGGACGGCGGTCGTGGCGATGGCGTTCTGTGTCGTGCTGACGGCGCTGCTGGCGATGGGTCAGGCGGTGGTGGCCCGTCACCGTGCCGGTGGGGCGGCGGATCTGGCGGTGCTGGCCGCGGCCGACCACGCCCTGCACGGCGAGGACGCCGCCTGCCGCCTCGCCCGCGAGGTCGCCGCGGCCCAGGGGGCACGCGTGGTGCGGTGCGTGGTGAAGGGGGAGTTCGCGGAGGTGGCGGCCGAGGCGCGGGCCGGGCCGTACTCCGTGCGGGTGCGGTCCCGCGCGGGGCCCGGCGCCGTTCAGGGACCGCCGGGGGTGCCGTCCGGGGCCTCGTCGGCGGGGGCGCCGGCGAGGAGGCGGGTCAGCAGCCGGATGGCGCCCCTCTTGTCCAGCGGGTCGTTGCCGTTGCCGCACTTGGGGGACTGGATGCAGGAGGGGCAGCCGGTGTCGCACTCGCAGGCGGCGATCGCCTCACGGGTGGCGTTGAGCCAGCGGGCGGCGGTGTGGAAGGCCCGCTCGGCGAAGCCGGCGCCGCCGGGGTGGCCGTCGTAGACGAAGACGGTCGGCAGGAGTGTGTCGGGATGGAGGGGGACGGAGACGCCGCCGATGTCCCAGCGGTCACAGGTGGCGAAGAGCGGGAGCATGCCGATGGAGGCGTGTTCGGCGGCGTGCAGGGCGCCGCCGAGGATCTCGGGGTCGATGCGGGCGGCGTCGAGCTGGTCCTCGGTGACGGTCCACCACACGGCGCGGGTGCGCAGGGTGCGGGGCGGCAGGTCCAGCTTGGACTCGCCGAGCACCTCGCCCGTGATGAGTTTGCGGCGGAGGAAGGAGACGACCTGGTTGGTGACTTCGACGGAGCCGAAGCACAGGCGCGCGTCCCCCCAGGGGATTTCGGTGGTGGTCTCCAGGATGGAGATGGCGGTGGTGTCGCGGGCCGTCGTCGAGTAGGGCGGATCGGCCTGCTCGACCAGGGCCACGGACTCCTCCAGGTCGAGGTGGCGCACGAGGTAGGTGCGGCCCTGGTGGAGGTGGACGGCGCCCTCGTGGACGGTGGTGTGGGCGGCGGAGGCGTCCACCGTGCCCAGCAGGCGGCCGGTGCCCTCCTCCACGACCTGGACGGGGCGGCCGCCCCCGCCCCGGATGTCGGCGAGGTCGGCGGCCCGCTCGCGGCGGGTCCAGTGCCAGGCGGAGGCCCGGCGGCGGAGCAGCTTGCGAGCCTCGAGCCGGGTGATCACGACCATGGCCTCGGGGCCGAAGAGGGACAGGTCGGCCTCGGTGAGCGGTAGCTCCTCGGCGGCGGCGCACAGGTGGGGGGCGAGGACGTAGGGATTGTCGGGGTCGAGGACGGTGGATTCCACGGGCCGCTGGAAGAGGGCTTCGGGGTGGTGGACGAGGTAGGTGTCCAGCGGGTCGTCGCGGGCGATGAGGACGGCCAGGGCGCCCCGGCCGGTGCGTCCGGCGCGGCCGGCCTGCTGCCACAGCGAGGCGCGGGTGCCGGGGTAGCCGGAGAGGAGGACGGCGTCGAGGCCGGCGACGTCGACACCCAGTTCGAGGGCGGAGGTGGCGGACAGGCCGAGCAGTTCGCCGGTGTGCAGGGAGCGCTCGATGGCGCGGCGCTCCTCGGGGAGGTAGCCGCCGCGGTAGGCGGCGACGCGGGAGGGGAGGGAGCGGTCCACGGCGGCGAGGCGTTCCTGGGCGATCAGGGCCACGAGTTCCGCGCCGCGCCGGGAGCGGACGAAGGCGACGGTGCGCACGCCCTGGACGGTGAGGTCGGTGAGGAGGTCCGCGGTCTCGGCGGTGGCGGTGCGGCGGACGGGGGCGCCCCGCTCGCCGTGGAGCTCGGTGAGCGGGGGCTCCCAGAGGGCGAAGACGACTTCGCCGCGCGGGGAGGCGTCCTCGGTGATCTCCACGACCGGTACGCCGGTGAGCCGGCTCGCGGCGGTGGCGGGGTCGGAGGCCGTGGCGGAGGCGAGGAGGAAGACGGGGTCGGAGCCGTAGCGGGCGCAGATGCGCCGCAGGCGGCGCAGGACCTGGGCGACGTGGGAGCCGAAGACGCCCCGGTAGGTGTGGCACTCGTCGATGACGACGAAGCGCAGGGCGCGCAGGAAGGAGGCCCATTTGGGGTGGGCGGGCAGGATGGAGAGGTGGAGCATGTCGGGGTTGGTCAGCGCGTAATTGGCGTACTGGCGCACCCACTCCCGTTCCTCTATCGGCGTGTCCCCGTCATAGACGGCGGGCCGGATGCTCTTGCCGAGGGGCGCGGCCAGTTCCCGTACGGCGCGGCGCTGGTCGGCGGCCAGGGCCTTGGTGGGGGCGATGTAGAGGGCGGTCGCGCCGCGGCCGTTGGGGGCCTCGGAGCCGTCCAGCAGGGTGCTCAGCACGGGGGCGAGGTAGGCGAGCGACTTGCCGGAGGCGGTGCCGGTGGCGACCACGGCCGACTCGCCGCGCAGCGCGTGTTCGGCGGTGCGGGCCTGATGCGCCCAGGGCCGCTCGATGCCGGCCGCCCGGATGGCGTCGATCACTTCCGGCCGGATCTTCTCCGGCCAGGGGGCATGACGTCCGGGACGAGGGGGCAAGTGCTCCGTATGAGTGATGCGTGCAGCCCGGCCCGGCCCGCTGGCGAGTCGGTCGAGGACCGTCCGGGGAGAGGGGTGCACGCCCGCCTCCGGCGGGAGTTGATCGTTGGCCATCGACACCGAGTGTGTCACTGGCGTGACGGACAATGGCGCCAAGGCGTCGTGCGCGCCTGCCGGTAAGTGATTGAATGCCATCGCGGCTGCCGATCCATGGGGGGCGACCGCTCGATGCAAGGTGCTGGAGGATCCGTGGACCTGTCCCTGTCGACCGAGACCGTAGGCGACCGTACGGTTGTCCGGGTCGGTGGCGAGATTGATGTGTACACCGCGCCCAAGCTGCGTGAGCAGCTGGTCGAGCTTGTCAACGACGGCAGCTATCACCTCGTCGTCGACATGGAGGGCGTCGACTTCCTCGACTCCACCGGGCTCGGCGTCCTGGTCGGCGGACTCAAGCGTGTGCGTGCCCATGAGGGCTCGCTGCGGCTGGTCTGCAACCAGGAGCGCATTCTCAAGATTTTCCGTATCACCGGCCTGACCAAGGTGTTCCCGATCCACACCTCGGTCGAGGACGCGGTGCAGGCGACCGACTGACGCCGCCGGGCGGCACGGCGGCCGGTGTCCGGCCGGCCGCGGTCGCCGTCCGACGGACAACCGCACAGGCGAACAGCCGCACAGCCACGCCGGGGGGTAACGGGCTCGAGGGCCCGTCCCCTCTGCGAGTTCGCCCTTTTCCCGATGAGGGAAAGGTGCCGGCAGGTAACACCGAGGGGGATGGCATGGCCACCGTCGAACTGCTCTTCAGTGCCCTTCCCGAGCATGTCCGTACGGCCAGGCTCGTGGCGGCCGCGGTGGCGCGCCGGGCCGGGGTCGACGAGGCCGTGCTGGACGAGGTCCGGCTCGCGGTCGGCGAGGCGTGCTCGCGCGCGGTCGGCCTGCACAACAGCCAGGGGATCTCCACGCCGGTACGGGTCGTGCTGACCGAGGACGAGAAGAAGTTCTCCATCGAGGTCGCCGATGACGCGCCGCGCCCCGCCGCCGTGGCGGCGGCGGTGACCGCCGCGGCCAGAGCCGCGTCGAGTGCCGCGGCGTCCGGTGGCGCCGTGCCCGCGCCCCCGATGGAGGAGAGCGAGGACGACATGGGCCTCGCCGTCATCAGCGGGCTCGTCGACGACGTCGAGGTGACGGCCGACGAGAGCGGGGGCCTGATCCGTATGAGCTGGCCGACGACGCCCACGGCCCCGCAGCCGTAGCGCGTCTGCCCCCACTGCTGTAGTCCACCGCGCCTCACGTGCCGTAATGGCGATGGGTGAAGGCCCGGGACCGGCAGGGGCCGGGGAAATCCCCTGCGGAGGCGGCACGGAATGCCGTCGGTGGCTTCCGCGTCGGTCGAACGGGCTGTCGATCTTCGGCGGCGACCCCGGTGACTCCCCTCGAATGGATCACTGCGCCGGCCGGATTTTCCCGTCTCCAGGTGCCGATCAGGTGCGAGGCCTGCGAGAGGCGTCCGCGAAGCCTTCGCGACTCGCCCGCGGGGTATTCGCGGATCATCTCTGCGATCTTCACCTGGGAAGTCTTATTCCGTTTCCCGTGCTCTGTTTTGATCTCGCCATGCTCCCTACAATCCGTCCATCTTGAGCTCAGGACGCCTGAGCGTGGCGGCTGTTCCCGCGGTTGTCCTTCCGCCGCTGGTCGGCTACGCGCCCATGTGCCAAACGTCAAGGAGGACGAATGGCGGGGCCCCTTACCCCTGAACAGGTGGACTTCACTCAGAAACTCGCGGTCGAGCTGACCGACGGCAATCGCACCCTGGTGATGGTGATCGCCGCAGTGGCGATCGCGGCACTCGCGGTGGCCGTGGTGCTGGTGCGTCAGGTGCTCGCGGCAGGCGAGGGCACCGAGAACATGAAGAGAATCGCCGCGGCGGTGCAGGAAGGCGCGAACGCCTATCTCGCCCGGCAGTTGCGCACGCTCGGCGTCTTCGCCGTGGTCGTGTTCTTTCTGCTCATGCTGTTGCCCGCGGACAACGGCTCGCAGCGCATCGGACGTTCGCTCTTCTTCCTGGTCGGCGCCCTGTTCTCGGCGGCCACCGGCTATATCGGCATGTGGCTGGCGGTGCGCAGCAATGTGCGTGTGGCCGCCGCGGCGCGGGAGGCGACGCCTGCCGAGGGCGAGCCCGAGAAGGATCTGACGGCGGTCTCGCACAAGGCCATGAAGATCGCGTTCCGGACGGGTGGGGTCGTCGGCATGTTCACGGTGGGCCTCGGCCTGCTGGGCGCCTCCTGTGTCGTCCTGGTGTACGCGGCCGACGCGCCCAAGGTGCTGGAGGGATTCGGCTTCGGGGCGGCGCTGCTGGCGATGTTCATGAGGGTCGGCGGTGGCATCTTCACCAAGGCCGCGGACGTCGGCGCCGACCTCGTCGGCAAGGTCGAGAAGGGCATCCCCGAGGACGACCCGCGCAATGCCGCCACGATCGCGGACAACGTGGGCGACAACGTCGGGGACTGCGCGGGGATGGCGGCCGACCTGTTCGAGTCGTACGCGGTGACGCTCGTCGCGGCGCTGATCCTGGGCAAGGCCGCGTTCGGCGACGCCGGTCTGGCGTTTCCGCTGCTCGTGCCCGCCATCGGCGTGCTCACCGCGATGATCGGCATCTTCGCGGTGGCGCCGCGGCGCAGCGACCGTAGTGGGATGACCGCGATCAACCGGGGGTTCTTCATCTCCGCGGTGATCTCGCTGGTCCTGGTGGCGGTGGCGGTCTTCGCGTATCTGCCCTCCAGCTACGCGGACTTGGAGGGCATCGGGGACGCCGCGATCCGGGCGCACGACGGTGACCCGCGCGTCCTGGCGCTCGTGGCCGTCGCCATCGGCATCGTCCTCGCCGCGCTCATCCAGCAGCTCACCGGCTACTTCACCGAGACCAGCCGGCGGCCCGTGCGGGACATCGGCAAGACGTCCCTGACCGGCCCCGCGACCGTCGTCCTCGCCGGCATCTCCATCGGCCTGGAGTCCGCGGTCTACTCGGCGGTGCTGATCGCCCTGAGCGTGTACGGGGCGTTCCTGCTGGGCGGCACGTCGATCATGCTGGCGCTGTTCGCCGTCGCGCTCGCCGGCACCGGGCTGCTGACCACCGTCGGCGTCATCGTCGCGATGGACACCTTCGGGCCGGTCTCCGACAACGCGCAGGGCATCGCCGAGATGTCCGGCGACGTCCAGGGCGCGGGCGCGCAGGTGCTCACCGACCTCGACGCCGTGGGCAACACCACCAAGGCGATCACCAAGGGCATCGCCATCGCCACGGCCGTACTGGCGGCGTCCGCGCTGTTCGGTTCGTACCGGGACGCGATCGCCACGGCCGTCGGGGAGGTGCGTGCCGACCCCGGGGAGCTGGGGCTGAGCCTGGACATCTCGCAGCCCAACAACCTGGTGGGGCTGGTCCTGGGCGCGGCCGTGGTCTTCCTCTTCTCGGGGCTGGCCATCAACGCGGTCTCGCGCTCGGCGGGCGCGGTGGTCTACGAGGTGCGGCGGCAGTTCCGCGAGCATCCCGGGATCATGGATTACAGCGAGAAGCCGGAGTACGGCCGGGTGGTGGACATCTGCACCAAGGACGCGCTGCGCGAACTGGCCACGCCCGGTCTGCTCGCCGTCATGGCCCCCATAGCCGTCGGCTTCTCGCTCGGCGTCGGCGCGCTCGGTTCGTACCTGGCCGGCGCGATCGGCACCGGCACGCTGATGGCGGTCTTCCTCGCCAACTCCGGTGGTGCCTGGGACAACGCGAAGAAGCTGGTCGAGGACGGCCACCACGGCGGCAAGGGCAGCGAGGCGCACGCGGCGACGGTCATCGGCGACACGGTCGGCGACCCGTTCAAGGACACCGCGGGTCCCGCGATCAACCCGCTGCTGAAGGTGATGAACCTGGTGGCGCTGCTCATCGCGCCGGCGGTGGTGAAGTTCAGTTACGGGGCCGACGCCAACCGGGGCCTGAGAATCGGCGTCGCGGTACTGGCCGTTGTCGTCATCGTGGGCGCGGTGTACGTCTCCAAGCGGCGCGGCGTCGCCGTGGACGGTGACGACGGCAACGCCGAGCGGGCGGCGAAGCCCGTGGACCCGGCGGTGGTGTCCTGACGGCGTCTCAGCGTGAGGAACGACAGCACGGGAGCGCACCGCAGGCACCCGCTCCGGTCCGGCCGGGCACCGCGTCAGGTGCGGCGAACGCCACGCCTAGCTTGGTGCAAATGGCTTTAAAAGGGTGCGTAATGGGTGCATGCGGTGTGCTCGGCTCCTGGCCCCTCTCGCCTGGACGTGTAAGTTCCGGGGCCGAGAGCCATTGAAGGGACCAATCCGGTGAACAAGAAGCTTGTGGCGGCACTGTCCGGCGGGGCGGCACTTGTCCTGGCGCTGACGGGCTGCGGCGGCGGTGACGACGACGGCAAGAAGAAGCTCGACGACTGGGCCAAGAGCGTCTGCGACCAGATGCAGCCTCAGGTGAAGAAGATCACGGACGCCAACTCCGCGATCGCGAGCATGCAGACCGAGGAGGACTCGAAGAAGGTCCAGCAGACCGACTCGACGGCTTTCCAGGCCAACGCCGACGCCTACAAGGCGCTCGCCACCTCCGTGGACCGCGCGGGCGCGCCGCCCGTCAAGGACGGCGAGACGAGCCAGAAGAACGCCGTCAAGGCGCTCAACGACCTCTCGGGCGCGTACGCCGGGCTGAAGAAGCGGATCGACGAGCTGGACACCGGCGACAAGGCCAAGTTCGCCGAGGGCCTCAAGAGCATCGCCGGGGACATCGGCAAGCTCAGCAGCCGCAGCGACGAGGCACTCAAGAAGCTGCAGTCCGGGGACGTCGGCAAGGCGATGGCGAAGCAGCCGGGCTGCCAGAAGACGTCGGTCAGCCCCACGCCGACGAAGAAGTGACACCGGCGGAGAAGTAAGGCCGACGGAGCCGGGATTGGTTCCGGCCCGGCTCCGCGCCCCCGGGCGCGGAGCCGGGCTTTCGCCATTTGCCGCCGGCGCCCCCGACAATGGCCTGGTGAGTACGACGCACCTCCCCACCGCCGACCCGGCGCGCACCGCCCGACTGCGCGAGGCCCTGCTGGCCGCGGCCTTCACGGCCGACGGCCTCCTCGACCTGCTCGGCGCCTCCGCCTACGCCGCCCTCGCCCGCAGCGAGACCGTCCCCGCCCTGCGGGCCACCCGCGGCGACGGCCCGCTGGAGACGCTGGTCCGGCTCTTCCTGCTGCAGCGGTCCGTGCCGTACGCCCGCGCCGCCGCCGCGCTCCCCGTCGACGACTGCCTGGCCGACGGCTGGCTGGTGCGGGACGGGGCGGACGAAGGCCTCGTGCGGGCCGGCGTGGACGTACGCCCCTACGGCGGCCCCGAGGGGCAGGACTGGTGGATCGTCTCCGACCTGGGCTGCGCCGTCGGCGGTGCCGGCGGCATCGCCGGGGGCACCGGCGGTCCGGCCGGCGTGGAGCGCTCGGAGCTCGTGCTCGGCGTGGGCGGCGCGTCCACCACGCTCGCCGGGATCACGGTCCGCACTCCCGTCGGGAGCGCCCTCGACCTGGGCACGGGATCGGGCATCCAGGCGCTGCACGCCGCCCAGCACGCGGGCCGGGTCACGGCCACGGATCTGAACCCGCGCGCGCTGCACATCACGCGGCTCACACTCGCACTCTCCGGCGCACCGGAGGCCGACCTGCGCCAGGGCTCGCTCTTCGAGCCGGTCGCCGGGGAGACCTTCGACCTGATCGTCTCGAATCCGCCGTTCGTCATCTCGCCCGGCGCCCGTCTGACCTACCGCGACGGCGGCATGGGCGGCGACGACCTGTGCCGCACGCTGGTGCGGCAGGCGGCCGACCGGCTCAACGACGGCGGCTACTGCCAGCTGCTCGCCAACTGGCAGCACGTCGAGGGCGAGGACTGGCGGGAGCGGGTCTCCTCCTGGGTGCCGAGCGGCTGCGACGCGTGGATCGTCCAGCGCGAGGTGCAGGACGTCGCGCAGTACGCCGAGCTGTGGCTGCGCGACGCCGGCGATCACCGCACCGCTCCGCAGGAGTACGCGGCGCGCTACGACGCCTGGCTGGAGGAGTTCGAGGCCCGCAAGACCAAGGGCGTCGGATTTGGCTGGATCACGCTGCGTAAGTCTGGCTCGGACCGGCCGTCGGTGGTCGCCGAGGAGTGGCCGCACCCGATCGAGCAGCCGCTGGGGGCGACCGTACGGGCGCATTTCGAGCGGCAGGACTTCCTGCGCACGCACGACGACGCGGCGCTGCTGGCCGCGCGCTTCAAGCTGGCCGACGAGGTCGTGCAGGAACAGGTCGGACTGCCGGGCGCCGAGGACCCCGAGCACGTGGTGCTGCGCCAGAACCGTGGCATGCGCCGGGCCACCAAGGTGGACACGGTTGGCGCGGGCTTCGCGGGCGTCTGCGACGGGTCCCTGCCCGCCGGCCGCATCCTCGACGCGATCGCCCAGCTCCTCGGGGAGGACCCGGTGCTGCTGCGCGACCGTACGCCGGAGGCCATCCGCATGCTCGTCGAGCAGGGCTTTCTCACTCCGGTGGCCGGCTGACGCGGCCGGCGGGGCGCGCGGGGGGACGGGGGAGCAAGGGGTGGGCAGACCCATGAGAAGGGGAAAAGGAGGGGTCGTGATCGCGTCACATTCCTCTTTCCCCGGTCACCGGCCCCCTCCCGACCCGGCGCTCCACCAGGCGCCCCATACGGCCCACCGCTATGCCGCCGCCCCGCCCCGCCCGTCCTGTGACCGCACGTGTCAGCGCCGTCACACGCATGGTGTGACGGTCCGGGCGGCAGACAGGACGCTTGTCGGGTTACCGTTCGAGTGGCGTTGCGGGCTTTTTCCGTTTGACACGGGGGCGGGATGTACCGTCACACTCCGCAGCGTCACCGCAACGCCCACACCGAGTGTCGACCGGAAGAAGAGCGAAGTTGTCCCCGACCAGCGAGACCGCACAGGGCGGCCGCCGACTCGTCATCGTCGAGTCGCCTGCCAAGGCGAAGACGATCAAGGGCTACCTCGGCCCCGGATACGTCGTCGAGGCGAGCGTCGGGCACATCCGTGACCTGCCGAACGGGGCCGCCGAGGTCCCGGCCAAGTACAAGGGCGAGCCGTGGGCCCGTCTCGGCGTGAACGTCGACGCCGACTTCCAGCCCATCTACGTCGTCAACACCGACAAGAAGGACCAGGTCAAGAAGCTCAAGGAGCTGCTGGCCGAGTCCGACGAACTCTTCCTGGCCACCGATGAGGACCGCGAGGGCGAGGCCATCGCCTGGCACCTGCAGGAAGTCCTCAAGCCCAAGGTCCCGGTCCGCCGGATGGTCTTCCACGAGATCACCAAGGACGCGATCCAGGCCGCCGTCGCCAGCCCCCGCGAGCTGAACAAGAAGCTGGTCGACGCCCAGGAGACCCGCCGCATCCTCGACCGCCTCTACGGCTACGAGGTCTCGCCGGTGCTGTGGAAGAAGGTCATGCCCCGGCTGTCCGCCGGCCGGGTGCAGTCCGTGGCCACCCGTCTCGTCGTCGAGCGCGAGCGCGAGCGCATCGCCTTCCGCTCCGCCGAGTACTGGGACCTGACCGGCACCTTCGACACGGGCCGCGGCGGCGACGCCGGCGACCCCGCCACCTTCACCGCCCGCCTGACCTCGGTCGACGGCCGCCGGGTCGCACAGGGCCGTGACTTCGGCTCCACCGGGCGGCTCAAGGACGGCGCTCCGGTGCTGCACCTGGACGAGGCTAACGCCCGTGCGCTGGCCGCCGCCCTGGAGCAGTCGTCGTTCTCCGTGCGGTCCGTCGAGTCCAAGCCGTACCGCCGCTCGCCGTACGCCCCGTTCCGCACCACGACGCTGCAGCAGGAGGCCTCGCGCAAGCTGGGCTTCGGCGCCAAGGCGACGATGCAGGTCGCCCAGAAGCTGTACGAGAACGGCTTCATCACCTATATGCGTACGGACTCCACGACGCTGTCCGACACGGCGGTGAACGCGGCCCGTACTCAGGTCACCCAGCTGTACGGCGCCGACTACCTGCCGGAGAAGCCGCGCACGTACGCCGGGAAGGTCAAGAACGCCCAGGAGGCGCACGAGGCGATCCGTCCTTCGGGTGATCGTTTCCGCACTCCCGCGGAGACCGGTCTGACCGGCGACCAGTTCCGCCTCTACGAGCTGATCTGGAAGCGGACCGTCGCCTCCCAGATGAAGGACGCGACCGGCAACTCCGTCACCGTGCGCATCGCCGGCCGGGCGAGCGACGGCCGTGACGCCGAGTTCAGCGCGTCCGGCAAGACGATCACCTTCCACGGCTTCATGAAGGCCTATGTCGAGGGCGCCGACGACCCGAACGCCGAGCTCGACGACCGCGAGCGCCGGCTGCCGCAGGTCGGCGAGGGCGACCCGCTGACGGCCCAGGAGATCACCGCCGACGGCCACGCGACCAAGCCCCCGGCCCGCTACACCGAGGCCTCGCTGGTCAAGGAGCTCGAGGAGCGGGAGATCGGCCGCCCGTCGACGTATGCGTCGATCATCGGCACGATCCTCGACCGCGGCTACGTCTTCAAGAAGGGCACGGCGCTCGTGCCGTCCTTCCTGAGCTTCGCCGTGGTCAACCTGCTGGAGAAGCACTTCGGCCGGCTCGTCGACTACGACTTCACCGCCTCCATGGAGGAGGACCTCGACCGCATCGCCCGCGGCGAGGCCCAGGCCGTGCCGTGGCTGCGCCGGTTCTACTTCGGTGAGGGGCCGGAGGGCGGCGCCGCCGACGCGGGCAACGGCGACGGCGACCACCTCGGCGGTCTGAAGGAGCTCGTCACCGACCTGGGCGCGATCGACGCCCGTGAGGTGTCGTCGTTCCCGGTGGGCGAGGGCATCGTGCTGCGCGTCGGCCGCTACGGCCCGTACGTGGAGCGCGGTGAGAAGGACGCCGAGGGGCACCAGCGCGCCGATGTGCCGGAGGATCTCGCTCCGGACGAGCTGACGGTGGAGTACGCCGAGGAGCTGCTGGCCAAGCCGAGCGGTGACTTCGAGCTGGGCACCGACCCGGTCTCCGGTCACCCGGTCGTCGCCCGGGACGGCCGCTACGGCCCGTACGTCACCGAGGTGCTGCCCGAGGGCACCCCGAAGACCGGCAAGAACGCGGTCAAGCCGCGGACGGCCTCGCTCTTCAAGTCCATGTCCCTCGACACGGTCACCCTCGACGACGCCCTCAAGCTGATGTCGCTGCCGCGCGTCGTCGGCAAGGACGCCGAAGGCGTGGAGATCACCGCCCAGAACGGCCGCTACGGCCCGTACCTGAAGAAGGGCACGGACTCGCGGTCGCTGGAGACCGAGGACCAGATCTTCAACGTCACCCTCGACGAGGCCCTCGCGATCTACGCGCAGCCCAAGCAGCGCGGCCGTGCCGCGGCCAAGCCGCCGCTGAAGGAGCTGGGCACCGACCCGGTCAGCGAGCGTCCGGTCGTGGTCAAGGACGGCCGCTTCGGCCCGTACGTCACCGACGGCGAGACGAACGCGACCCTGCGCCGCGACGACGACGTCGAGACGATCACGCCCGAGCGCGGCTACGAGCTGCTGGCGGAGAAGCGCGCCAAGGGCCCGGCCAAGAAGACGGCGAAGAAGGCCCCGGCCAAGAAGACGGCGGCCAAGAAGGCCCCCGCCAAGAAGACCGCGGCGAAGAAGACGGCCGCCAAGAAGACGACCGCGACGAAGAAGACCGCCGCGGCGAAGAAGACGACGGCCACGAAGACGGCCGCCAAGAAGACGACGGCGAAGAAGACCGCGGCGGCCAACTCCGCCGCGGCTGCCGACGCCGAGTGATTCGGCCGACGCCGGGTTAGTCGGTAGGTCGTACTGGCGGGCAGGACAAATGGGGCGGTGGGCCGGATTCCGGTCCGCCGCCCCGGCCTTTTGTCCCGCTCGGTCGTTCGTCTTCCGTTCGCGCGCATGTTCGTGCATGTGTTCGGGGAGGCGTCTCGTATCGGGGCACTCCGGATAGGCTGGCAGGATGACGCGAGCCGAGCAGCCAACAGTGGACACCCCCACATCCGGCGCCCTAGCCGCGGACTCCCGCGAGCGTGCCGTACGAGCCCTGCTGCGCTTCCGTCCGCTCCGGCGGTTGTGGAGCGCCCAGTTCGCCGGCGGGGTCGGTGACGCCCTCGCCCTCCTCGTGCTCCTGCTGCTGGCGTTGCAGGCGGCGGTCGCATCGGGGTCGTTCGGCGGTGGTTACCGGGGCGCGGCCCTCGCCGTCGCCGCCGTGATCGGCGCGCGGCTGGTCGCCACGCTGCTCTCCGGCGCGGTCCTGCTGGGCCCGCTGTCCTCGCTCTTCGCGCCGGCCGGTCCGCTCGACCGCCGCTGGACGATGATCGGCGCGGACGGCGTCCGGCTCGCGCTGCTCGCCGTCGCGCCCACCTGGATCGTCTGGACCCCGGGCACGGCCCTCACCTGGCTGCTGGTCACGGCCTTCGTCCTCGGCGTCGCCGAGCGCGTCTGGACGGTGGCGAAGGACCAGGCGGTGCCCGCACTGCTGCCCACGGCACCGCCGGAGGGCGCGGCCGTGCGGCCGCTGCCGGACCACTACGAGGCCCTGCGGCGCCTGTCGCTGCGCACGACCTTCGTCGCGCTGCCCGTCGGCGCCGCGGCGCTCGTCGCCATCACGCTCGTGAGCAACCTCCTGGGCTCCGGGATCGACTGGTTCCACCAGCACCAGGCCGCCCTCGGCTCGTACCTCGCCGCCGGGCTCTTCGCGACGTCCCTCGCGATCCTGTACTTCCTCCACCTGCCCGGCCTGCCCAAGGGCGTGCAGGTCCCGCGCGTGCGCTCCCCGCTGGAGGGCCTGCGCCGCCCCAAGAACGCCCAGGGAGCGCCCGACAAGGGCCGTACGGGCGCGATCCCGGTGCTCGTCCTGGCGTGCGCGGCCATCGCGGGCGCGATCGCCGCGGGCGTCGGCGTCGCCACGCTGCAGGCCATGGACCTGGGCGGCGGCCCGGTGAGCTTCGGCCTGCTGGTCCTCGCGCTCTCCGGCGGCCCCGTCGTGGGCATCCGCGGCGCCCGGAAGGTGCTGCCCGGCTTCTCGCGGCGCCGCCTGCTCGCGCTGGCCCTCGCCCTGACGGGCCTGGCGCTGCTCGCCGCCGGCCTGGTGAACGACGCCACGACCGTGCTGCTGCTCGTCGTCCTGGCGGGCGTATCCGCCGGAGTCGTCGCCAACACCGGTCACTCCCTGCTCGACCAGGAGACCGAGGAGGACCGCCGGGCCCGTACGACCGACCACTTGCACGCGGTCGTCCGCGTCACGGTCGCCGTGGGCGCCGTCGCGGCGCCGCTGTTGGCCGCGGCCATCGGCCCGCACCGGATCGGGGACGGCAGCTTCGTCTTCGCGCACGGCGGGGCGGCGTTCACGCTGATGCTCGTCGGCGCGCTCCTGCTGCCCGTCGGCGCGCTGGTCCTGGGCCGGACGGACGACCGGCACGGCGTGCCGTTCCACAAGGACCTGCTGGACTCGCTGCGCGGCGGCGACCCGGTGGAGGGCGTCAGCGGCACCGGTTTCTTCATCGCCTTCGAGGGCGGCGACGGCGCCGGCAAGTCCACGCAGGTGCAGGCGATCGCGGAGTGGATCCGCGCCAAGGGCCACGAGGTCGTCGTCACCCGGGAGCCGGGCGCCACGGCCATCGGCAAGCGGCTGCGCGCGATCCTGCTGGACGTGGCGTCCGCCGGCCTGTCGGACCGCGCGGAGGCGCTGCTGTACGCGGCCGACCGCGCCGAGCACGTCGCCTCCGTCGTACGGCCCGCCCTGGAGCGCGGCGCGGTCGTCATCACGGACCGCTACATCGACTCCTCCGTCGCCTACCAGGGCGCCGGGCGCGACCTCTCGCCGACCGAGATCGCCCGCATCTCGCGCTGGGCGACGGACGGGCTCGTGCCGAACCTGACGGTGCTGCTCGACGTCTCGCCCGAGACCGCGCGCGAACGTTTCACCGAGGCGCCGGACCGGCTGGAGTCCGAGCCGGCGGAGTTCCACCAGCGCGTACGGGCCGGGTTCCTGACCCTGGCCGCCGCCGACCCCGCCCGCTACCTCGTCGTGGACGCCGGCCAGGCGCCGGAGGCCGTCACCACGCCCGTACGCCACCGCCTCGACCAGCTCCTTCCGCTCTCCGCGGCCGAGATCAAGGCCCGCGAGGAGGCCCGTGAGGCGGCCCGCAAGGCCGCCGAGGAGGAGGCCCGGCGCAAGGCCGAGGAGGAGGCCGCCCGCAAGGCGGAGGAGGCCCGGCTGGAGCGCGAGCGCCAGGAGCAGCTCGCCCGCCTGCGGGCGGAGGAAGAGGAGCGCAAGCGGCGCGAGGCCGAGGAGGCCCGCCGGCTCGAGGCCGAGCGCCAGGCGGAGGAGGCCCGTCAGCGGGCCGAGGAAGCCCGCCGCCAGGCCGAGGAGGAGCGCCGCCGCCGCGAGGCGGAGGAGCGCGCCCGGGCCGCCGAACAGGAACGTCTGCGCAAGCAGGCGGCCGAGGAGGCGCGCCTGCGCGCCGAGGCCGAGGAACGGCGCCTGGAGAAGCAGCGCAAGGCCGAGGAGGCCCTGCTGCGCGCCGAGCGCGCCCGACTGGCTGCGGAGGCCGCCGCGGCTGCCGCTGACGCGGTTACGGATGCGGTGCGTGGTGCTGCCGGTGCGGCTGCGGGCGGTGACGCGCCGACCGTGGAGACGCCGGTTCCGCGTGGGGGTGCCGCTGACGCGGGTGCGGTGAGTCGTGCTTCTGCCGGTGCCGCCGGCGGTGATGCGGCGACTGTCGAGACGCCGGCGCCGCGTGGGGGTGCCGCTGACGCGGCCGACGCGGCGGAGGCGCCGACGGTCGAGAGGCCGTCGCTGCGCAAGGACGCCGCGCGGGATGCGGAAGCGCGGGACGCCGAGGCGCGTGCGGGGCAGGACCGGGTCGCGGCCGCTCGTGACGCCGCCGATGCGCGGACGGTGGAGACGCCGGCGCCGCGTGCGGGTGACGTGAAGGATGCGGAAGCTCAGGACGCCGCCGCTCCTGGTGACGCGGATGCGCTGACCGTGGAGACGCCGGCGCCGCGTGTGGGCGACGAGGACGGTGCGGGGCGGGCTCCCGTGGTCGGGACGGCTTCGTTCCGTAAGCAGGCGCCGCGTCGTGCCGGGACGCCGGATCCGCGAGCCTCCCTCGCGGCCGACTCGGCCACCCGGACGGCTGCCGGTGCGCCCGCGCCGCGTGCCGGGGACGCGCCGACCGTGGAGACCCCCGCGCCGCGCCGCCCGGAGCGGGGCGAGGCCGAGGAGACCCAGACCGTTCAGACGCCGGTGGTGCACCGGCCCGACCCGCGTGACGCGGCTGCGGGTGCCGAGGACCGGACGGCGCTCCTCCCGCCCGTGCCGTCCGAGCCGTCCGAGCCGTCCGCGCCTGCGAGCGCCGAGGACGAGACGGCGCTGCTCCCGCCCGTGTCGCCCGCGGCGCCGGGTGCCGAGGACCGGACGGCATTGCTGCCGCCCGTGCCGTCCGAGCCGTCCGAGCCGTCCGCGTCTGCGAGCGCCGAGGACGAGACGGCGCTGCTCCCGCCCGTGCCGTCCGGGCCCCGGGCCGAGGACGAGACGGCCGTGCTGCCGCCCGTGCCGGTCCTCGGGCCGCTGGACCGGCAGCGCGTCACCTGGGGCGTCACCCCGCCTGAGGCCGAGGAGACCGCGGTGCTGCCGAAGCCGCCCGTGCGGCGGGAGCCGCCCGCGCGGGCGGAGAACCCGGCGGACCGGGTGCCGGACTGGCTGTTCCGGCCCGAGGACGAGGCGCCCGCCGAGCCGGAGGCCGAGCGCACGCGCGAGCTGCCGCCCGTCGCGGCGGACGGGACGGACGAGCAGGATCAGCCCGTACGGCGGCCGCGCCGCAGGCCCGAGTGGGCCGACGACGCGCCGACCCTCGCGGACGACCTCCTCGGCCGGCGCGACCGCGAGACCGGTCGTGAGAGCGACGGTAACGATGGTGAGGACGGTCCTCGCGACGGTCGGGGGCGCGGGCGCCGGTAGGGGCGCCGAACGACCGGACGCGGGCCGCGCTGTCAGTGGCGTGTCCCACAATGGGTAACCGCAGGACCGGACAGCGCGGAGGACAGCCATGGCGGTGTGGGACGACCTGGTCGGCCAGGACCGGGTGATCGAGCAGCTCTCCGCTGCCGCGCGCGACGCGGACGTGCTGGTCACGGGCGACGCGGCGGCCGCGGCGGCAGCCGCCGGCGCGTCCAGGATGACGCACGCGTGGCTGTTCACCGGCCCGCCCGGCTCCGGCCGGGCCACCGCCGCCCGGGCCTTCGCGGCCGCGCTGCAGTGCGTCAGCACGGACCGGACGTTCGGCGCCGCCCCGGGCTGCGGTTTCTGCGAGGGCTGCCACACGACGCTGGTGGGGACGCACGCCGACGTCGAGATCGTCCGCACGGACGTGCTGTCGATCGGCGTCAAGGAGACGCGTGACCTCGTCCGGCGTGCCCAGCTGTCCCCGGCGGGCGGCCGCTGGCAGGTGATCGTCCTGGAGGACGCGGACCGGCTCACCGAAGGCGCCGGCAACGTCCTGCTGAAGGCCGTGGAGGAGCCCGCTCCGCGCACGGTGTGGCTGCTGTGCGCGCCGTCCCTGGAGGACGTGCTGCCCACGATCCGGTCCCGCTGCCGGTCGCTGACCCTGCGGACGCCGCCCGTCGCCGCGGTCGCGGACCTCCTCGTCCGCCGGGACGGCATCGAGCCGGAGCTCGCCGCACAGGCCGCCCAGGCCACCCAGGGGCACATCGGCCGCGCCCGCCGCCTCGCCACCGACGAGCGCGCCCGGGCCCGCCGGGAGACCGTCCTGAAGATGCCGCTACGCGTCGCGGACATGGGCGGCGCCCTCAAGGCCGCCCAGGAGCTCATCGACGCCGCCGCCGAGGACGCCAAGCAGGTCGCCGAGGAGGTCGACACCAAGGAGACCGAGGAGCTGCGCGCCGCGCTCGGTGCCGCGGCCGGCACCGGCGGCCGTCTCCCGCGCGGCACCGCCGGCGCGATGAAGGAGCTCCAGGACCGGCAGAAGCGCCGCGCGACCCGTACGCAGCGCGACAGCCTCGACCTGGCCCTCACCGACCTCACCGGTTTCTACCGCGACGTCCTGGCGATACAGCTCGGCTCGCGCGTGGCCCTCGCCAACCCGGACGCCCGGGCCGCGCTGGAGCGCATCGCCTCCGGCTCCCGGCCGGAGGGGACGCTGCGCCGCATCGAGGCGATCTCCGCCTGCCGGCAGGCCCTCGACCGGAACGTGGCGCCGCTGCTCGCGGTCGAAGCCATGGCCGTCGCCCTGCGGGCCGGCTGATCGGGGAGCCCGGCCGCGAGTAGTACGGGTGAGGGTGGGCACACCGCAGGTTGGGTGATTCCTCACTCGTACGAGGACTAGTGGCCGGTAAGGCTGGCCAAGGCGGGTATCCGTCCGGATACGCTCCGTATGCCGTGTAAGTCCTGCGCCTTTACGTATGTACGACCGCTGTACGAGCGTGCGACATGCGTCCGCGTACGCCTCAGCGCCTCATGCCTGTCTGCCCACCTGTCTCCCACACAGAGGGACCAGCCTATGGACACCCGCCGCCTGCTCCGCACCTCCGGCACGCTGGCCGCGACCGCGGCCCTGCTGATCTCGGCCGCGGTCTCGGGAGGCGCGGCGCCGAGCGCGGCCGCGTCGGGCAGAGCGGGGGAGGAGGGGGCGCCCACCGCCCTGAGGCCGTACTACGAGCAGAAGCTCCGCTGGCACGCCTGCGCGGGCAAGCACCCCGGCTTCGAGTGCGCCACGCTGCGGGCGCCGCTGGACTACGACCGGCCCTCCGCCGGCGACGACCTCAAGCTCGCCGTATCCCGCAAGAAGGCGACCGGCCCCGGCAGGCACCTGGGCTCGCTCATGGTCAACCCCGGCGGCCCGGGCGGCTCGGCCATCACCTTCCTCCAGGGCTACGCGGCCGCCGCCTACCCCGCCCCCGTCCGCGCCCGCTACGACATGGTGGCGATGGACCCGCGCGGCGTGGCCGCGAGCGAGCCCGTCACCTGCCTGAGCGACGCGGAGATGGACGCCTTCACCAAGGTCGACGCGACCCCGGACAACGAGCGGGAGGTCGGCGAACTCACCGACTCCTTCAAGAAGTTCGCGAACGCCTGCGCGTCCCGCTCCGGGAAGCTGCTCCAGCATGTCTCCACCGTCGAGGCCGCCCGCGACATGGACGTCTTCCGGGCCGCCCTGGGCGACGACAGGCTGCATTACGTCGGCGCTTCGTACGGCACCTTCCTCGGCGCCACGTACGCCGGGCTGTTCCCCTCGCGGGTCGGCCGGCTCGTCCTCGACGGCGCGCTCGACCCTTCGCTCAGCGCGGAGCGGGTCAACCGAGACCAGACAGCGGGCTTCCAGACCGCCTTCGCCTCCTTCGCGGCGGACTGCGCCCGGCACGACGACTGCCCGATCGAGGGCGGCGGCCGCGCCGACGTCGCCGGCGTCCGGCTCAAGTCGTTCTTCGCCACCCTCGACCGCCGCCCGATTCCCACCGGCAAATCCCGCGAACTCACCGAAAGCCTCGCCACCACCGGTGTGATCTCCGCCATGTACGACGAGGCGTCCTGGCCCCTCCTGCGCAAGGCCCTGCACAACGCGCAGAACGGCGACGGCGCCCTGCTGCTGAGGCTGTCCGACGCCTACTACGAGCGCAACGACCGCGGCGTCTACACCAACCTCATGCCGGCCAACTCGGCCGTGAACTGCCTCGACCTCCCGCCCGCCTTCCGCGGCCCGGCCGGCGTCCGCCGCGCCCTCTCCGACTTCGAGAAGGCCTCCCCGGCGCTCGGCACGAGCTTCGCCTGGGCCGCTCTGAGCTGCGGATACTGGCCCGTCCCGGCCGTCGGCGCCCCCCACCGCATCACGGCGCCGGGCGCGGCCCCCATCCTCGTCGTCGGCACCACCCGCGACCCGGCCACCCCCTACCCCTGGGCCCGCGCACTGGCCGCACAGCTCTCCTCGGGCCGCCTGCTCACCTACGACGGCGACGGGCACACCGCCTACAACCGGGGCAGCGCCTGCGTGGACTCCGCGATCAACGACTACCTCCTCACCACCACCCCGCCCCCCGCCTCCCGCAGGTGCTCCTGACCCGGCCCCTGACCTGCGCGATCCCCTCCCGGAGCACCGTGTACGGAGCACCCCCGGAAACTGTGTAGACTTGGGCCCGCTGCTGATGCCAACCTTGGTTTCCGGCAGCGCGCCGCCTTAGCTCAGTTGGCCAGAGCAACGCACTCGTAATGCGTAGGTCTCGGGTTCGAATCCCGAAGGCGGCTCCGATGAAGCCCAGGTCAGTTCCTTGCTGACCTGGGCTTTTCGGTGTTCCGGGACAGCGGACGGATCGCCGGACGGAACATCGGACGCAGCACCGCCCGGGGTGCACCCCGGGCGGCGGGTCGGGTGCGGTCGATCAGGCCTGGTGGGCCGCTTCCGGGGCCTCCGCGCGCAGGCGCAGGGGGCGGTCCGGGGAGATGTCGAGGCGGGCCAGCACGGTGGGGACGGCGATGTTCGGCAGCAGGAGCTGGTAGAGCAGCGAGATCTCGCGGACGAGCTCGGGGGGCTCCGGCATGGCCTCGGAGATCAGCTGGACGCCCGTCCAGGCGCCCACGAGCAGGCGGGCGGTCTCCACCGGGTCGACGTGCGGCAGCGTCTCGCCCCGGCCCTTGGCGTCGGAGAGGAGCTCCGCCGCGACCGTGATCCAGTCGGGCCAGCTGGTGCCGAAGAGGGCACGCGCCCGCTGGTCGACGGAGAGCCGTATCGAGGCGCGCAGCATCGGCTCGCGGGGCAGCCGGTAGGCCAGGAGCAGTGAGGCGTCGAGCAGTTCCTGCAACTTGAACTGCTGCGGCACTACGCCTTCCATCGTCACGGCCTGACCGAGGACTCCGCGCGCCAGGTCCTCCTTGGAGCTGAAATGGAAGTACAGGGCACCGCGCGTGACATCGGCCCGCGCAAGGATCTGGGAAATGGTGGCCGCTTCGTAGCCGCACTCGTCGAAGACCATTCCGGCGGCTTCCAGAATCACCTGCCGGGTCCGGATTGCGCGCTCCTGCTGCGCCACGGATACCCCTCCTTCGTTTCAGCGGCCCCCGGTTGAAATGTACCAATAGGTAGGTATCTTTGGCGGCCAGTGTCTGTCTCGCTCAGTCCTACGCCTTGGCGCCCCAGGGGGGATCATGTCCGCAACTGTGCAGCAATCCTGCACGCTGATGCCCGGAATTCCGAAATCGGTGGGCTTCCCCGACCCGCTGGCAGTGCCGGCGCCCGTGCCGGACTCCGGGCGGACGCTCGTGGATTCGCCTGCCAAAGCGCCTGCGCCGTCCTCCGCACCGGCCTCCGGCCTGGGCGGGACGCGGGTTGCCAAGGAGCTCGTCCACTTCCGCGACGAGGAATCCGTGCTCGTCACCGACTGGGTCCGCCGGGGCCCTGCCGAATTCACGCTCGCCGTCGAGTGGCCGGGCAGTACATCGGGCAGCCGGCCCGATCCCGTGCTGGCTGCACAGACGGTCCGGCAGTGCGGACTTGCCATTTCCCATGCCGAGTTCGGGGTTCCTCTCGATCATCAGTCGCTGTTGCGGAACCTTAACTACAGCATTGACCCGACCCTGTCCACGGCCGGGAATGGGCCGTTGCGTCTCACCGTGGATCTGAGGTGTTCAACGGCGCGGAATGGGTGCGGTGATCGCCCGCTCGGGGCGGAAGCGATGGATTTCACCGTCCGGCAGGGCGACCATACGGTGATCCGCGCCCACTCGCGTTCGTCCTGGATTTCCCCCGGCGTCTATCGGAGGCTGCGCGGGGCGTATCTGTCGCCCGCCTGGGGCGAGTGGGAGGTGCCGCCGCCGGTGCCGGCGGCGAGTGTCGGCTGCCTGACGGCCTCGGAGGTCGCGCTGGCGGCCGCCGGGCGGCCCGGGAGCTGGCTGCTGCGCAACGACGTGGGGAACAAGGTCATGTTCGACCATCCCGTCGACCATGTGCCGGGGCTGGCTCTGCTCACCGCCGCCGGCCAGGCCGCCCAGGCGGTCGTCTCGCCCGGGATCCTGGTGCCGACCGCCGTGACCACGTCCTACAGCCGGTACGTGGAGTTCGACGCGCCCTGCAGGCTGGACGCGGTCGTGCTGCCCGCCGGCGCCCCCGGCCACGCCGCCGTCGAGGTCACCGGGGTGCAGAACGCGGAGGTGGCCTTCCGGATAGGCGTGCGGGGGCTGTTGCGCTGAGCGGTCGGCCGGCGCGGACGGGCCGCGCCGCGCGTCACTGGTTGACGAAGCCGCCGTCCACGGGCATCACCACGCCGGTGAGGAAGGGCGAGCGGTCGCTGAGCAGCCAGGCCGCCGCCTCGGCGATCTCCTCCGGGTCGGCCGTGCGGGCCTGCGGCGTCATGGCGTTGACCATGTCCTCCAGGCCCGGGTTGCGCGCGAACCAGTCGGCGGTGATCTCGCTGCGCGTGGTGCCGGGCGCCACCGCGTTGACCCTGATGCCCTGCTTGGCGTACTCGTCGGCCGCGGCCCGGGTCAGCCCGACCACGGCGTGCTTGGAGGCGATGTAGGGCGCGGCGGAGGGGATGGCGACGAGGCCGGCGACGCTGCTGTTGTTGACGATGGCGCCGCCCCCGCTCGCGAGCATCGCCGCCAGCTCGGGGCGCATGCAGTTCCACATGCCGCGGACGTTGGTCTCCATGATCGTGTCGTAGACGTCGTCGCCCATGAGGTGCATCGGGGTGCGGTCGCCGCCGATGCCGGCGTTGTTGAAGGCCGCGTCCAGCCGTCCGTACCGCTCGACCGCGAACTCCACCGCGCGCCGGGCGTCTTCGGCCTTGGTGACGTCGGCGACGACGTACGCGGCCTCGGCGCCCGCGGCGGTCAGCTCCTCGGCGAGGGCGGTCAGCCGGTCCTCCCGGCGGGCGGCCAGGACGACCGTCGCGCCCTCCCGTGCGAACACGCGGGCCGCGGCGGCGCCTATGCCGCTGCTGGCGCCGCTGATAAAGGTCACTTTGCCGGAAAGGAGATGATTTCTCGTGCTGGTCATGAGTGTGCAGTGTGCCAGCACGGCGCGCGCCCGGGGAGCGCGGGGCGGCGCCCGGCGCGGGGGTGGCCGCGGGGTCGCGGGGAGCGCTCGCGAGGGGCCCTCCGGGCCGGTTCCGTCCGCGGGGGACGAAACCGTGCATTCCGTCCCGTATGTGCCGCAACCATGTGCTTTCCATGGCATTCCTGGGGAATTCCTGTGGACTTTCCATGGCGTTCGATGGACGTCAGTTCAGTTTGTGGGGAAAAGTCCGCTCTTCGGGTGAACTTTCCGAGCATAGGTGTGGCGCGCTTCCCAATGCGGCATGCACTGGACATAAGCTGGCGCGCCTTTTCGGCGGCCCTGGGCATCGAGAACCGACGCGACTGGGAGGCCGTCATGGCGACACTGTGCAGACCGGCCATCGCCGTCCCGGAGCATGTGATCACGAGGGAAGAGACTCTCCACCTCGCACGCACGCTCCACGGCGATCATCCTCAGCTGGAGCTCGCGCTCCGGCTGATCGGCAACACCGGGGTGCAGAAACGACACCTCGTCCAACCGATCGAAGACACGCTCAAGCATCCCGGCTTCACCGTACGGAACGCCCGTTACGAACGCGAGGCCAAGGCACGGGTGCCCGACGTCGTCCGGCGGGCGCTGGACCACGCCGAGCTGACGCCGCGCGACATCGACCTCATCGTCTATGTGTCGTGCACGGGCTTCATGATGCCGTCGATGACCGCGTGGCTGATCAACACCATGGACTTCCGCAACGAGACCCGGCAGTTGCCGATCGCACAGCTCGGCTGTGCGGCCGGCGGTGCGGCCATCAACCGGGCGCACGACTTCTGTCAGGCCTACCCGGAGTCCAATGTGCTGATCGTGGCGTGCGAATTCTGCTCGCTGCTCTACCAGCCCACCGACCTGGGCGTGGGGAACCTGCTCTCCAACGGGCTCTTCGGCGACGCCCTGGCCGCCGCCGTGGTGCGCGGCGAGGGCGGTACGGGCGTGCGGATCGAGCGCAACGGCTCGCACCTGGTGCCCGACACCGAGGAGTGGATCTCCTACGGGGTCCGGGAGACCGGCTTCCACTTCATCCTGGACAAGCGCGTCCCGGGGACGATGGCCATGCTCGCGCCCGCCATGCGCGACATGGCGGAGCCGTACCAGTGGGACGTCTCCGAGCTCGACTTCTACATCGTGCACGCCGGCGGCCCGCGCATCCTGGACGACCTCAGCCGCTATCTGGGGCTGGCGCCGGAGACGTTCCGCTACAGCAGGGAGACGCTGACCGAGCGCGGCAACATCGCCAGCGCGGTCATCTTCGACGCCCTCGAGCGGCTCTTCGTGGACGGCGGCGCCGACCACGACGCCCGCGGCATCATCGCCGGGTTCGGTCCGGGCATCACCGCCGAGATCGCCCTCGGCCGGTGGACGGGCCCGGGCCCCGGCCGCGACCGCGCGGCCCGCGAGTCGGTCCCGCTGCCCGCCTGAGGGCCGCCACCCGCTCCCGGGAGCCGCTGCGGGCACGGGCGGGCTCCCGGGGTACGGGCCGCCCCGTGGCGGCCCGTACGGCGGCGGCCCGCCCCGTAGCGGCCGCCGCCGGGCCGCGCGCCCACCGTCGCCGGCCGCCGCGCTACGGGCTGTCGGTGACGACCAGGCCCACGACCCGGTCGTCCGCGTACCAGACCCGTACGCTCCCGGCGGCCCGGCCGCCCGCGAAGGCGGTGTGCACGGCCTGCCGTACTGCCGGGTCCGGGCTGTCGAGGCCGCGCCAGGCGCCGGCCACGAACAGCCGGAGCTGGGGCGGGCGCTCGGGCGGGTACGGGATGAGCTCGTCCCACAGGCGTTCGGCGGTGCCCGAGGCGACCGGTGAGGGCAGCAGCCGGCCGACGGCCGCGCGGACGTCCGGGCGGTTGCCGATCCGCTGGGACGCGGGGCGGCCCGGTGCGCCCTGCTGCGGCGTGCCGGTCGTCCGCAGCACCTCGCGGGCCCGTTCGGCGGTCAGCGGCTCCCGGCCGGCCGCCCTGAGCGCCCCCTGGACCGATGCCAGCGCCCCCACCACGATTGCCGAGGCCGCCGATGTGCCGCAGAAGACGTCCGTGTACCAGGCGTCCTCCTCGGCGCCGCCCTGGAGGTCGCCGGCCCCCTCCCCGTACCCGCCCGCCGTCGTGACCTCCACGCCCCAGCCCTGGGCGTCCAGCCGCGCCCCGAAGTTGGAGAAGGCGAGCCGCGAGCGGTCGGGGCCGTGGTCCCGCCCGTGCGTGCCCGGCGGCGGGGCGCCCGCGCCCACGAGGACCGCGCCGGAGGACGGGCCGCCGGGGCCGAACGGGTTGCGCCACCAGGACGGGAAGCCGTCCGGCCGCGCCTCGTACAGGGGGTCGTCCAGGCACTGGCCGCCGTTGCCGGCGGCCGCCACGACCACGACGCCCTTGGCCGTGGCGTAGCGGACGGCCGCGAAGTCGTCCGGCCACCATTCGAGGGGGACGCAGCCGCGCTGGTCGTCGCGGTCGCAGTAGCCGAACCGGGGGCCGGGCCGGTGCAGTGCGAGCAGGACGAGCCCGCCCGGCGGGAGCCGGTCGGCCGCGGCCCGCAGGGCGCGGGCGGAGCCGATGCCGGGGAGGGCCGCGGCGGCGGTCAGCGCGCCGGGGGCGATGCCGGTGATGCCGCGGCCGGTGCGGTCGCCGCCGACGACCCCGAGGGCGTTCGTGCCGTGATTGCGCCACGCCGGGTCCTCCAGCGGGGTGCCGGCGACGATGCCCGCGAGTTTGCGCCCCAGGTCCGCGTGGCCGAGCCGCCAGGCGCCCTCCACGGCGACGACGCCCACGCCCTCTCCCGTGCCGCCCGGCTGCGCCCAGGCCCAGCGTGCGTCGACGCCCTCCGGCGCGGGGGCCAGATAGCCCTGGCGGGGCGTGAAGTCCGGGGTGCGGCGGGCCGCGGGGGCGTCGGCCGCGGCGGTCGCCGTGGCACGGCGGGGACGGTCGGGAGGGTGGGTGTGGGGGTGCGGGTGGCCGGGGGCGTCGGGACCGTGGGCGGGCAGGGCGCCGGGTTTGACGTACGCGCCGTCGACGCCGGGCAGTGCGCTCAGCCGGGCGGCGAGCTCGTCGTGGTGGCGTTCCACGCCCCGTACGCGGTGGAACAGCGCCAGGTGCCGCCGGAGTTCGTCGCTCGCGGCGCCCCCGGGCCCATACCCGAAGAGGGGCTCCAGCGTGAGCCGTTCGTCGGTCAGGAAGCGGTTCAGCGGCGAGGTGTCGGTGCCGGTCGCGGAGCGTACGCCCGCGGGGTCCGCGCGCAGTGCGGCGTCGGGGTGCGCGACCACGATCAGTTCGCGGTCCGCCGGGAGATAGGTGAAGCCGCCCGCAACGGGGCGATGGCCTTGCCCTTGCCCGTCAATCATGGGCCCACAATCTGCTGTGGGACCGCGGCGCGTGGCAAGGCGGTCGCGTCGGACACGGCGGTCCGCGGACGCGCCGGGGGCCCGCGGGGGCGGGCGCAGGTCACCTCGTACGGACCGGGGTGACCTGCGCCCGCCGCGCTGCCGCGGCAGACGATTACCGGCCGGTTCCGAAAGGATCGGTGGCCTGATCAATGGCTTGATCAGTCAGTCGGCCGATGACGTCGCCGGGGGAACTCACAGATCGAATTCGGCCGGGTTGATGCCGAGGGCGAAGCAGGCCTCGCGGACGACGGCCTGTTCGGTCTTGTCGAAGTCGCCGTCGGCGCCGCCGATGACAATGCCGATCTGGATGACGGCACGCGCCTCGGTCGGCTTCTTCTGCACCTTGCCGATGGTCTGCAGGATGCTGACCTTGCCGAAGGCGAAATCGGTCGTCAACTTCTGGCAATAGTCGTTGAAACGCGCCTGCAGGTCGTCGGCGGGGAAGTTCTGCAGAACGTCGTTGGTGGCGATCAGCGCGGCGACGCGCTGCCGCTCGGAGGCGTCGATCGAACCGTCAGCCGCCGCGACCAGAGCGCACATTGCCATGCTCGCGTCACGGAATCCGCCGCTCTTCAGGTCGTTCTTCTTGGCTATCAGCTGGCCCTGCATCGTCGTCGCCGAATCCTTGAGCCGGTCCCAGAGCGCCATGTGCGTGTATCTCCTTGGTGAAATAGGGGTGCACCGGGAGAACTGTTCCGGGGGGTAAAGAAGTTCCCAAGGTGTCGGCCGACCTGATGCAGACCTGATTCAGCTCGCCATCGGATCCAGATGAAGTGGCTTGATCTTTCCCTCGATCATTGCGCCCAGCCCGATCACGGAACAGACGTCGGGCTGTTCGGCGATGCGCACGAACATGCCGGTGCCTTCTTCGATCATCGTGTCCAGACCGGGCAGCATCGCGGAGCCGCCCGCCAGCATGACCCCGCGCTCCGCGAGATCGGCCACCAGGTCGGGCGGGCACTCGCGCAGCACGCGCCCGATGGCGTCGAGCACGGCGGTGAGCGGGGTGTGGATGGCCTCGCGGACGTGGGCGGTGTTGACCAGGACCGTACGGGACAGGCCCGTCGCCACGTCCCGGCCGCGCACCTCCGCCTCCGTGCCGCTGCCGGAGCGGTCGAAGAGGGCCAGGTGCAGGGGGTGCAGGCCCTGGGAGGGCAGCATCAGTTCGTACTCGCTGCGCAGGTGCTGGATGACGGCGTAATCGATGGCGTCACCGCCGATCTGCACCTTCTCCGCCGCGACGATCGAGCCGATCGACAGGACCGCGACCTGTGTGGACGCCGCCCCGCACACCACGATCATCGTCGCCTCCGGCTGCTCGACCGGCAGTCCGCAGCCGACGGCGGCCGCGATGAGGGTGTCGACCAGCTCCACGCGGCGCGCGCCGAGCGCGCTGAGCACCTCGACGGCGGCGCGCTGGGCGATCGGCTCCGCGTCGTGCGGCAGGCAGACGGCGGCGCGCAGCAGTGGCTTGCGCCGCCAGGCCCGGCGGATCTTGTCGTCGACGAGGAAGCGCAGCATGCGCTGGGCCATCTCGATGTCGACGACCGTGCCGCCGGAGATGGGGCGTACGACGCGGATGTGGCCCGGCGTACGGCCCGCCATGCCTCCCGCGAGCTCACCGACCGCGATCAGCGAGCCCGTGCGGGTATTGACCGCGGCCAGACTCGGTTCGTCCACGACCAGGCCCGTGTCCTTCAGATAGACGCGCGTCCTGGCCGCTCCGAGGTCGACGGCGACGGTGCAGCGGCTCAGCTGATCGAGATTGAGGGTCATGGTGGTCCCTGCCCTGGGGGGTGCGGCGGACGGACCGTTCACTGACGGTCCTTCCGCCATCGTGCAAGGAGGCGCGCCGTGCTGCCCGCTGGAATGCGCCGCACGAGGGAGTGTCGGCATGACGCTGCGTCAGGGCTCGGGCCGCCGCTGCCCGGCGCCGGCCGGCGCGCGCATGGCGCGCGTACGGCCGATTCGTGCTCCGGGGCGGAGACGAACACCCCCGTCGCCCGTCTCCGCTCCCCGGATCACGGAAGTGAGTCTGCCATCAGGGTCTGACAATCGCGCTGACCTCGGCTTTCGGCGCGCGTGCGGGCGTTCGCGGGCCTACGCTCGAAGGTATGAGCGAGCCACTGACCTGGCAGGTCGCCGCCGACGTCGAGGGCCGTCCGGCCGATCGCGACTGCGCCCATCTGGGCGAAGCGCGCGAGGTGACGCCGAGCACGACGGAAGGCTGCGAGGACTGCCTGCGGATCGGGTCCACCTGGGTGCACCTGCGCGAGTGCCTGGTGTGCGGGCACGTGGGCTGCTGCGACAGCTCCCCGAACCGGCACGCGAGCGCGCACGCGAAGGCCGAGCCCGGCCACGATCTCGCCCGGTCCTTCGAACCGGGCGAGGACTGGGCCTGGTGCTACGCGGACGACCTCCTCCTGGTCCCGGCCTAGCGGCCCGTCCCGGGCCGTCCGAGGGGTAGGCGAGGCCTGCGTACCCGCCCTGCCCCGGGCTGAGCCGGCTCGGCACCGCCGGATACGTCGTGGGGGTTGCGCGCCGTCGCGGCGGGGTTTGCGGGCCGCATGGCGGCCCGCGCCCGGGCCTGACCGCTGTCGCGGCGGGCGGCCGGGGCCGCGTTCTCGCCGCGCGCCGTCGCGGCGGGGTGCGGCGGGCCCGCGTGTCGGCTCGCGTCCGGCCCACGCGCTGTCGCGACGGGCGGCCGGA
This sequence comes from Streptomyces sp. NPDC021096, assembly GCF_040641275.1. NCBI lineage: Bacteria > Bacillati > Actinomycetota > Actinomycetes > Kitasatosporales > Streptomycetaceae > Streptomyces > Streptomyces sp. NPDC021096. The sequence continues at coordinate 18,994 of NZ_JBFADG010000011.1, read as the reverse complement.
GCCCGGGTTCTTGCCCCGCGCCATGCGCGGCTCGGCGGCCCGGCGGAGCCGGGGCCTGCCTTCCGCCCGCATCGCGGCGGGGAGGGCGGGGCCGACTCCCCGCCTCCCTGCGTGCCGGCGGCAGCCCAGGGGCTACCAGCTCGACTTCCGGACGCCCGGCAGGTACCCCGCGTGCGCCTGTTCGCGGAGGTTGACGCGGGAGAGGCCGAACGCGCGGAAGTAGCCGCGCGGGCGGCCGTCCACGGCGTCGCGGTTGCGGACGCGCGTGGCGCTCGCGTCGCGCGGCTGGCGGCACAGCTCGCGCTGGGCGGCCTCGCGCTCGGCATGGGGGGTGTGCGGGTTGCGGACGACCGCCTTGAGCAGGGCCCGGCGGGCCGCGTAGCGGGCGACCGTCAGGCGGCGCTGCTCGTTCTTCGCGATCTTGCTCTTCTTCGCCATCAGACGCTCTCCCCACGGGCGCGGATGCGGGCCACCGCGGCCTCGATGCCGATCTGATCCACGGTCTTGATCCCCTTCGCGCTCAGCCTGAGGTGGACGTGGCGGCCCTCGCTCGCGAGCCAGTAGCGCTTGCGCTGGACGTTGGGGTCGAAGCGGCGGCTGGTGCGCCGGTGGGAGTGGGAGATGGTGTTGCCGAAGCCGGGCTTGCGGCCGGTCAGTTGGCAGTGGGCGCTCATGGCGCGGACCTCCTAATGAAAATGGAAACCATTTCTGTATAGTAGCCCCCCATGGCCCGCAACGAACTACGTCCCGTCGTCAAGCTCCGGTCCACCGCCGGGACCGGCTACACCTACGTGACCCGCAAGAACCGCCGTAACGACCCCGACCGAATGGAACTGCGCAAGTACGACCCGGTCGTCGCGCGCCACGTGGTCTTCCGAGAGGAGCGCTGACCGCCATGAAGCCCGGAATCCACCCGCCGTACGGCCCCGTCGTCTTCCGCGACCGCGCCGCCGGGTTCGCCTTCCTCACCCGCTCGACCGCCACCAGTGACAAGACGGTCGAGTGGGAGGACGGCAACACCTATCCCGTCATCGACGTGGAGATCTCCTCGGCGAGCCACCCCTTCTACACGGGCACCGCCCGCGTCATGGACACCGCGGGCCGCGTGGAGCGCTTCGAGCGGCGCTACGGCAAGCGCGAGGGCGGCCGCTGATGTCCGCGGCGCGTGCCCTGCCCGTCGTCCTCGTCGGCGGGCTGCACGCCGACGCCCGCAGGACCGCCGTCGAGCGGCTGCTGCACACCGTGCCGGGCAGCGTCGCGCTGCACCACGACCTGTCCACCGCCACCACCGGCACGGTCCGCCGGACCGTACGGGACGCCTCCGGCCTCCTCGACCAGGGCGAGGCGCCCCTGGTCAACGACTGCGCCTGCTGCGCGCTGCGCGAGGACCTGGTGCCCGAGCTGGAGCGGCTCGCCGCGTCCGGGCTGTGCCGGCTCGCCGTCGTCGAGCTCTGGGATTCCGTCGAGCCCAAGGCCATGGCCGAGGTCGTGACCGCCCACTGCGGCGACGAGGCCACGCTGACGGGCGTGTTCACGGCCGTCGACCCGGCGCTGGTCCTGCCGGTCCTCGCCAACGGCGACGACCTCGCCGAGGCCGGCCTGGCGGCCGCCGCGACCGACCAGCGCACGGTCGGGGACACCTTCGCCCGGCAGTTGGAGTACGCCTCCGTCCTGGCCGTGGCCGAAGCCGCGGAAGCCGACGGGGCCGAGCGGGCCGACGCCGCCGACCACGCGCTGCTCGCCCAGCTCACCCCGGGCGCCCGGCAGGTCCCGGTCGACTCCGCCGACCTGGCGGCCGCAGCAGTCGCCGGCTTCGATGTCGAGGCGGCCGCGGCGCGCCAGCACCCCGCCTGCGCGCTGCTGCCGCAGGAGGCGGACGCGGACGGCGTCGCCACGCTCGTATGGCGCGGCAGGCGCCCGTTCCACCCTGGGCGGCTGTACGCGGCCCTGGAGGACCTGACGTGCGCGGCGGCGCGCAGCAGGGGCCGTTTCTGGCTCGCGGACCGGCCGGACACGCTGCTGTCCTGGGACGCGGCGGGCGGCGCCCTGTGCGTGGAGAACGCCGGCCCGTGGCTGGCCGCGCTGCCGGACGCGGCCTGGGAGATGGTGCCCGCGGAGCGCCGCGTGGCCGCGGCGCTGGACTGGCACCCGGAGCACGGCGACCGCGGTCAGTACCTGACCTTCACCTCGCCCGGGCTGGACGCCCGGGGGCTGCGCACGCTCCTGGAATCGTGCCTGCTCACCGACGCCGAATACGAGGGCGGGCCGGACTCCTGGCGACGGCTGTCCGCCGCATTCGACGTACTTCTCGATCCGGTTTCCTGACGCCCCGAAAGGATTTCTGGCCCATGAGCCGCCGCCCCGATCACCGCAAGAACCTCAAGCCGCGACCGAATCCCCTGGACGCGGCGGGAATCACCGTCATCGACTACAAGGACACCGACCTGCTGCGGAAGTTCATTTCCGACCGGGGGAAGATCCGCAGCCGCCGGGTGACGCGGGTCTCCGTGCAGCAGCAGCGGCAGCTGACGCGTGCGATCAAGAATGCCCGGGAGATGGCCCTGCTGCCCTATTCCTCTGGAGGTTCCCCTTCCGGGAAGAAGTCGTGATGTAGTGGCGGGAACACCCTGAGTGCACGTGCATCGGCTCATGCAGAGGCACATGAACGCGGCTATGATCCGGAGCAGTTGCCATCCTCGAAACCGCGTTCTGGGAGAGGATGCCCCCTGCAATGATCCGGGAGAGTCCAGTGCCCCAGGCGTACAACGGCATGGCCGCCTCGGACATCGATGATGTCGTCTGGCGAAAGAGCCGGCACTCCAACTCCCAGGGCTCCTGCGTGGAGTTCGCGAAGCTGCCGGGAGGCGGGGTCGCCGTGCGCAACTCCCGTCATCCCGACGGTCCGGCGCTGGTGTACACCCCCGCCGAGATCGAGGCGATGCTCCTGGGAATCAAGGACGGCGAATTCGACTACCTGATCTGCGAATAGTCCGATGGTCGGGGCGCGGCTCGCACGCGGGTACGGGCTGTCGTGCGGGCGCGGGCTGTCGTCCCCGGCGGTGTCGTCAGTCGCGCGGCAGGCGGAACAGCGCCCAGACGACCTTGCCGTGCAGCGCACCCGCCAGGGGGTGCCAGCCCCACGCGTCGCTGAACGACTCCACCAGGAACAGCCCGCGCCCGCACTCATCCCCCGCGGCGGCCTCCCCCGAGACCGGCCCCGCCTCACTTGGGTCGCGTACCGCACACACCAACCGCGACGTCCAGCGCATCAGGTGCAGACGTACGGATGGTTCGTACTCCGTGCCGACGAGCTCCGTCGGTACGGCGTAGCGCATCGAGTTCGTCACCAGTTCGGAGACGACCAGCGCGACGTCGTCGAAGAGTCCTCCCAGATCCCACTGATGGAGCGTGGCGCTGGTGAACTTCCGGGCGTTCCGCACCGCTTCGAAGCGCGGTGGCAGCGCACAGGACGCGGAGTGGGGGACGGTGGATGAGTCGATCGGGGACAACCCTCTCCATAAGGGAGAGAGCACAGTCGATCCTTCGGTACCCATCCGAGGCACTCCTGGCAATCGAGGACGTGACGTGCACGTGTGCGAGCTCCATGGTTGCCAATGCGCGGGGCGGATGCAAGGGCAGATGCACGTGCACGGGGGGGATTTGGGGGCGCACAAGGTGGTTGGGGAGCAATTCTCCCTACGCCCTCTGCCGTAGCGCTCCGGCAGTTGGCTTGTCTGCGTAACCGGACATGCACTCAACGGAGCCCGAAGATGGCAGACTTCGGCGCCGGGGGTAGCGGGGGTCGCCCTCAGAAGGGTGCGGAACAGACAAGACCGGAACAGGACCGGAAGAGGAAGGGTCGCAGAGATGGCCACGAACGAGTCGAGCGGTTCGGTGGTGCGACGCATACTCCTGGGCTCGCAGCTCAGGCGGCTGCGCGAGTCGCGTGGCATCACGCGCGAGGCAGCCGGGTACTCGATCCGTGCGTCCGAGTCGAAGATCAGCCGTATGGAGTTGGGCCGTGTGAGCTTCAAGGCGCGTGATGTGGAGGACCTCCTCACGCTCTACGGAGTCACCGACGGCGCCGAGCGCGAGGCGCTGCTCGGTCTGGCCCGCGAGGCCAATGTCGCGGGCTGGTGGCACAGCTACGGCGACGTGCTGCCCAGCTGGTTCCAGACCTACGTGGGCCTGGAGGGCGCCGCCTCGCACATCTCGATCTACGAGGTGCAGTTCGTGCACGGCCTGCTCCAGACCGAGGGCTACGCCCACGCCGTCGTCGTGCGCGGCCAGCCCCAGGCGGACGAGGCCGAGGTCGAGCGGCGCGTCTCGCTGCGCATGGAGCGCCAGAAGCTGCTGTTCTCCGAGCGTGCGCCACGGTTCCACGCCGTCCTGGACGAGGCGGCACTGCACCGCCCGTACGGTGGCGAAACGGTCATGCGCGATCAGCTCCAGCACCTCATCGACATCTCCGAGCAGGCCAACGTCACGCTGCAGGTGATGCCCTTCGCGCACGGTGGACACGCGGGCGAGAGCGGCGCCTTCACCATGCTGCGCTTCCCCGAGTCGGACCTGTCCGACGTGGTGTACCTGGAGCAGCTCACCAGCGCCCTCTACCTGGACAAATCCGAGGACGTCGCGCAGTACGAGCGGGTCATGGAGCGGCTGCACGCCGACAGTCTGTCCCCGGCCAGGAGCCGCGATCTCATCGGGCGCCTCCTTCAACTCCGCTGACACATCAGTACGATGACGTCGCATCAGGAGTAAGCACGCGCACCCACATCATTACGGGCGCCACGGGCGCCCCGCCTTTCGCAGACAGGATGGCGCAGCATGTCCTACGGCACCGGACCGGGCAGCGGCCCCGGCACATACGACTCCCTCTTCAGCGAGCTCGCCCACCAGTACATCGACGGTGAGTGGCGGGCCGGCAGCGGCTCCTGGGACATTGTGGACTTCAACCCCTACGACGGGGAGAAGCTCGCCTCCATCACCGTGGCCAGCGCGAAGGAGATCGACGACGCCTACCGCGCCGCCGAGCGCGCCCAGCCCGCGTGGGCCGCCACCAACCCGTACACCCGCCGGCTCGTCTTCGAGCGGGCGGTGCGCATCATCGACGACCGCGAGGCCGAGCTGACGGCCGCCATCACGGCGGAGTGCGGCGGCACGGCGCTCAAGGCCGCCTTCGAGCTGCACCTGGCCCGTGAGTTCCTGCGGGAGGCGATCCACCTCGCGCTGCGCGCCGAGGGGCGGATCCTGCCCTCCCCGGACGACACCAAGGAGAACCGGCTCTACCGGGTGCCGGTCGGGGTCGTCGGGGTGATCAGCCCGTTCAACTTCCCCTTCTTACTGTCGATCAAGTCCGTCGCGCCGGCGCTCGCCCTCGGCAACGCCGTCGTCCTCAAGCCGCACCAGAACACCCCGATATGCGGCGGCGGGCTGGTGGCGAAGGTGCTGGAGGAGGCGGGGCTGCCCGGTGGGCTGCTGAACGTCGTCGTCACCGACATAGCCGAGATCGGCGACGCGCTCATCGAGCACCCCGTGCCGAAGGTGATCTCCTTCACCGGCTCCGACAAGGTCGGCCGCCACGTCGCCACCGTCGCCGCCTCCCACTTCAAGCGCACCATCCTCGAGCTCGGCGGCAACAGCGCGCTGATCGTCCTCGACGACGCCGACCTCGACTACGCCGTGGACGCCGCGGTTTTCAGCCGTTTCATCCACCAGGGCCAGGTCTGCATGGCCGCCAACCGCGTACTGGTCGACCGGTCGGTGGAGCGTGAATTCACGGAGAAGTTCGTCGCCAAGGTGCGGACCCTGAAGGTCGGCGACCCCGGTGACCCGGCTACGCACATCGGCCCCCTCATCAACGCCGGCCAGGCGGAGGCGATCACCACGCTCGTGGAGCAGACCGTCGCGGACGGCGCCACCGCGCTCGTACGCGGCCGGACGGAGGGCACGCTGGTCGGCCCGTCCGTGCTCACCGGCCTGGCGGACGACGCGCCGATCCTGGGCCAGGAGATCTTCGGCCCGGTCGCGCTGATCATCCCCTTCGACGGCGAGGAGGAGGCGATCCGGCTCGCCAACGGCACCCCGTACGGCCTGAGCGGCGCCGTGCACACCGGGGACGTGGAGCGGGGCGTACGCGTCGCCAAGCGCATCGAGACGGGGATGGTGCACGTCAACGACGGGACGGTGCACGACGAGGCCATCGTGCCGTTCGGGGGCGAGAAGCACTCGGGGGTGGGACGGTTGAACGGCGATTCGATGGTGGAGGCGTTCACCACGACCAAGTGGATATCGATCCAGCACGGACGGAGCAGATTTCCTTTCTGAGAACGGGATTCCGGAGGGATATAGGACAGGGGTTGACCTACTCCCGTCCTACCGTTGGCCGTGTTCGGACGACGACGGCGAAAGGCGGATCCCATGCCCATCCACGTGATCGAGAAGAGCACCTCCGACGAGCGCGGCACCCTGCTGGACTTCCTGGAGGCGCAGCGCGGTGCGATCCGCCGGTCCGTCCTCGGCCTGACGGAGGAGCAGGTGCGGCGGAAGCCGAGCGCCAGCGAGCTGTCGCTGGGCGGGCTGCTCAAGCACGTGGCGGACGCCGAGCTCACCTGGCTGCGCCTGGCCCAGGGGCGGCCGGAGGACATCGAGCGCACGCCCGAGAACTGGGGCGAAAGCTTCCTGCTGCTGGAGGGCGAGAGCGTCGCCGGGCAGCTCGCCCTCTGGGAGAAGATCGCCACCGAGATGGAGGAGTTCATCCGTTCGGCCCCCAGCCTGGAGGACACCTTCGCGCTGCCCGAGGCGCCCTGGTTCCCGGCGTCCTCGCGGGTGTCGATGCGCTGGCTGCTGCTGCACCTCATCGAGGAGGTCGCCCGGCACGCGGGCCACGCCGACGTCATCCGCGAGTCGCTCGACGGCAGGACCGCCTTCGGGCTGGTGGACGAGGAGCGCGGCACCGGCGCCTAGGCTGGACAGCCTCAGCAAGGTCATGGCTTGAGGAGGCTGAGGCAGAAGATGTCGGCCATCCGGCTGCTGGTGCTGGGCGCGGTCCGCCGGCACGGGCGGGCCCACGGGTACCAGGTCCGCGGCGACCTGGAGTTCTGGGGCGCGGACGAGTGGTCCAACGCCAAGCCGGGGTCGATCTACCACGCGCTCAAGGCCATGGCCGGGCAAGGCCTGCTCATCGCGCACGACGTCGCGCCGAGCGAGGCGGGCGGCCCGCCGCGCACGGAGTACGAGCTGACCGGGGCGGGGGAGCGGGAGTACCTGCGGCTGCTGCGGGAGGCGCTCTCCTCCGTCGACCAGAAGGTCGACGTCCTCACGGCCGGCGTCGGCTTCATCGTCGACCTGCCGCGCGCGGAGGCGATCGCCCTGCTCAAGGAGCGGCTGGCCGGGCTGGAGGAGTGGCGCGACGACGTCCGCCGGCGCTGGGCCCCGGCGGAGGGCGAGGACTGGGGCCACATCGGCGAGATCATGGGGATGTGGCTGCACACCGCGGACAGCGGCGCGCAGTGGACGCGCGGGCTGGTCGAGCGGCTCGAAGGCGGTGCCTACGTCATGGCGGGCGAGGACGACCAGCCCGGGCGCCCTTCCTGAACGCCTACCCTTGCTTCCCGCTTTTTGCGGAAACCGCAAGAACCTTTGGCAACCGCCCCCGTCCGGGCGCATCGTCGGCTCACAGCAGGCGACGAGCGACTGGAACTGGAACAGGTGCGATGAACGATTTCGACTGGGCCGCGATGGCCGACATGCTCGAGCGCGAGGGCGAGACCCACAGCCCCTACGTGCGGCAGGCCTTCGAGGAGCTGGCCCACCTCACCCCCCGGCGGATCCTGGACATCGGCAGCGGCCCGGGCGTCGCGGCCTGCCGCCTGGCGCAGACGTTCCCGCAGGCCGAGGTCACCGCGGTGGACGGCTCGCCCGAGCTGCTGGAGCGGGCCGGGCGGCGGGCCGACCGGCTCGGCGTCCGGCTGCGGACCCAGGTGGCGGAGTTCCCGGAGGGGCTCGCGGGCCTGGACCCGGCGGACCTGATCTGGTCGGGGCAGGTCGTGCACCACGTGGGTGACCAGCAGGACGCGCTGGACCGGCTGGCCGGGCTGCTGGAGCCCGGCGGGCACCTGGCGATCGTCGAGGGCGGCCTGTCGCCCCACTGGCTGCCCCGCGACCTGGGCTTCGGGCGGCCCGGACTGCAGGACCGGCTGGCCGCGGCGATGGCGGAGCGCTTCAGCCGGATGCGGGCCGAGCTGCCCGGGACCGTGGCGGTGGTCGAGGACTGGCCCGGCATGCTGCGCGCCGCGGGCCTGGCCGACGTACGCAGCCGGACCTTCCTCGTGGACCACCCCGCTCCGCTGGCGGACGGCCCCCGGCAGTCGGTGCGGCAGGCGCTGGAGCGGCACCGCAAGACGCTCACCGAGGACCTGGACGCCGAGGACCTGGCGACGCTGGACCGGCTGCTCGACCCGGCCGACCCGGCGGGGGTCGACCGGCGGGCGGACCTGTTCCTGCTGACGGCGAAGACCGTGCACTTCGGCCGCCGGACAGACGGCTGACGGTCAGCCCAAGGCCGGCAGCGTGAGCGGGGTGCGGGCGCGCCACTGGGCCACGGCGGGTTCGAGCATCGGCCCCAGCTCGGGCATCAGCGGCACGGCGGCCAGCGCGCTCACCACCTGCAGCAGCCGCGCTCCCTCCATGACCTCCAGGAGGGCGCGGTCGACCCGGGTGCCGGAGGCGCGCTCGTACTCCTCGACGGCGCGCGGGCCGACGAGGGTCAGGTCCCACTCGACCGGGCCGCGCGTGACGTCCTCGAAGTCGCTGAAGAGGTGCCCGGTGGCGGTGCGCAGGAGGTTGTACGCGGGGGAGTCGCCGTGCAGGGCCTGCAGCCGGACCCCGGGGAAGTACGCGGGGAAGTCGCGGACGAGGGCTTCGAGCGCCGCGTACTCGCGTCCGGCCCGGTCGAGGTCCTCGGCGGTGAGGAACTCGGGCCGCGCCCGGGCCAGTTCGGTCAGTGCTTCGCCTATGGCGGGCACCAGCGGGGAGAGCGTCGGCAGCTCGCCGGGGTAGCCGGCGAGCGCGGCGTGCAGGCCGGCGGCCCAGCCGGTCTGTTCGACGAAGCGGTCCTCCAGGGCCTGCGGGTCGGACGCGATCGCCTCCGCGATGGGGTCGACCTCGTCGACGAACTCCCAGAACGTCAGCGAGCGGCCCTCGCACTCCACCGGCTCCCGCGGCACCAGCGGGCTCGGCCCCACCACCGGTGCCCCCGCGTCCGCCAGCCAGCCCGCCACGGCGAGCTCGCGCCGCTGCTTCGCCACCAGCGCGTCGGCGCCCATGAGGGTCAGGGACGGTACGCGCACGACGACCGGGTCGGGCGCGAGATGGACCAGGACGTTGAAGACGTCGTGCAGCACCCGGGGCTCGTCGGCGCGCAGCCCCAGTTGCCGGCCCGCCTCGACGGCGATGCGGACGGCTTGCTCGGCGCGGTTGCTCAGGCTCGTCATGGAGTGATCGTGACCTGGGCGCGGGAGGTTGTCGAAGCCATTTCGGGCGGGCAGGCGGTCGGATCAGAAGCGGACGCAGCGGAGTTCGTTGTTCCCGCCACGGACGCTGCGGCGGCCCGTCAGACAGAAGTCGTGGCTGCCGCGCATGATGGCGCGCATGTCGGCGATGTGCTGGTAGACGCGGGCGCGTTCGCGCTGGGGTACGGACAGGCGGTCGCACAGGCGGGGGATGTGGGCCTCTTCCGTCAGGAAGGTCGCGGTCTGTTCGCGGAGGACGGCGTGGACGTGGGTGATCGCCTGCTCGCGGGTGAGGCCCTGGGCCTGGAGGACGAGGACCATGTTGTCCGGGTCGCCGGCCGCCTCCTCCTCGGGGAGGGAGCGGACGTCCTGGGTGAGGCCGGTGACGCGGGCCGTGATGCGGCGCATGGCCTGCATGGGGGCGCTCTCCAGGATGTCCGGCGGGACCTCGTAGTGGCCGACGCGCTCGGCGAAGTCCAGGATCACCCACACCACGCCCGAGATGGCGCGCAGTTGCAGATAGTCCTCGATGCCCAGGGCGGTGCGCCGGCCGGGCCGGTGGCGGCGGTGGCGGTGGTCGCAGGCGATGGCGCACGTATGGAGGAAGCCCGCCCAGTGGCCGACCGCGCGGGCCCGCCAGGCCGGTGACATGCCCTGGCACTCCCTCGCCCACAGGTCGGCGAGCGCGGCCACGACGGGCTCGGCGGCGGGTACGGCGCCTCCCGGTACCCCGCCGGTCACCACGGCGACCAGGTCCGCGACCAGGCGCCGCACCCGGACCGTGTCGTGCCCGACGGGGCCGTCGAGCAGCTCGTCCAGGTGCGCCCACCAGCAGGCGTGGTCGGAGCAGAGGTCGAGGTCGGGGCCGGTGGCGTCGCCGAAGACGGAGGCGGCCCACAGCGGTATGTCGGGCCGGTCGTGGCGGTCGTCGCGGTGCCGGGCGCGCCCGTCGGGCAGCAGGCCCATCCGGTGCATCCAGGAGCGGGAGTGCGCGGCGGCGCGGTGCCGCTCCACGTCGGTCCTGGCTGCGAAGGGCAGGTCGAAGGGGCGCGTCATCCGGCGGGGAAGGAGAGGAGGGGGAAGGTTGGCCTCGCACCCCATGGCGATCACTGTCCCGTTCTGTGGCCAGGGCGAGCTCTCCCGCCCATCCCACACGCCCGGCCGGTGCGGCGCAGCCCCTGCGCCTTCGAACGGGTGACGGCGGCCGCCCGGTCCTCAGCCGGCGGGTGTGAACTGCTCGGTGCCGACGACCCGGAGCAGCGCGAGGCGGTCGGCCGTGTCCGTGCCGGGCGGCGGGGTGAGCAGGACGACGCGCTGGTCGCCCTCCGGGGCGAGGAGGACCTGGCAGTCGAGGTCCACCGGGCCGATCACCGAGTGGAGCACCCGCATGCGACTGCGGCGGCGCACGGCGACCTCGTGCAGCTCCCACAGGGCGGCGAACTCCTCGCTGGCGCCCCGCAGCCGCTCCACCAGCCGGGTGGCGGCCGGGTCCCCGGCCCGGCGGCCCACGGCGGCCCGCAGGTCCGCGACGTGGACGCGGCTGTAGTGGTCGTGTTCCTCGGCCGGGTACGCGTCGCGGGCGGCAGGGTCGGCGAACCAGCGCCAGACGATGTTGCGGCCGTGCTCGGACACCGTGCACACCCCGCCCAGCAGGGACCGGGCCATGTCGTTCTGGGCCAGGACGTCGCCCAGGTCGCTGATCACCTGGGCCGGGGTGCCGGGCAGCTGGTCCAGCAGGTGCAGCAGCCCCGCACTGACCTGGTCGCCCGCGACGCGGCCGGCGGGCGGGCGGTGCCCGGCGAGCAGGTGGAGGTGGTCGCGCTCGTCGTCGCTGAGCCGCAGGGCCCGGGCGAGCGCGGCGAGCATCTGCGGCGACGGCTGCGGGCCCCGGGCCTGCTCCAGCCTGATCAGGTAGTCGGCCGACATGCCCGCGAGGTGGGCGACCTCCTCGCGCCGCAGCCCCGGTGTGCGCCGCCTGGGGCCCGCGACCAGCCCCGCGTCCTGCGGGCGCACCCGCTCGCGCGAACGGCGGAGGAAGTCGGCGAGCTCACGGCGGTCGATCGTCATGAAGATCATCCTGCCGGAGGGCTCCGCGATGTATCCAGGGACTCCCGGTCCCAGGGTCGACGGGGCTCTCCCGCCCCCGCTGACCAGGCGGAAGTGTGGGCGTTGCCGGAGCGGACGCCCCGGCGCCCACCACCCCAGGAGGAGAAGCCATGTCCACCACCATGTCCGCCGCTGCTGCGTCCGCCACCGTGACCGTCGCCGACGCCCGCGTCCACTACGAGCGCACCGGCTCGGGCCCCGCCCTCGTCCTCGTCCACGGCACCGGCTCCGGCGGCGCCGCGGTGAACTGGGGCAGCACCGTCCCCCGCTTCACCGCCGGCCACACGGTGATCACCCCCGACCTGTCCGGCACCGAGCGCACCACGGACGACGGCGGCCCGCTGACCGTGGAGGGCCTGGCCGCGCAGGTCATCGCCGTCATCGAGGACGCGGGCGAGGGCCCGGTGGACCTGCTGGGCTTCTCCATGGGCGCCACGGTCTCCGCGGCCGTCGCCGCCCTCCGTCCCGACCTCGTGCGCCGCCTGATCCTGCTCGCCGGATGGGCCCACACCGACGGCGACGAGTACCTGCGCAACTACTTCACCCTGTGGCAGCAGATCGGCACCTCCGACCCGGCCGCCTTCGGCCGTCACGTCGCCATGACCGGCTTCAGCCGCGGCTTCCTCAACGCGATCGGCCGCGACCAGGTCGAACTCCTCATCCCCAACATGCCGCCCACCCCCGGCACCCTGCGCCACGTCGACCTCGACCTCCGCGTCGACATCCGTGACCTCCTGCCGCGCGTGAAGGCCCCGACCCTCGTCATCGGCTGCACCCAGGACGTCTGCGTCCCGGTCGAGAACAGCCGCTTCCTGCACGCCGCGATCGAGAACAGCACGTACGCCGAGATCGACGCCGGGCACGTCGCGTTCTTCGAGAAGGAGGACGAATTCGTCAAGCTTGTCGACGAGTTCACCCGGTGACCGTGTCGAGCAGCAGCTTCGCGGCCACCTCCGCCCCGTCGGTACGGATCGCGCCGGCCACGGCAGCCGCTCGTGCGTGGGTCTCGGGGGCCAGGGCCGTCTTGAGCGTGGCCGACAGGGACTCGGCGGTCGGCACCGGGCCGTCGTGTGCCGCGCCGATGCCCAGCTCGGCCACGCGGCCGGCCCAGTACGGCTGGTCGCCCATCTGGGGGACCACCACCTGCGGCGCGCCGGCCCGGGCGGCCGTCGTCGTGGTGCCCGCGCCGCCGTGGTGCACGACGGCGGCCACCCTACGGAACAGTGCCTGCTGGTTGACCTCGCCGACGGCGAAGCAGTCGTCCTGGTCGTCGACCAGGGCCAGGTCGGCCCAGCCGCGGGAGAGGAGTACGCGGCAGCCCTGTGCGCGGACCGCCTCGACGGCCGCCCGGGTGACGTCCTCCGCGTCGCGCACGGCCATGCTGCCGAAGCCCACGAACACCGGTGGGGTGCCGGCGTCCAGGAACGCCTCCAGATCGGCCGGAAGGGGGCGTTCGTCCTCCCGTATCCATGCGCCGGTCTGTACGACCTCGAGGTCCGCCGGCTCCGGCCACGGGCCCAGGGTCGGGTCCGCCGCCAGCCACGGGCGGTCGGTCAGGACGTAGTCGCGGAAGCTGTCCACCAGCGGCAGGCCGATCGACGCCCGGTGGGCGTTGAGCCCCGTACCGAACACCACGTTCATGGTCTCGACGTCCAGGTCCCACAGCGCCCGGTTGTCGGTCACACCCGGCGGGAACGGCCGGCCCGGAATCTCGAACGGCGGGTGATGCGGCGACGGCAGATAGGTCGGGAAGTACGCCACGAACACATAGGGGATGCCCAGCCCCTCGGCCACCGACCGCGCGGCGGCCGCGGCCGGGAAGATGCCGGTCCCCACCACCGCGTCACATCCCTCGGCCACCGCGGCGACCGTGTCGTACGCCATGGCGACCAACCCGGCCGCGAGCTCGGGCAGGCTCTCCGCCAGCGGCGGAATCTCTCCCGTCGCCTCCGCGGTCGCCAGCTCGCGCAACGACGGCCCGAGCGGCACCAGCGGCAGGCCGAACCCGTCCAGCAGCTCCGCGAAGTCCGGCGGCGCGCACACCTGCACCTCCGCGCCACGTGCCCGTAACCGCACCGCGAGTCCCACCAGCGGTTCGATGTCCCCGCGCGACCCGTACGCCACCAATAACACGCGCATCTCGCGACTCTCAGTCTGTAGATCCGGGTTGGTGCCGCCGATTGTGCGGTACGACCCGGCTCTCGCTGCAAGCCCGGTTTCACCGTTCCTTCATCGTGAGGAACGAGTCCCGGCCAGCCCGGCCGGCCGCCCGGAGTTCGACCGGAGTTCGACCGGTGCTGCGTTGTCAGTGGTGGGTGCCAGACTCCGGGCATGACTGAAACCGTGAAGGGCCCCGCCAGCTATTTCCCGTCGATCGAGAAGAAGTACGGCCGGCCGATAGCGGAGTGGAAGGACCTCATCCGTGCGTCGCCTCTGGCCAAGCACATGGAGCTGGTCGCCTGGCTCAAGGCCGAGCACGGCCTGGGGCACGGTCACGCCAATGCCCTTGTCGCGCACACCTTGGCGGAGGACAGCGGCAAGTAGGGGGCTCGGGCGCGTCAGCGTTTCTTCGTGGCGAGGAACGCATCCCGGCCGGTCCGGCTGGCCGCCCGTACGGCCGCCGCGCGGGAACGGACGTCGACCGGTGGTGGCTCGGCGGCTTGCTGCTGAGCAGCGTGTTCGCCGTGGCAGGCGCGGCACAGGCCGCCGGAGAGCGCTTCCGGGCGGCCCGGTGTGCCGCAGCCGGTGCACTCCATCATGCGGCGCCGCACCGGGGCCGGGGCCGGCTCGGGCAGTGGCTCCGGCGGCATCTTGTCCTTCAGGCGCCTACGGGCGAAGGCCCCCGGGACGTGGACGTTCTCCGGCAAGTCCGTCGTGAGGGCCCGGACGATGTGCTCTCGCGGTACGCCCCGGGCCAGCCACTCCGCCGCGAGCGGCTCCAGCTCCTCGCACTCGGATGCCGAGAGCGTCATTCGGGCGTCGGTGCGGCCCAGCGCGGCGAGGGCCTCGTACGCCTCGGAGCGGGGCGCTCGGGCGCGCGGCTGCGCCGGTGCTTTGGCCTGTGCCTCTGCCGGTGCCTCTGGCTCTGCCTCTTTCGGGACGTCGCCCTGCAGGTGGCGCGCCCACCAGGCGTCGCTGCGCGGCGTGCGGGAGAAGTGCGTGCGGAACACCCACTGCGTACGCCCGTCGCCGACCGTTTCGCGCTCACGGCGCAGGTGCCCGGCAGTTGAGAGCGCGTTGAGGGCCGTGCCGATGGCTTGCTGGCCGTACAGGGGCAGCTCTTTGGCCAGCGTCTTCACGTCCATGGCCGCGCCCTCGGGCAGACGGTCGATGTGGGAGGCGATGTACGCCTCGCGCTGGGGCAGATGAGCGAAGGTGTCGGCTTTGCGCGGCGCCTGGTCCGGTGCGGATTTCTTTCCGTAGCCGGGTGAGGCCATTGGGGGGTCGTAGGGGCGAGGGGCGACGATAGGGTTGGCTACAGCCACGGGATCGCTCGATTCGATCTTGGTGGTCAGACCCCCGTCTGGTGTTGGTAGCACCGGCGGGGGTTGCTTGTTGCTGCGCACGCTACAGGGCGAGTGCGCGGTGTGGCGACTCGGTTGCGGAAAGTCATCCGCGTGTGCTTACGCGGGAGTTGGGAGGGTGGGTGGGTTGTCCCAACCCACCATTCATTACATAGGGGGCTCGACCCTCGACCCCCGAAGCTCGGCTGTGAAGGCGGCCCAGGTGGCGGGCGAGATTGTTATTCGGGGATGGCCGTTTGCCGACCCGAGCTTCGAGTCCCGGACGTGGACCGTGCCGTTGGGGATGGCGACCTCTACGCAGTCGTGGCCGCCGCCGTCGCTGTAGCTGGACTTGAACCAGGTGACTTCGGCGCTCATAGCTCCGCCATTACCTTTCCGATGAACTGTGCCGATTCCGCGTTGCTCAGTGCCTGCCTGCTGATCATGTCTAGGTACTTGGTGAGGGTGCTCACGGTCTCCGTGTCCGAGTGGAGAACGTAGGTGCCCTGGCCCTCCACGTAGGCGTAGTGCTCGTGTTGAGCGGTCTCCACCAGCACGAGCGAACCATTGAGGTGGGATGGCGCGTAGCCGCCGACGGGGAGCACCTGGATGGAGATGTTGCGCATCTGGCCTGCATCGATCAGGTGGGCCAACTGGGCTTTCATGACGGCCGGTCCGCCGACTCCGGTGTGTAGAGCCGCTTCGTAGACCACGTAGGTGAAGATCGCCGCGGGCTTGCGCGTCAGGTTCTCCTGCCGCTTCAGTCGGCGCGATACGCGCTCTTCGATCGTCTCATCATCCGCTGGCGGCCAGTGGCTGTTCATCAGAGCCCGCGCGTAGTCCTCGGTCTGCAGCAGGCCCGGGATGAGGAGAGGAGCGTATGAGGCCAGCGAGATGGCCTCAGCCTCGGCGGCGGCGAATTCGACGAACTGTGTGGCGATTTTCTCCGGCTGCAGATAGTCCCGCGCCGCCAGCAGCAACCCGTTCGCCCCGCACATCTCGTCCGCGATCTGCAAGAGCCGCAGGCTCGGCCGTCGCCGACCCTGTTCCATGGACTTGAGGCTCTCGTAACCGTAATTGGCCTCTTGCGCCAACTGCTCCCGGCTCACGCCGGCTTGCGCGCGCCAGAGCTTGATCTGGTTGCCGCAATAGCGCCAGGCCATCGGCGGTTGTGAGCTCTCGGTCGACACTGCGCTTGCCCCCTCCCGAGCCCATGCCGGGGACGGCAGGGCCCCGTACCCACGTCGATACTGCCGATTCTGCTCCCGCAACAGCACCCTTTGAGCCTTGAACGCCGAAAACTCCCCGCTCACGAGCGACGCTCGCGCACCAAGGACACCGATGACAGCCGTGCGACTCGACGCCCCGCCCACATACGTCTGGTGGCGGTTCACCCGCCACCCCCGCAGTGTCGGCGCAGCCCGGCGGCTGCTGCGCGAGCAGGCCCGCTCGTGGCGGGCACCGGAGGAGGCGGCCGAGACGGCGGTGCTGCTGCTCAGCGAGTTGATGACGAACGCGTGCAGGCACGGGCGGGTGTCGCCGGGGCGGGAAATCCACGTGCTGTGCATCGTGGCCGACGGAAACCTGCGCATCGAGGTGTCGGACGCGGGCGACGGGATCCCCCGGCGCTGCCGGGCGTCGGTCGACGAGGAGGCGGGGCGGGGCCTGCGGCTCGTGGCCGCGCTTGCCGAAAGGTGGGGCTTCTGCCCCCGCCCGCACGGCATCGGCAAGACGGTGTGGTGCGAGCTGCCGCTTGCGGCGAGCCGCTGAACTGGGGCGTGGCGGTCAGATCTTGATCAGGTTGCGGAGATCGATCTCGATGGGGAACGGCACAGTCGTCTTGAGGGTGCCGACGTGCGTACGGCGTTCGGGGCTCGGGACGAAAAGGCCTGCCTCGGCGTCTCGCCAGAACTCGTGCACCTCAGGAGCGATGTCCGGTCCTCGCTCCACTCGCCAGTAGTAGTCGATGCCCACGCTGGCGTAGATGGTGGGCTTGTAGAGCCGGTCCTCCGAGACGGAACCGGGCGAGACGACCTCGATGGCGAGGACGGCGTTCTCGACGGGGATGCAGTCCACGGTGCCGACGTCGAGGCCGGTCTTGTCGAAGACCAGGACATCCGGCCGTGGCGCGTTGCGCTTGTCCACGAACAGTGCCTGCTCGGCCTCGACGGTGTAGGGCTCCTGCAGAAGGTCGTCGATCCGTGTGTACAACCGGTTCCGCACACGGTTGTGCCACCACCTGGTTTCTCCTCGTACCACGATCTTCCCGCCCAGTAGTTCCCAGTCACATGGCAGGACCAGCTCCTTCACCTGGTCGTACGTCCAGCCGTCGGCCGGCGGGTACATCCAGTTCTCCGGCGTGGCCCGCTCCGGCTGCTGATACCTGGCTTCTGCGGCCATCACTGCTCCCATGGACCGGATCGTGTGCGAGGTCGTGGACGGGTGTCTCCAGCTCGACGGTAGCGCCACCCGGTCGGGTGAGGGGGGACCGTTTCTCCGACGCGTCGTCCATTGTCAGAGGCTGCTGGCAGCATCGCCGCTATGAACCACATCCGTACCACTCCGCCGCGGCCGCTCGACGTCGCCGCGCTCTTCCCTGAACTGGCTCCGCTGGCACGCACGGCGATCCGGTTGCATCCGCGCCCCGGGTCTCCGTCGCCGCAGGACAGTTCGGTCGGTGGGCCGTTGCTGTGGCCCGCCGACGAGCCGTGGCCGTACTGCGACGAGGTGCACGGGCTGTACGACAGTTCGACCGACGAGGAGTACGAGGGTCCGAACCCCATGGTGCCCGTGGTCCAGCTGTACGTGCGCGACGCACCCCTGCTGCGACCGCCGGGAGGGGCCGATCTGCTCCAGGTGCTGTGGTGTCCCTGGGAGCACGAGCCGGATTTCAAGCCTCCGACCGTGCTGGTCTGGCGATCCGCCGCCGAGGTCGCCGACATCCTCGCCACGCCGCCCGAGTCGACTGAGGGGGAATACGAGGGCTACATGCCGGTGCCGTGCTTGCTCGCGCCGGAGCGGATCACCGAGTACCCCAACTACTTGGAGTTGGGCAAGGAGTTGCAGCAGCCGCTGAAGGACTGGGACAGGTGGCAGGCGGCGGACGCCGGTGTGGACAGCTCCTACGAGCCCTACCCGGAGGCGTTCTACTCGAGCGCTCTGTCCGAGGCCCCGGGCTGGAAGGTCGGCGGCTGGGCCCCGTGGGGCCTCACCGATCCTGTCGCCCGGTTCTGCGCCGACTGTGGCGCCGGGATGGTCCCGCTGCTGACCATAGCCTCGGTTGAATGGGACAGCGGCAACAAGAGTTGGGTCCCGTACGAGGATCGAGACCTCGCTGAGTCCGGCAACGGTGGCGTGTCGAGCCCGCCCAGGGTCCACATCTCCAGGACCAACAATCTGCAGCTCTACGTCTGCCCGGAGTCCCCGGAGCATCCGCACACCGACCTGATCCAGTGAGCCATTGGTGAAGTCCACCCGGCCGCTCACAGGCTGCGGGCGGTGATGTTGCCGTAGGAGGTGGTGGCGGTGATGTTGAGGCCGGCGGCGTTGCCGTCGGTGTTGTTGAGGGTGTTGTGGATGCGGCCGTAGGCGGTGCCGGCGTCGAGGGTGGCGGAGATTCCGCGGGCGGCGCCGACGGAGATGTCGCCGTGTTCGGTGCGCAGGGTGACCGTGCCGTGCAGGGCTTCGGTGATGTTCAGGTTGCCCTTCTGGGTGCGGATGTCCGCGGCGCCGTTCAGGCGGCCGACGGTGATGTCGCCGGCCTGGAGGGTGAGGCGGGCGCCGGCGGTCTCGTCGAGCTTGACGGTGGCCTGCGCGCCCTCGAAGGCGACGTCGCCGAGGCGTCCGACGCCGCGGAGTTCGGCGAGGGCC
>NZ_JBFADG010000010.1:0-194267 GCF_040641275.1 Streptomyces sp. NPDC021096 | reverse complement strand
GCGGATGACAAGGATTCGGCTGTCGCCCGGCTGGCGGAGGTCCGTGCGATGCTGGGTGTGCTGGGTCTGGATCCGCTGGACGCGCAGTGGGCCGATGCCTCCGGTCGTGGTGACGATCTGCACGGCGTGGTGGACTCCCTGGTCAGGCTGGTCCTCGAGCAGCGTGAAGCGGCCCGGGGGCGTAAGGACTACGCGACCGCGGACGCGATCCGTGATCAGCTCCAGCACTCCGGACTCGCGATCGAGGACACCCCCGCCGGACCGCGCTGGTCCCTGTCCTGAGGGACACTTTTCGTACGTACGTTTACTGAGCCTCTGTCCCAGAGGCTCTGAGCAGTAAAGAAACAGGTGACCCCATGGCCGGCAACAGCCAGCGCAGGAACCGCCGCACGTCCAACAAGAAGGGCGCGACGGTCGGCAGCGGCGGCAAGCGGCGCCGAGGCCTGGAGGGCAAGGGCCCGACCCCGCCCGCGTCGGAGCGCAAGGGGCACAAGAAGAACCGCCTCGCCAACGCCGCTGCCAAGCGGACCGTCGCCGCCCGCCGCCCCGCGCCGCGTCGCGGCGGCCCCAAGGGCACCAACGAGCTCGTCGTCGGCCGTAACTCGGTCGTCGAGGCGCTGCGCGAGGGCGTCCCCGCGAACACGCTCTACGTCCAGCAGTTCCTGGACAACGACGAGCGCGTCCGCGAGGCGCTCCAGCTCGCCACGGAAAAGGGCCTCAACCTCATGGAGGCCCCCCGTCCCGAGCTCGACCGCATGACCAACGGCCTCAACCACCAGGGCCTCGTGCTCTCGGTGCCGCCGTACGACTACGCGCACCCCGAGGACCTCACCGCCGCCGCCTACGACGACGGCGAGGACCCGCTGATCGTCGCGCTCGACGGCATCACGGACCCGCGCAACCTCGGTGCCGTCGTCCGCTCCGTCTCCGCCTTCGGCGGTCACGGCGTCGTCGTCCCCGAGCGCCGTGCGGCCGGCATGACCGCCAGCGCCTGGAAGACCTCGGCCGGCACGGCCGCCCGTACGCCCGTGGCGCGCGCCACCAACATGACGCGCATGCTCGAGGCGTACCAGAAGGAAGGCCTGATGGTCGTCGGCCTCGCCGCGGACGGCGACGTCGAGCTGCACGAGCTGGAGGCCCTGGAGGGCCCGGTCGTCATCGTCGTCGGCAGCGAGGGCAAGGGCCTGTCCCGCCTGGTCGGCGAGACCTGCGACTTCCGGGTGCGGATCCCGATGCCGGGCGGCGCCGAGTCGCTCAACGCCGGTGTCGCCGCGGGCGTCGTGCTCTACGAGGCGGCGCGCCGCCGCGCCTGACGCGAACCGTTTCGCCCGGCGGCCAGGGATGATCTTCCCTGGCCGCCGGGCGTTTTCTTGATGATCTTGACGGGTCTCGGACACATCGAACCGGTCAAGGCAGTGTCCTAATCTCCGGTCACTCGGTTAGATGAGTGTGGACACCAGAACACCCCGCACACCTACGGGGGGAAGCTCTTCGGGTTACGACGACCAGCCCGTGCTGAGTACGGTGAAGGTCCCGTCCGACCCCGCGCAGGTCATCGTCAACAACCTGAGCTTCCGGGTGCAGCTAGCCCGGCCCCCACGCGCCGTACGGCAATTCGCCGGAGGAGTGGACACGGCGCGGCTGCCCACCGTCAAGAGCGGCGCGGCCAAGCGCCGCGCCCCCGTGGTGTGGAGCGGGCGGACCGGTCCGGGCGACTCGGCCTCCACCCAACTCCTGGAGGCCGTCCGGGACTCCGGCGCCGCCGGGCCCGGCCATCCGGCCGCCTCGGGGGACGCCGGAGCCACCCAGGTGCTGCCGCGCATCGGCGCGGACGACGGCCCCCCGACCACCGTCATCGGCCCCCGGGTGCCCGCCGAGGCGGCTCCGGGCGGCCCCGGCACCCAACTGCTGCACGGCGTGCGCACCACCGAGAGCGCGTACGACGAAGAGCACTACGACTACCCCGAGTTCGACGAGCAGGACCCCGACGAGGACGACGAGCTCGACCAGGGCCGCGGCGACTCCGTCCGCCACGCCTACTACCCCGGGCGCCGGATGAACCTCGGCGTCGTCCTGCTGCCGCTGCGCATCTTCCTCGGCCTCATCTCGATCTACGCCGGCATGGGCAAGCTGTGCGACCCCGTCTACTTCGACGGCGGCAAGCGCGGCTCCATGGTCGGCTGGCTCACCCAGCTCCACCCCTGGGCCGTGGCCTCGCCCCTGCGGGACCTCGCCCTGAGCCACCCCGTCGGCGCAGGCCTCACCGTCGCCTTCCTCCAGGTCGTCGTCGGCATCCTGACGATCTTCGGCCTCTGGCAGCGGCTCGCCGCCTCCATCGGCGCCCTGCTGTCCGCGGTCCTCCTCGTCACGGTCAGCTGGCAGAACGCCCCCGCCTACGACGCGCCCGACATCATCTACCTCGCCGCGTGGAGCCCCCTGGTGATCGCCGGGGCGCCCTTCTACTCCATCGACGGGCGGCTGGCCGGCGAGGCCTGGCGGCGGCTCGGCCCGCGTGCCGAGCTGTGGGACCTGCGGCGGCGCGTACTGCGCCGGGGCACCGTGATGGCGACGGTCCTCATCGGGATCTCCCTGCTGGCCGGCTCGATGCTCGGCGGGGCCGTCCGCTCCTCCCGGGTCGCCCAGGCGCCCGGGACGCCCGCCCCGCCCGCCAACAGCCTCCCCGGCTCGCCGCTCCCGCAGCGGCCCTCCTCGTCCACCCCGCGCGGCTCCCACGGCCCCGCGGTCGCGGGCACCCCGAAGCCCAGCGCCTCCAACCGCAAGGCGCCGACGCCGGCCGCCACCCCGTCCGCGCCCGGCGCGGCACGGACGCCCGCGAGCTCGGCGGGCAGCGCCGGCCAGCCCGGCAGCACGGGCAGCGTCCGCCCGGCCCCGCAGACCCCGCGCCAGGCCCCGGCGCCGGCGGCCCCGCCGCACAGCTCCTCGGGCTCGTCGACGGGCACCTCCACCGGAGGGAGCGCGGGCGGCTCGGGCGGCTCGTCCAGCGGCTCCGGCTCCGGCGGCTCACGCGGCGGAGGCGCCCTCGGCGGCCTCCTCGGCTGAACCGCCTCCCCACCCCCCACGCGCCGGCCGGGCTGGACCTCCAGCCCGGCCGGCGCTCTGCTGTACGGGGGCGGAACCGGCTCCCTAGCGGGCCAGCTCCTTGGCGGCCTCGGTCAGGTCCTTGGCGGTGTCGATGGCGCGCCAGTACGCCCCGTGCGGCAGCGGGAAGCCGGCCAGCCGGCGCTCGCGGGCCAGCCGGGGGAACGTGGTCCGCTCGTGGTCGCCGCGCTCCGGCAGCAGGTCGGTGAAGCCGGGCGAGAACACGTACACGCCGGCGTTGATCTGGTACGGCGAGGGCGGCGACTCGATGAAGTCCAGGACGTGCCCGAACTCGTCGGTCTTCACCGCGCCCCAGGGGATGCGCGGCCGGGCCAGCGCCAGGGTGGCCGTGGCGTCGCGCTCATGGTGGAAGGCGGCCATCTCCCGCAGCGAGAAGCGCGTCCAGATGTCGCCGTTCGTGGCGTACCAGGGTTCGTCGGGGCGGGGCAGGGAGGCGGCCGCGTACTTGAGCCCGCCGCCCCGGCCGAGCGGCTCCTTCTCGACCACGGTGGTCACCCGGAGCGGCAGATCGGCCGACACGAGCCAGTCCTGGAGAACTTCGGCCAGATGGCCGCACGAGACCACGGCGTCCGTGACGCCTTCGGAGGCCAGCCAGGCAAGCTGATGGCCGATGATCGGGACTCCCGTGCCGGGAATCTCGACCATCGGCTTGGGACGGTCGTCGGTATACGGGCGAAGCCGTGAACCCTGGCCTCCGGCCAGGATCACGGCTTGCGCGGGGTACGGGTAGGGATGCGCGGCGGTCATGCTCCGCACGATATGCGGTGCCGCGAGCGGAGACGCCGCCGGTGGGCCCGCCCGTAGCCATGGGGGCGGCCGTGGGACCGCCCGGAGCCCGCCAGGGGGCTCAGCCGGCCCCCGGGGCCTCAAGGGGTCCGCCGGAGGCCGTCAGTGCCCCTGGACGACGCCGGAGGCGAAGGCCGTGTCACAGACGGGCCGTGAGTAGGACTGCGCCTGCTTGACCGAGTGGTACTTGGCGACCGCCGCACGCCCCAGCGCACGGGCGATGTCCGCGCAGTGCCGGGCCAGCGAGGGACGGCCGTTGGTCGCCTCCTGCAGGTGCGTGAGGGCGACGCCGGGGTTCTTCTCCTGCAGCTCACGCATCAGCCGGTCGCGCAGCACCTCGTGCGGGGCGCGCACCTGCGCGACGGTCGAGGCGTTGCCGGAAGAGGCGGTGAGTACCTGCGACTCGGCGTTCGGTGCCGCCCAGGGGACACGCGTTACCGCGAGAGTCCCCGAGAGCACAAGAACGACCGGGAGGACGAGAGCGAGGGTTCTGCCGATGCGGCGGGCGGCCTGGTTCATGCCGGAGATGGTAGCGAGGGGTAATGACGAGGCGACATTTAGTCACCCGGTCGAGCGACACGGCTGCGCACAGGTGCGGTTATTCCTTTGACGCGTGGGGCTCGAAATGGGGGATGTGTCGGGGATTTTGCGGACACGACGGCGCCCCGGGTCCGTACGCGACGGACCCGGGGCGCCGTCGTGTTGCTGTCGGGCTCAGTCGCTGAGGCGCTCGCCCGAGGACGTGGAGAAGACGTGGAGCTCGCCGGCGCGGGGCACGACGTGCAGGACGGAGCCCTTCTCCGGTACGCGCCGGCCGTTGACGCGCACCACGAGGTCCTTCTGCTCGCCGCCGACCTCGGCGGTGCCGTACACATAGCCGTCGGCGCCGAGCTCCTCGACGACGTTGACGGTGACGGCGAGGCCGGCCGGGGCGTCCTTGCTGAGCGAGCCGACGGAGCCGGCGCCCTGCTCGACGACGTCGAAGTGCTCGGGGCGCACGCCCACGGTGACCGTGCGGTCGCCCTTGTCGGAGGCGGTGGTCAGCGCCTCGCGCGAGACGGGCACGATGCTGTTGCCGAACTTCACGCCGCCGTCGGTGATCGGCACCTCGACCAGGTTCATGGCGGGCGAGCCGATGAAGCCGGCGACGAAGAGGTTGGCGGGGCGGTCGTACATGTTGCGCGGGGAGTCGATCTGCTGCAGCAGCCCGTCCTTGAGCACCGCCACGCGGTCGCCCATGGTCATGGCCTCGACCTGGTCGTGGGTGACGTAGACGGTGGTGATCCCCAGGCGGCGCTGCAGCCCGGCGATCTGGGTGCGGGTCTGCACGCGCAGCTTCGCGTCGAGGTTGGACAGCGGCTCGTCCATGAGGAAGACCTGCGGCTCGCGGACGATGGCGCGGCCCATGGCCACGCGTTGGCGCTGGCCGCCGGAGAGGGCCTTGGGCTTGCGGCCCAGGTACTCGGTGAGGTCCAGGATGCGGGCCGCGTCCTCGACCTTCTGGCGGATCTCGGCCTTCGGCACCCCGGCGATCTTCAGGGCGAAGCCCATGTTGTCGGCCACGGTCATGTGCGGGTACAGCGCGTAGTTCTGGAACACCATCGCGATGTCCCGGTCCTTCGGAGGCAGGTGCGTGACGTCGCGGTCGCCGATGCGGATCGAGCCGCCGTTGACGTCCTCCAGCCCCGCCAGCATGCGCAGCGAGGTGGACTTGCCGCAGCCGGAGGGGCCCACGAGGACCAGGAATTCCCCGTCCTCGATGGCGATGTCGAGCTGGTCGACGGCCGGCTTCTGGGCGCCCGGGTAGATGCGGGTCGCCTTGTCGAACGTGACTGTGGCCATGGTGATGCGTCCCTTCACCGGCAGGAACGTGCCGGACGATCCGAGTAGAGGGAGTGGTCCAGTCCAATTGGACGGGATCGCCGGTGACGCTACCCGGGCGGGGGACGGTTGTCAGCAGTCGGCGGGGTTACGAAATTGATGGCCTGTGCATGGTCGGAGTCCGGTTAGACTGCCTCTCGCAAGCCGACTTAGCTCAGCTGGTAGAGCACCGCTCTTGTAAAGCGAAGGTCGTCGGTTCGAACCCGACAGTCGGCTCTTCACGACAGAACCGCAGGCCCCCCGGAGGGGACCTGCGGTTCTGTGCGTTTCACGGGCCGTGGCGGCTAGCGCCGGACCTGCTCGCCCTCCCACTGCGGGGCGGTGCCCAGGGCGGCGTCCGCCGGGGCGGCGGTGGCCTTGGGCGCGTCCTGGTGGCCCGGCCACCAGGCCTTGTGGCCCAGCAGGGACGTGATGGTGGGCACCAGCAGCATGGCCATGACGAAGGCCGTGAGCAGGATGCCGAAGGCCACCGCGAAGCCCATCTGCTGGAGCATGGAGTTGTCCGCGAGCATCAGGACACCGAAGGTGCCGGCGAGGATGATCGCCGCGGCGCTGATGGTCGGTGCGGACTGGGCGACCGCGGTGCGGATGGCCTCCTTGGGCTCGACGCCGCGCTGCACTTCTTCGCGCAGGCGGGCGACCATGAGGATGTTGTAGTCGGTGCCGATGGCGACGACGAAGAGATAGACGATGACCGGCAGCATGAACAGCAGGCCGTTCTTGCCCTGCACGTCCTGGAAGAGCCAGACCGTCGCGCCGAGGGTGGCGCCGAAGCCGAGGGCCACCGCGATCATCAGGTACACCGGGGCGACGAGGCTGCGCAGCAGCAGGCCCAGGATGAGCATGATGGCGAGGCCGGCGACCGGGAAGACGAGCCGGTAGTCGTGCCCGACGGCGTCCTTGATGTCGTACAGGACGGCGGAGGTGCCGCCGACGAGCGCCTTGGTGCCCTCGGGAGCCGCCTTGTGGGCGCTGTCGCGCAGGGGGCCGCCGGCCAGCTCGATGGCCTTGTCGGCGCTGGGGGCGTACTTGAGGACGACGCTGTACTGGGCGACGGAGCCGTCGGGGTTGCTGACGGCGGGCGAGGCCTGGCCGACGCCCTCGACGGCGGCGAGCTTGCCGCGGAAGGTCTCCAGGGCGGCCTTGTCGAGGGGCGAGCCGTCCTTGGACTTGAGGTAGACCATGGCCGGGTCGGACTGGCCCGCGGAGAAGCCGCGCTGCAGGTCCTTCATGGCCTGGACGGACTCGAGCTTCTGCGACATCTGGCTGGAGGTGTCGAACTCCGCCTTGAAGTTGAACGCGCCCACGGCCAGGACGGCGAGCACGACGGTGGACAGCGCCGCCATGATGCCGGGACGGCGGGAGACGAGGTTGCCCACGCCGTTCGCGAAACGATTCTTCGGCTGCTTCTTCCACGCCTTGGACGGCCAGAAGGCCTTGGCGCCCAGCAGTGAGAAGACGGCGGGCACGAGCGTGAGCGCGGCCACGAGGGTGACGGCCACGGCGATGGCCAGGGACGGGCCCATCGCGCGCATCATGCCCATCGTGGACAGCAGCAGCGCGAGGAAGGCCACGATGACGGCGCCGGCGGCCGAGGCGATCGTCTCGCCGACCTTGGCGACCGCGTCCTCGAGGGCCTGCTTGGGCGCCTGTCCGGCCCGCAGGTGCTCGCGGTAGCGGAAGAGCAGGAAGAGGATGTAGTCGGTGCCGACGCCGAAGAGAACGACGATGAGGATCGCGGATATCGAGCTGTCGGCCTTCAGACCGCCCAGTTCGGCGGCGGTGCCGATCAGGCCGATGGCGACCATGAACACCAGCATGATGATGACGACCGGAAGAATCGCGATCAGCGGGCTGCGGAAGATGACCAGCAGCAGCACGATGATGAGCAGCAGCGTCGCCGACATGATCATCGCATCGGTGTCGCCCGAGGACTCCTGCGAATCCAGCGCGGTCGCCGCCTGACCGGTGACGCCCAGCTTCAATTGCGTGCCGTCCAGCAGCGGTTTGGCGTCCTCGCGCAACTGCTTGACCGACTTGGGCAACTGCTCGTCGTAAGCGTTCTTGGTGGTCGCGATGATGTTCGCGAGGGCTATTTCCCCATTGGGAGAGACGGCCTGCGGTCCGGTGACGACCTTGGCGATCTTCTCCCGGTGCTTGCCTTCGAGCCCGCCGGCCACCTTGATGACGTCACGCCGGTCGGCGTCCGTGAGCTTGCCGCCGTCGGTCCGCTGGAAGACGGCTATGGCGGCGGGCTGTTCGGTCTTGGGGAAGGCCTTTTCCTGGAGGTTGCCTACCTGTACGGATTCGTAATGGGAAGGCAGGAACTCCGTTTCATCAGTGGTGGACTTGAGACCGGGGGCCAGTATGGCGAGGGCCACGGCTGCGATGATCCAACCCGCGATCGTGAGCCAGGGCCGGTGGACGGCGAACCGCCCGACTCGACGGAACATGGTGCTCCTTCAACATTCTTCACTTGACGTCGCTGCGTCGCTGCATCTGTGCGTGCCGACAGCGGATTCGACTGCGGGGGTGTTCGTACGGGCGTGCAGCACGGGCATGAACACGCTAGGCAACCGAGTTCCGCGGACACAATGATTTCCGGGGGGAATCAGGGGGAAATCGACCCTGGGGTAGGTGGTGTCTCCACCCTGGGGAGGAGGGCCCCTCACCCGTGGGGTAGAGACCGCCCTGCCGAGCGCCTTCGTGGGGATTACTCTGCCCCCATGAGCGATGTCGACTTCTACGCGGCGCGCATGGACCGCGCCGCCCGCGCGGCCACCCAGGAAGGGCTGGCCGGACTGATCGTCACGCCGGGCCCCGACCTCGTATGGCTGTGCGGCTACGGACCGCCGGCCACCAGCGAGCGGCTGACCGCCCTGCTGCTCGTACCGGGCCGTCGCCCGCAGCTCATCGTGCCCCAGCTGGAGCGCCCCGACGCCGAACGCGCGCCCGGCGCGGGCGCGTTGGTCATCACCGGCTGGACGGACGGCGAGGACCCGTACGCGGCGGTCGCCAAGCTCCTTGACGGGCACGGCCGTTACGGTGTGTCCGACAATGCCTGGGCGCTGCACCTGCTCGCCCTCCAGCGCACCTTCCCGGGCACGGCGTACGGCGCGCTCACCGAGGCGCTGCCCATGATGCGGGCCGTGAAGGACGCCTACGAGGTGGAGCGGCTCGCGGCGGCGGGAGCCGCGGCGGACGCCACGTACGAGACGATCGTCGACCTGCGGTTCGCGGGCCGCCGGGAGAGCGAGGTGGCCGCCGACCTCGCCAGGCTGCTGCGCGAGAACGGCCACAGCCAGGTCGACTTCACGATCGTCGGCTCGGGCCCCAACGGCGCCAACCCGCACCACGAGGCGGGGGAGCGCGTCATCGAGGACGGCGACATGGTCGTGCTCGACTTCGGCGGGCTCAAGGACGGCTACGGCTCCGACACGACCCGTACCGTGCACGTGGGCGAGCCGTCCTCCGAGGAGCGCAAGGTCCACGACCTGGTGCGGGAGGCGCAGCAGGCGGCGTTCGAGGCGGTGCGCCCGGGCGTCGCCTGCCAGGAGATCGACCGGGTGGCCCGGCAGATCATCCGCCGGGCGGGCTACGGCGAGTACTTCATCCACCGCACCGGCCACGGCATCGGCGTCACCACCCACGAGCCCCCCTACATGGTGGAGGGTGAACATCTGCCCCTCGTCCCCGGAATGTGCTTCTCCATCGAGCCGGGCATCTATCTGCCGGGCCGTTTCGGGGTCCGCATCGAGGACATCGTCCTGTGCACGGAGACGGGGGCGCGGCGGCTGAACAACACGGCGAGGGAGCTGCGGATCGTGGCTTAGCCGCGGCTACCGCAGCGGGCGGTGCATGACGTGCAGCCCGGTGTACGAGCCGTCGGGGAGCCGGAAGCCGTCGGGGATCGTGCCGACGATCGTGAAGCCCAGGGAGCGCCAGAGGGCGACGGCCCGGGTGTTCGCCTCGACGACGGCGTTGAACTGCATGCCGCGGTAGCCCTCGGCGCGCGCCCACGCGATCGCGTGCTCGCCGAGGGCCCGGCCGACGCCGCGGCCCGTGTGCTCGGGCGCCACCATGAAGCTGGCGCTGGCGATGTGGGAGCCGCCGCCCATCTGATTGGGGTTCATCTTGGCGCTGCCGAGGACCGTTCCGTCGTCGTCCACCGCCACGACCGTCCGGCCCGGCGCCGTCAGCAGCCACCACTCGCGCCCCTGTTCGAACGTCAGGTCGCGGGGGTAGGTGTAGGTTTCGCCGGCGGTGGTGATGTCCCGGAAGAACGGCCAGATGGCAGGCCAGTCGGCGGGGTCGGCGTCTCTGATGGGCATGGGGGTCAGGATGAGGCCATCGTGCATTTCGCGCCACCGATTTTCGCCGGGCACGCCGACTGCCGGCCCCGTCCGGCCCTGTCCGCATGCCGCGCTCAGACGGCCCGCATGCGGTGCGGGTCGTAGGCGGGCCCGTACTCGGTGGCCGCCGACGCCTGCCGGGGCGCCCGCGCGGTGATCAGCAGCCAGGCCACCGTGGCCGCGAGCAGCATGATGCCCGAGCCCCAGGCGATGGCGACGCCGAAGCCGTGCACGGTGCCCTCCTTGACGACCCGGTCCTGGACGTCCGGGGTCATGCCGCCCGTGGCGGCCGCGGTCTGCAGGTGCGCGGTGATGTAGGCGGCGCTCGTGGAGGTGGCGATGGTGTTGAGCAGCGCCGTGCCGATGGAACCTCCCACCTGTTGCGCCGTATTGACGGTCGCCGAGGTGACACCCGAGTCGTGGACGGCCACCCCCGAGGTCGCGACGTCCATGACGGGCATGAAGATCAGGCCCATGCCGAGGCCGACCAGCAGCATCGACGGCAGGACGTGCGAGGCGTAGGCGGGCTCGACGGTCAGGAACGTCAGTGCGAACAGCCCGCCGGCCGCGAGGAGGGCACCGGGCGTCATCAGCAGGCGCGGCGGCAGACGGCTCATCAGGCGCGCGGAGATCTGCGTGGAGGCGAAGATGATGGCGCCCGTCAACGGCAGGAAGGCCAGCCCCGCCTTGAGCGGCGAATAGCCCAGCACCACCTGCAGGTAGTAGGTCATGAACAGGAACATCCCGAACATCCCCATGACGGCCAGCGCCAGCATCAGGAACGCACCGCCACGGTTGCGGTCGCGGACGATGTGCAGGGGGAGCAGGGGGTTGCGCGCCCGCGTCTGCCACCAGGCGAAGACGCCCAGCAGCACCACGCCGCCGCACAGCAGCCCCAGCACGAGCGGGTCGCTCCAGCCGCGCGGCCGGGCCTCGCTGCAGCCGTAGACGACCGCCACCAGACCACCGCAGCCCAGCACCACGCCGCGGATGTCCAGACTCGGCCGTCCCGCGCGCTCCGGGCGCGGGTCGTGCAGCAGCCAGAGCGCGCCCAGCAGCGCGACGAGGGCGATCGGCACGTTCACGTACAGGCACCAGCGCCAGTTCAGGAACTCGGTCAGCAGCCCGCCCATGATCAGCCCGATGGCCGCGCCGCCGCCCGCGATGGCGCCGTAGATGCCGAACGCCTTGCTGCGCTCCTTGACGTCGGTGAACGTCGTCGTCAGCAGCGACAGCGCGGAGGGCGCCAGGAGGGCGCCGAAGGCCCCCTGCAGGGCCCGGGCGGCGAACAGCAGCCCCGAGGTGTGCGCGGCCCCGCCCAGGGCGGAGGCGCAGGCGAAGCCGACCAGGCCGATGACGAAGGTGCGCTTGCGCCCGATCAGATCGGCGATCCTGCCCCCGAGCAGCAGGAGCCCGCCGAAGGCGAGGGTGTAGGCGGTGATGACCCATTGCCGGTTGCTGTCGGACATATGGAGCTCGCGCTGCGCGGAGGGGAGCGCGATGTTCACGATGGTCGCGTCGAGGACGACCATGAGCTGTGCGAGGGCGATCACCACCAGTCCCCACCAGCGGCGGGGGTCGGCCTCCGGCCGGTGGGAACGGGTGGTGGACGGTATGGAGGGCTGGCTCGTCGAGCTCATGAAGACCTGCTCTCGCGGCCGGCTGCGGGGAGCGGCCGATGGCGTGCAGAAGCTCGCAGTCCAGCGTAGGCCCGGCGGGTGACATTCGCGCGCCGGAGGTTTGGCGGACCGAGAGGCTCTGACAGCGGGAGCGCGGCGGGCCCGTCAGGGGACCAGGACGACCTTGCCGACCGTTCCGCGCGTCTCCAGCGCCTTGTGCGCGGCGGCGGCCTCGGCGAGCGGGAAGCGCTGCACGGCGGGTACGACCTTGCCGGCGGCGGCCTGCGCCAGGGACTCCTCCTCCAGCCGCCGCAGGCCGGTTTGACCGCCGCCGAAGCGCGCCAGCATGGCCGGCCCGAGCACGCTCCGCGAGGTGATGCCGCGCTCGGCGAGCCAGTCCGGGTCGAGATCCAGCGGGCCGCCGCCGGTGATGCCCCGCGCGGACCAGCCGAACACCAGGTGCTGCCCGCCCGGCCCGAGCAGGTCGACGGCGGCGCGGGCGGCCTCGCCGCCGACGCCGTCGAAGACGACCGTGACGGACTTCCCCCACAGGGCGGTACGGGCCCGCTCGGCCCACTCGGGGTCGTTGTAGTCCAGCGCGTGGTCCGCGCCCAGCGCGCTCACCTGCCGGACCTTGGCCGGCCCACCGGCGAGCCCGACGACCGTGGCGCCCGCGTTCCGGGCGTACTGCACGAGCAGGGAGCCGATGCCGCCGGCCGCCGCGGTGACGATCACGACGTCGTCCTCGGTCAGCTCGGTGAAGCCGAGGATGCCGAGCGCGGTGCGGCCCGTGCCGATCATGGCGATGGCCTGGTCCTCGCCCAGTCCCTCCGGTATCTCGTGCAGCCGTTCGGCGTCGGTGACGGCCAGCTCCGCGTAGCCGCCGCCCGGAACGCCGGCGCCCAGGTGGGCGACGACGCGGCGGCCGAGCCAGGCCGGGTCGGTGCCCTCGCCGAGCGCGTCGACGGTGCCGGCGACCTCACGGCCGGGGACGACGGGCAGTTCGGGGAGGGCGTACGGGCCGTTGGGGTCGCCGGCGCGCAGGGCGGCGTCGACGAGGTGGACACCGGCGGCGCGCACGGCGATCCGGACCTGGCCGGGGCCGGGGACGGGGGCTTCGGTCCGCTCGTAGGCGAGGTTCTCGGCGGGGCCGAAGGCGTGCAGCCGGACGGCGTTCATGGGGCTCATGGGGCTCTCCTCGAAGATCGGCGGGGGAACATCCCCGAGTCTTCAACCCCAACCATGGTTGAGGTCAAGGCGTCCCGGGACGTTGTCAGTGCCGTGTGTCACGGTGGGACGCGTACGGAGAGTGACGGCGAGGGGAGACGGGCATGAGCGGCACGGGCGACAGGGGCAGGACGCGCAAGGCCCGGCAGCCGCTGGCCAGGCTGCCCGAGGTGCGGCTGCCGGACCTGCGGCCCTTCGACGGGGGAGAGCTGGAGTCCGAGGAGGACTACGACGGGCTGGAGTTCACCGACGCCGACTTCGCGGGCCAGGACGGCCGCAGCGCGTACTTCATGGACTGCGCGTTCCGCCGCTGCGCGCTGGACGAGGCCCGGCTGCGCCGGTCGCGGTTCGTGGACTGCGTGCTCGACGGGGTGCGCGGCGTGGGCACGGACCTCGCGGACGCCACGCTGCGCGACGTGGAGGTGCGCGACGCGCGGTTCGGCGGGCTGCAGGCGCACGGCGCGACCCTGGAGCGGGTGCACTTCAAGGGCGGCAAGATCGACTATCTGAACGCCCGGAAGGCCGTGCTCAAGGACGTGACGTTCGAGGGCTGTGTGCTGGCCGAGGCCGACTTCGCCGCGGCACGCCTGGAGCGGGTCGTCTTCCGCGACTGCGTGCTGCGCGGGATGGACTTCGGCGGGGTGCTGATGAAGGACGTCGATCTGCGGGCTGCCACGGAACTGCAGATCACCAGGGGCATCGACCGGCTGTCGGGTGCGATCATCAGTCCGACCCAACTCATCGAGCTGGCGCCCGCGTTCGCGGCGCAGATAGGTCTGCGCGTGGAGGTGCCGACGGGGGAGTGACGCCCCGCGCGGGCGCCGGGAGCCGGCTCAGACGCGGGGGAAGCGGCTCTGCAGGTCCCAGACGACGGGGTTGTCGGCGAGGCCCTCGTGCATGTCGGCCAGGTCGGCGATCAGGTCGTGCAGGAAGTCACGGGCCTCGCGGCGCAGCGCCCGGTGGTTGAAGGTCAGCGGGGCCTCGTCGGGTGCCCAGTCGGCGGTGACGTCGACCCAGCCGAAGCGGCGCTCGAAGACCATGCAGTCGGTGGACTCGGTGAAGTCCAGCTCGGCGAACTGGGTGGCCGAGGAGCGGTTGCCCCGGGGATCGCGGTCGATCTGCTCGATGACGTCGCACAGGGCCCAGGCGAAGTCGAGCACCGGCACCCATCCCCAGGCTGTGGACAGCTCCCGGTCCGCCTTCACGTCGGCGAGGTAGACGTCGCCGCAGAACAGGTCGTGCCGCAGGGTGTGGACGTCCGCGGTGCGGTAGTCCGTCTGCGGAGGGTCCGGGAAGCGGCGGGAGAGGGAGTAGCCGAGGTCGATCACGCTTCGATGGTACGGAACGGACGGGTGCGCGAGGTACGGGCGCGGGGGCGGCGGGGCCGCACGAGCGGCGGGGCCCGCGCCCCGGCCACCGGGCGGGTGGCGGGAGCGCGGGCCCCACGAGGCTCCTGGAGGCCGCCGGAGGGCTCCGGACGGCTCGGGGAGGTGCTGCTTACGTCACTACTTCACGTTGATCGCGGTCCAGGCGGCGGCGACCGCCTTGTACTCGGCGCTGGTGGCGCCGTAGAGGTCCGCGGTGGCCTTCAGGGTGCCCGTGCGGGCGGCCTTGTAGTTCGTGGTGGAGGTGAAGTACGTGGTCAGGGCCTTGTACCAGATCTTGGTGGCCTTGTCCCGGCCGATGCCCGCGACCTTGCTGTTGTTGTAGGTCGGGCTGTCGTAGCTCACGCCGTCGATGACCTTGCTACCGCTGCCCTCGGAGAGCAGGTAGTAGAAGTGGTTGGCGGGGCCGGAGGAGTGGTGGACGTCCGAGTTGCCGAGGGAGGAGGACCAGTAGTCCTTGGAGCTCCCGTCCTTGCTGGGCTTGTCCATGTAGCGCAGCGGGGTGCCGTCGCCGTTGATGTCGATCTTCTCGCCGATGAGGTAGTCACCGGGGTCGGTGGCGTTCTTGGCGTAGAACTCGGCGGCGGTGCCGAAGATGTCGGACGTGGCCTCGTTGAGGCCGCCGGACTCACCGCTGTAGGTGAGGTTGGCGGTGGCGGAGGTGACGCCGTGGCTCATCTCGTGGGCGGCCACGTCGAGCGAGGTCAGCGGGTTGGCGTTGTTCTCGCCGTCGCCGTAGGTCATGCAGAAGCAGTCGTCGTCCCAGAAGGCGTTGACGTAGCCGTTGCCGTAGTGGACGCGGGAGTAGGCGCCCTTGCCGTCGCCCTTGATGCCGCTGCGGCCGAGCACGTTCTTGTAGAAGTCCCAGGTGACGGCCGCACCGTAGTGCGCGTCGACGCCGGCCTTCTGGCGGCCCGCGCCCCACACGTCGCTGGAGTTGGTGAAGAGCGCGCCGGTGCCGTTCTCGCCCTGGTTGAGGTCGTACGTCTTGTGGCCGCCGCGCGCGCCGTCGGTCAGCGTGTAGCTCGAGCCGGACTTCGTGGTGGTCAGCGGGACGGTGCCGCTGTAGGTGCTGGTGCCCGAGCCGGTGTGGACGGTCTCGTTCTGGAAGAGCTTCTTGCCGGTGTTCGCGTCGGTGATGACCTTCAGCTTGCTCGGCGTGCCGTCCTTCTGGACACCGGTGACGGTCGTCTCGTACGCGAGGACCGGCTTGCCCTGCGCGGCCCAGATCACCTTGCGCGGCGCCTGGCCGTCGGCCTTGGCCGTCTTCTCCTCGGCGGCGGCGCTGAGCGCGCTCTTCTTCGCGGCGGAGGGCGCGAGGGAGGGGGTCGTGCTGGGCACGGCTATCTCGGCGTCGGTCGCCTTGGTGACGTCACGGTCACCGCTCTTCTTCTGGTGCACGACCAGGTCGCCGCCGAGCACCGGCAGACCGTCGTACGTACGCTCGTAGCGCGTGTGCACCGTCCCGTCCGCGTCCTTGACGACGTCGCGGACGACCAGCTTCTCCTTGCCGTCCAGACCGATCTTCGAGGCGGTCGAGGAGGCCTCGCCCTGCGCGTCTCTGATCGCGGAGGCCTTCTGCCCGGCGGACAGCGCGAGCTGCTGCCCGCCGCTGTTCTTGTCGGCCGAGGCGTTCGCCGAGCCGGCCTGGACGCCGATGACGACCATCGTGGCGGAGGCGACCAGCGCGGCGGCGCGGAGAGTGGTCTTGCGGGAGGTGGAGGTGATGCTGCTCAACTCTGTCTCCTATGAGGGGGGTTACAGGCCGCCTGGTCAAGACGGCCCGCTGATGCAGGAGTGGTGCATGAGTGAAGTGAGGAGAGCGTGCCATCAAAAGTGCGTGTTTGACAGGGGCGCAACAAGGATTTGATCTGTTGGTAAACGATGAGCGGTGGATTGCGTCCGCTATGCGGCGAGTTGAGCAAAATCGAGCAGGGGTTCAACTGCTCATCATGTAAACGAGGGCAGGCAGAAACGATCGGGACAGATCAGAAGTGCCCCGACTCGGATACAACTGGCGCGGTCCGTACGGCAGATGACGAAGGAGGAAACGGACGTGAGAGTCGTAACCTACGCGGAACCCGAGGTTCCGTCAGAACTGCGCGCCCAGGCGACCGCCCTGCGCGAACAGGCGTGGCCCGGCCTCGGCGCCAGCCCCCACGACCGGGCGCTCAACCCGGTCGTCATGCTGCTCGTGTCGCCGGAGGGCGAGGTGACGGCGGCCCTGGACATCCTGTCCAAGGACCTCGAGCACGGCGGACGCACCTACCGCGCCGCCGGCCTGAGCGCGGTCGCCACGGCCGAAGCGCACCGGGGCAAGGGAAACGGGCGGCAGCTCGTGGCTGCCGCCCGTGAGGCGATCGCGCAAAGCGGCGCGGACGTGGGCCTGTTCACCTGCGACCGCCCGCTGCGGGGCTTCTACGAAAGCGCCGGCTGGTCAGTGCTCCAGGACGCGGTCCTGGTCGGCGGCACGCCGCAGGAACCCTTTCCGAGCGACCGACCGGGTTTCGACAAGGTCACCATGGCCGGTTTCTTCACGGAGAGGGCGCGGCGGCACGCGGACGCCTTCCCGGGCAGCCGGATCGGGCTGTACCCGGGGGAGATCGACCGGTTGTGGTGAACGGACGGGCGCCCGTCAGGGCTTGTCGTCCGTGGGCGGACGGTCGCCGATCTGCTCGTTGAGCTTCTGCTGGGCGGTGTCGACCTGGCTCTGGTACTTGTTCTGCGTCTTGGCGTCGAACGCGTCCCCCGCCTTCTCCACGCCCTGCCGGGCCTGGTCGGGGTGCCCCTTGATGAGGCCCTTGAGCTTGTCGAGCATGGACATGACCGTCCTCCTTATGGAACGCCTGACCTCCTCAGGATCGCGGTGTTCGAGCCGCCCCGCATCCCAGGACGGGGGCGCTCGGAGGCCCTCGGGGGGCGTACGGCGCGGGGCGGCCGGAGAAAAAATGTGTAGAGCAAGATCGACTCGTTGTGATGGGCTTTGGCGGCATGCGTGTCTGCGCACTTGCGTCGCCTTCTCAAGGGAGAGATCTCGATGAACGCAATGAAGCTGCCCCGCACCACCCGTCTGGCCGGTGTCGCCGTGGCCGCCCTCATGGCCACCGCCGGCGCCGTGGCCGTCGCCTCGCCCGCCGCCGCGAAGTCCCACAGCGTGGTCATAGACAAGGTCGCCCTCGGTTCGACGAACAAGTCCGTCGAGACTGACGTCACCTACACCTGCGACCAGGGCTCGGACGTCGACCTGAAGGTCACCGTCAAGGGCCCCGGCCGCGTGTTCGGCCTCCCGGCCCAGGGCACCACGACCGTCCCCAACAAGGACCTGACGTGCGACTTCAAGCCGCACGCCCTGCACCTCAAGGTGACCTCCCTGACGGGTGGCACCTTCGAGAAGGGTGACTACGTCGGCGTCACCGCCGGCTACCCGCTGAAGAACGGCGACTTCCTCGGCGAGACGAAGTCCTTCTTCATCTAAACCGTGCTTCCCGCGACGGCCATGCCCCGGCGCATGGCCGCCGCCACGCGGCGGGCCGCCTCGCGGTCCGCCGCGCGCCGCGCCCCGGGCGACGGGGTGACCGCGTGCGGCAGCCCCGGGGGCCGCAACGAGGCGTAATCCGGGAAACGCCGGGTTCCGCACCGTCCGCAGCGTTCCTCGCCCGCGGCGGTACGGGTCCAGCCGGCGTGGTGCCGGCAGTTGTCCACGAGGCGGCCGGCCCCGTACGCGGTGCGTCTGTTCCTCGTCACGAGGTCCTCACCGCCGGCAGCAGATGGGCCGAGCGGAAGTGACCGCGCACGGCCACGGTCGCGTCCGCGAGCGCCGTCTCGTCGCCGCCGGCCGCCGCGTCTCGGCGTGCCGCCTCCAGGGCCGTGCAGTCCGCGCACCCGTGCGGGGGCGCGGACGGGTTGCCCCGGATGCCGGCCGCCTCCCGCTCCCGGCGCGTCGCCAGCCGCAACGCCTGTGCCGGAACCTCCCACTCCCGGTCTCCACCGGGTGCCCTCACCCGGACGCGTCGCCCTTCGCCGCCCCTGACTTGGGCCAGCGTTTCGCTACGCGTGTCCACCACGTATGCGCCTTCGCGGTAGGTCACGGAATTTCCCCTTCGGGTTGTGCTTACTGCGTGTGCGTCCAGGGTTGCGGTTTGGAGCTACGCTCAACAGGGGGGAGCGCTCTACAACGGCGTTGTTGTGAAGGGGAGTTAGCCTGTGGCCAACGGTTCCGGTGCGAGCGGGCGGTTCGGTCAGTCCAAGCTGGGGTGGGAGTTCTTCGGCTCGGAGCTGAAGCGGCACCGCGAGGCGGCAGGGCTCACCCAGCAGGAGCTGGGCAGACGCGTGATCTGTTCCGGTTCGTACATCGGGCAGTTCGAGACGGCGAAGCGCAAGCCGCAGCTCGATATGGCGCAGCGGATCGACGTGGAGCTGAAGACGAACGGCCTCTTCGAGCGCATGTGTGAAGAGTTGATCAATGGCTCGCCGTACGCCCATTGCTTCGCCGAAGCGGCGTACCTCGAGGGTCTGGCCGTCACGATCAGGGAGTACGCGCCGACCTTCGTACCTGGCATATTGCAGACCCCTGCCTACGCTCGTGCCGTTTTCGTGGGCGGGTTTCCCTTCGCTCCTGAGGACGACATCCAAGCTCGCGTGACCGCTCGTCTGGAGCGGGCACGCCTCCTCGATCATCCAACAGAGCCCTTGTTGTGGGCTGTGCTCGACGAGAGCGTCATTCGACGCAAGTTCGGCAGCGCGGTCGTGATGCACGAGCAGTTGACGCACATCGTGTCGCTGGTGCGCAGGCGCCGAATCGGTGTGCAGGTGTTGCCGTTCGAAGCGGGCCATCCGGTGGTGGACGGCACGCTCACCCTCATGACCTTCGATGACGCGCCACCAATGGCGTACAGCGAGGGGCATCGAACTGGGAACTTGCTGGACGATCCGGCGATGGTGGCGCGGTGCGTGCGTTCGTATGAACTCGCCACGGCTGTCGCTCTGTCGCCGGCCGAGTCCTTGTCGCTGATCCAATCGGTTGCAGAGGAGTACGCACATGAGCACCGCGCATGACGCCAGCACTGTGGCATGGCGTAAGAGCAGCTACAGCGGGGCCGGCGACGAGAAGGGGGGCAATAGCTGCCTCGAGGTCGCCGACCACATACCCGGCTTAGTCCCCGTCCGGGACAGCAAGAACCCCCACGGCCCCGCCCTCGTCTTCCCGGCACCGGCCTGGGCCGCGTTCGTGGCCTACGCGGGCACCGCCCGTACCCATGTGCGGTCGTCCGTCAGGTAGGTGTCGACGGCCAGGTCGGCCTCGGCCAGGGCCCGTTCGAACGCCTCCGGCGTCAGGGGGCGGGACAGGAACGTCTGGGTCCAGTGGGCGTCCGGGAAGACGTACTCGGCGTGGACGGAACGGACGCCGGGGCCGGCCGGGTCGGAGGACACGATCCGGATGAGGCCGTCGGCCAGCGGCCGCTCCTGGGGCAGGTTGTCGTGCCGGTCAGCCGCTTCGCGCTGGATCAGTACGCAGCCGTCGTCCGTGACGTGCCGGCGGCAGGTCCGTAGGAGTCCGTGGGCGACCCGTGGGTCCCCGGCGTGCACGAGGAACGAGCCCAGGACCACCACGTCGAAGCGTTCGTCGAGCTCCAGCTCCTCGATCGGGCTGTGGACGGTCCGGGCGCCGCTCACCCGCTCCAGCATCTGCGGGGACTCGTCGACGGCGGTCACGGTGAAGCCCCGCTCGACCAGGGGGTGGGTCACGCGGCCGACGCCGGAGCCCAGTTCGAGGATGCGGGCGGCGGGCGGGGCCGCACGTTCGATGATGTCGGGTTCGTCCCACACGGGCAGCCGTAGATAGAGGTCGACCGCGCAGCCGTCCGGCGTGATCGCTCCTGGTCCGGTTCCCCGGTATCCCTCGCGCATTCGCTCGCTCATTGCTTCATCCGAACATGGCGGGGGCGGCCTGGGAAGGGTCGCGTCACGGGCCTTCCGGGAGATCGACGATGACGAGCGTGCCGTGGCTGCCGGGGCGGACGGCGGCGGCCCTCACTTCACCGCGGCGCTCTCCAGCACCGTGTCGACATTGCGGCGCTCGGTCGGGCCGGCCGACTGGGCGATGCCGAGGAGGAAGGACGAGCGGCCGTCGGGCACCGAGATGAGGGTGAGGCGGAGGTGGCCGGTGTGGCCGTGGCCGTCGTTGGTCTTCATGACCACCGTGTGGGCGGGCCGGCCGCTCACACGGGTCGGGCGGGACTCCTCGCGCGTCGAGCTGCCGTCCGGGTAGAAGAACTCGGCGTTCGACCGGGCCGCCCGCTCCGCCGTCCGCTGCAGCTCGGACTCCGGAACGGTTCCCGCGCGGCCCGCGAGGACGACGCTGCCGTTCGTGTCGTCGGCGTGCTCCGTGTTGATCATCGAGGTGAAGGCGTTGATCAGGCCGCCTTGGTCCTTCTGCTTCCAGCCCTCGGGGATCGCATAGGAGAGGCCCGTCGCGTTGTCCACGACGCGGGGCCGGCCGGCCAGTGGGGCGTCGTCGCGCGTCAGCCACCACGCGGCGGCGCCTCCGCCCGCGAGGACGAGGATCACTGCCGCGATGATGCCGGCCACGACGGCGCGGCGATTTCCCGAGGGCGTGACCGCGACCAGGGGCGGATAGGCCGGGCCGGGCGGATACGGCGGAGGACCGGCAGGGGGCGGTGTGATCATGCGTCCAGCATCCTGCCCCTGCCCGGATCGGCCGTGAGCGTTCGTACTCAGATTCGGTACTCAGATGCGGTACGAGAGGATTCAGGACGGCTCAAGGAGCTGCGCCAGCAGGGCGGTGTCGCGCAGATACCGCTCGTACGGGAAGCCGGCTTCGAGCAGGGCGTTGCGCAGCTCGTCGTAGAGCGGTTTCCCGTTGTCGTGGAAGGCCTTGCGGCCGGCGTCGGTGATGCCGACCAGGCGTCGCCGTCCGTGCTCGGGGTCGGGGCGGACCTGCACGAGTCCGGCTGCCTCCAGCGGGCGCAGTGCCCGGCTGATCGCCGGGTCGGACACCGACAGTGCCTGTGCCAGCTGGTGCTGAGTCACCGGCTGGATGTCCTCCAGTGTCCCCAGCAACCGCATCTGGCTGTAGCTCAGACCGGCGGGGCCGTCGCCGCGCTGCCGCGCGGCCTCCCCGAGCAGGAACACCACGCGATGCAGCAAGTCGGCCAGCCCGTCGTCCATGATCCGAGCGTACCAGAGTCTTGCGAGGTTAATATTAACCATGCAAGACTCGTTGGCATGGTCGAGATTCCGTACGTCCTACAGTCGGCATTCCCTCTGGTCTGGGTGCTGGTGGCGGTCTTCGGTGCATTGATCCGCACCCGGCACAGCCCCTCCCGCCAAGCGGCACTGGAAACCTGGCAGCGGTGGTGGGCCGTCGCCGCACTCGGCTGCGGGAGCCTGTGGCTGACGATCGCGTTCCTCACCGTCCCGGACGTGATGGCCACCGCGATCGGCTTCAACCGGACCCCGTTCGAGTTCGAGATCGCCTTCGCCAACCTCGGGCTCGCCGTCATGGGCTTCCGCGCCGCCTCGCCCTCGGCCACGGCCCGCGAGCGCATCACCGTCGGCCTCGGCACCGGCATGTTCCTCTGGGGCGCGGTGATCGGCCACGTCTACCAGTGGTTCGCCAACGGCGACCACGCTCCGGGCAACACCGGCGGGGTCCTGGTCTGCGACCTGCTCTTCCCCGCAGTCATGATCATCCTCGCCCGTCGCTCGCGACGTCTGCCCATTGCGGAGCAGCCCGCCACCGCAGCCCTCGCCTGACAAAACTGGAGCGCCCCTCCCATGCCGGAGAGGGCCACGCCCAAGAACGGGGTGGCCCTCTCTCGCTGCTGCGACGGCGCTACGGCAACGGCGCGACTACGGCGGCGTTGCGACTCCTACGGCGCCGAACGTCAGACGTTGACGCCGAAGTCCTGCGCGATGCCCGCGAGGCCCGAGGCGTAGCCCTGGCCGACGGCGCGGAACTTCCACTCGGCGCCGTTGCGGTACAGCTCGCCGAAGACCATGGCGGTCTCGGTGGCGGCGTCCTCGCTGAGGTCGTAGCGGGCGAGCTCGGCGCCGCCGGCCTGGTTGATGATGCGGATGTAGGCGTTGCGGACCTGGCCGAAGTTCTGCGAGCGCGTGGTGGCGTCGTAGATGGAGACCGGGAAGACGATCTTGTCGATGTCGCCGGGGAGGGCGGCCAGGTTGACGTTGATCTGCTCGTCGTCGCCCTCGCCGGCACCCGTGACGTTGTCACCGGTGTGGACGATGGACTGGTCCGGGGTGGACTTGTTGTTGAAGAAGACGAAGTGGGAGTCGGAGTAGACCCGGCCGCCCGCGTTCACGGCGATGGCGCTCGCGTCGAGGTCGAAGTCCGTACCCGTGGTGGTGCGGACGTCCCAGCCGAGGCCGACCGTGACGGCCGCCAGGCCCGGGGCCTCCTTGGTGAGGGAGACGTTGCCGCCCTTGGACAGGCTTACAGCCATGGGAATGTCCCTTTCTGGTGGGGTAGTGCCACGAAGCTCGCGCCCGAAGCTACCGTCACCCCAGTTAACGCCGACCGAGGGACGCAGGGTTCCAGCCTTCTTTACTTTCTTTGCCAATTCCTGATGCCGGCCTCGCCGCGGCCGGGCTCAAAACGAGGTGACGGGGGCGCTCGTGGCAGGGGAACATGGGACGCATGTCCGGTCCCCACGTCATCCGCGGCTCCGTCTCCCTGCCCGAGGCCGAGCTCATGTGGCGTTTCTCGCGGTCGTCCGGGCCGGGCGGACAGCACGTCAACACCAGCGACAGCCAGGTGGAGCTGCGGTTCGACCTCGCGGCGACCGACGCGCTGCCGCCGGTGTGGAAGGAGCGCGCCCTGGAGCGGCTCGCCGGCCGGCTGGTCGACGGGGTCGTGACCGTACGGGCCTCCGAGCACCGTTCGCAGTGGCGCAACCGCGAGACCGCCGCCGTACGGCTGGCGTCGCTCCTGGCGGAGGCCACGGCGCCGCCGCCGAAGCCGCGGCGGCCCACGAAGATCCCCCGCGGCATCAACGAGCGGCGGCTGCGGGAGAAGAAGCAGCGCGCCGACACCAAGCGGGGCCGGTCGGGCCGGGACTGGTCCTAGGGCCCAGCCCTCTCAGCCCCCTATGCCAGGAAGCGGTACCGCCCGCGGAAGTACGTCAGGGGTCCGCTCTCCGCGCTCGGGGTGTCGGCCCGCAGGACGCGGCCGATGACCAGCGTGTGGTCCCCCGCCACGACCCGCTGCTCCGTGCGGCACTCCAGCAGGGACAGCGCGCCCCGCACGAGCGGTGCGCCCGTGATCCCGCCGCGCTCGTAGGGGATGTCCTCGAAGAGGAGCCGGTCGCTGATGCGGCCCTTCATCGCGAAGCGGCCGGCGATGTGACGCTGGCTCTCGGAGAGGATCGAAACCGCCCACAACGGTTGGTGCTCCAGGAGATCGTCCATCCGGGAGTCGTTGCGAACGCTCACCATCACCAGGGGCGGCTCCAGCGAGACGGACACGAAGGCGGTCGCCGTCATGCCGACGTCCTCGCCGCGCGGCCCGTCCTCCGGGTCGTGCGCGGTCACTAGCACGACGCCCGCGGCAAGGCGGGCGAGGGCTGCACGGAATTCGTCGGCGGTCACGCATTCAGGATGAGCTATGCCGGTCTCTGGGGCCGAAGTCGTCTGCAACACGCTCCGCACGCTAGCCGTCCCGGGGGACGAGGCGCATCGGGCTGCGGGACCAGACGGGTCCTAGGTCGAAAGCGCCTCGAAACCGACGCGAAACCGTCGCGAAAACGATCCTGCCGTGTCTTCGAATTTGCGTTCACGAAGCATAGGGGTGCGCTCGAACGCCAGTAGTAGGACTTCATCACACTTTGTGACTTGAGTCACAGAGGGCAGTAATTGTTGACCCTGTGTACCGGGTGGTCAGCTCGCTGTGATTCAGTGGCCGGGTAAACGGACGAACAAGAAGCCTGGAGTTGCTGTCGAGGTCTCGGGGGAGAGCGAGCTATGGAGACCGAGTCGGAGCCGTATGTCCGCCTGGCGACCTTGAGACAGGTCCATCAGGCGATCGCGGAACTGAAC
Source organism: Streptomyces sp. NPDC021096 (assembly GCF_040641275.1). Lineage (NCBI taxonomy): Bacteria > Bacillati > Actinomycetota > Actinomycetes > Kitasatosporales > Streptomycetaceae > Streptomyces > Streptomyces sp. NPDC021096. The sequence continues at coordinate 169,823 of NZ_JBFADG010000010.1, read as the reverse complement.
ACCGCGCGCAGCCTCGCGGACACCTTGCAGACCGTCGCCGACGGCATCGTCGCCGGGCTCGGATATGAGCTCTCGGCCGTCAACCTCGTACGCCCGGACGGCGATCTCGTCGTGGCCGCGGTGGCCGGAAGCGCCAGCGCCGAGGCGCTCATGGCCGGCCGCGTCGGCTCCCGCGTCTCGTGGGAGCGGCGGCTGTCGATGGGCGACCACTGGGGCGGGCTGCGCTTCATTCCGTACACCGAGGGCTGGGTCCTCGACGAGGACGACGTGCCTCAGTGGCACACCGCCGGACCGGCGCCGCGCTTCGCCGACGAGTGGCACCCGATGGACCGGCTCTTCGCCCCCATGTACACCGCCGGGCCCTCCGGCGGGGAGCTGCTCGGCGTCATCTCCGTGGACAAACCGCGCAACGGGCGGCGGCCCGGCCCCTGGGGTCGCGAGGCGCTCCAGATGTATGCGTCGCAGGCGGCGATTGCGATCAGTAACGCTCGTCTACGCGCAAATATGCAGCGTGCCCTGGTCCGGCTCGAACGCGAGCAGCAGGCCCTGCGCGCCAGTGAGGAAAGCTTCCGCCAGGCCTTCGAGTACGCCCCCAGCGGCATGGCCATCGCCGAGATGGGCGGCGACCAGCACGGCCGGCTGCACCGCACCAACGACGCGCTGTGCCGGCTGCTCGGCCGCTCCGCGTCCCAGATGCGCCGCTACTCCTTCTCCGACCTCGTCCACCCCGACGACATCGGCACCCTCCTGCGCACCTCCGCCGAGGGCGGCCGCGCCGAGCTGCGCCTGGCCCGGCGCGACGGCACGTTCGTGTGGGTGTCGCTGCGCAACTCCGTCGTGGCCGACGCCGCCGACGGGCCGCGCTTCCTGCTCACGCACGTCGAGGACATCGAGGAGCGCAAGCGGCACGAGCTCCAGCTCGCCCACCGCGCCAGCCACGACTCCCTGACCGGCCTGCCCAACAGCGCCGAGCTGCGCGCCCGCCTCAGCAGCCGCCTCTGCGGCCGCCCGCCGGGCAGCGACACCCACGCCGCCGCGGCGGTGGGGCCGTACGGCTCCCTCGAGGGGTTCGCCGAGGTCGAGAGCACGGCGAGCGCGGCGGTGGGCGCCGCGGCGGGCGCGGTCGGCGCGGTCGGCGCCGTGGGACTGCCGGGTGCCGCGGGGGCGGCGGGCGTGACGGGCGTGATGAGCGCCGCGCACGGCTTCGGCTCCGACACCGGGCCCGACTACGCGCCGGACTTCACGCCCGACGACTTCGGCGGCGTTCCCGAGAGCCCGTACGGCCGCCACGAGCACCACCACGAGCACGCGATAGCGCCCGACGAGGAGGTCGACGACGGCACCAAGGGCCTGGCCGTCCTCTTCTGCGACCTCGACGGCTTCAAGTCGATCAACGACCGCTTCGGTCACCACACCGGTGACGCCGTCCTCATAGAGGTCGCCCGGCGGCTGAGCAGCGGCGTCCGCGACGGCGACACGGTCGCCCGGCTCGGCGGCGACGAGTTCGTCGTCCTGGCGGACGGGCTGGCCCCGGCCGACGCGGAAGATCTCGCGGTCCGGCTGCGAAATGCGATCATTCCCCCGATAAGGGTTGATGGCCGTGCGGTGCGGGTAGGGGCGAGTTTCGGAATCGGCTGGGCGGGTTGCGGAATGTCCGCGGACGAGGTCCTGCACTCCGCTGACCAGCGCATGTACGTCGAAAAACGCTCTCGCGCCAAGGCCGGCAGGCGGGCCGGCTGAGCCCCCTTGCGCCCCTGTCAGGGGGGTTGGGGCGCGGCGTGAAACCGCCCTGTCGGGGTAGGCTGCGCCGATGCGGCACCGCCGCCGCCCGTGGTGGCCGCCCCGGCCTCGACAGCCGCGGATTTGGCGCGTACGAGCGTGGGCGCCGATGGGCACACCATGTGGGGAGTGACAGGGGATGACGGCCGGTAACAACGGCACCGGTACGCCGGAGAACGACGACCCGTTCGGTTACCTGTACCGAGGCGGTGAGGGGTCCACCGAGGGCGGCGGTTCCGCCACCCACCAGCCGGGCGTCCCCCGAACGTCGCACCACCAGGTACGCCCGGTCGGCTCACGCACCTACGGCGGCCAGCAGGGCGCCGCCGCCCAGCGCCCCGCGCCGAACCCGCACTACGCCGCCCCCGAGACCCTGCCGGGTGGCATGCCGCCCGCCGCCGGAGCCCCGCAGCCGAGCGGGCACGCGGCCGGCGGCAGCGCCCGGCCGAACCGGCGTGGTCTGCTCATAGCTGCCATAGCCGTGGTGCTCGTGGTCGCGGGTGGCATCGGTGTGGCGATCATGACCAATCAGTCGTCCGGCAAGGACGACAAGCAGAACAGTGCGAGTGATGGGGAGAACCCGGGCGGCGACTCGGGTGAGTCCGACAAGTCCGACGATTCTTCTTCGAAGAAGAAGGAGAAGGACAAGGACAAGAAGGACGACGGGCCCCAGAACCCCTCCGCGAACGGCCTGAAGAAGCGTGACGCGGCGAGCCTGCGTCTGAGTGGCGGCGCCACCACGGAGAAGACGGTCAAGGGCGCCGAAGCCGACGGCGGTACGTACATCACCGGGATGAACACGGTGGGTGCCGCGGTCGAGTGGACCGTGGACGTCGACGCGCCGGGCGAATACCGGCTGAACGCCCGTTACGGCGTGCCCGGCAAGGACGCCAACCTCACCATCTTCACCAACGGCAAGGGCGACACCCGTGCCATCAGCATGAAGAACTTCGGTGGCACGAAGGAAGGCGACTGGGAAGCCGGCTGGAAGAACACCTGGTCGCTGATCAAGCTGAACAAGGGCACGAACACCATCAAGCTCTCGTGCGAGCCGGGCAACGCGTGCGAGGTTCACCTCGACCAGCTCTGGCTCAGCGCTAAGAACGGCTGACCGCCCGCAGGAAGTGCCCACTGCCCTCGCCCCCGCCTCCCGTGCAGGGGCGAGGTATTTGCGGGGACATGATCAAGCTGTCGTTTGAGTAGGGCGACCAATGCGCCCGAGGCGTTTGAAGCCGTGGAGTCAGGCGGTCGGGTTCGCTCGATCAACTACCCGTACCCGCCGAGTCGCGGGCACGGTACGGCGGGTGTGAATCTGGTCGCGGCGGCCGTCGTGGTCATAGCCGCGTTCAGCCTGTCGGGCGAGGCAGCCGGGTACGACCGCCCTCCCCCTATTAGCGGTAGTGACCCGCTCGGGGCCGCGCAAAAGCTGGCGGACACTGTGACCTGCCGTCCGCCAGCTTTCTGTGCGTGACTTCGCTTCAAGCCTTCTCGTTTGGCACGAGAAAATCTGAGAGATTTAAGCGGCCGCGCCTAGTAGTCCACAATGTCCCATTTCTGTCCTGCGACATCCGCGTTGGACCACTGCTGGGCCTTGGCCCCGTTTTCACGACTGGAATTCTCTATCTCGAGAGGCTTTCCGCTGTTGTGATTCCAGATTTTGCCATGCGATACGTGCCAGAGCATGCCATCGTTACGCCTGTTGCAGGTCCACTGCTGGGCAGGTGCGCCATTATCGGTTCGTGAGTCGGAAATCTCCAGGCACTTATCGCTGTAGTTTCGGATCATGTACACTTCGTTAACTACGTGATCGAGGTACCAGAGGTTGCCGGTCTGGTTGCCGCAGCCCCACTGCTGGGCTCGGGCGCCGTTCTCGTCGCTTGAATTATCAATCTCAAGGCATTTGTTGCTGCCGTGGTTCACGATGCGGAAATAGGGTTCGGCGTGACTTACGTTTGGCGTCAGCATTGTGACGGCGATTGCGGACATTGCTAGAGCTGAAATTTTTGCGACGTTCTTCACGGTGGCTCCTCGGCTCCATTTTTCATCGGGCGTGTGCATCGGCTGAAGTTTGCGCAACGGAGGGTGATCGTACATGTGTTCGCATATGTCGGCAATGGGAACTATTCGCTCCGTTTAGTGATTCATTTTGGCCATTAGGTGGATTTTGGCCACCGTTGAGTGAGGGCTTCCTGAGCCGCCTCGCAAGCTGGCTCGGCTGCCATGCGGGATGCTGGATACGAGATCCCGTTAGACAACGGGTCGTAGCGACGGCGTCGGCCGAACGTCCTCGGCCCGGCGTCCTGGAAACCCTTCAGTGGGGGCTTGGCCGACCTGTGAAGGCTTGTCAAGGAACTCTTCCTCTATCGCCTCTGGCCACGGCGCTGGAGGCGCGGGGTCGATCCGGCCAGCTGGCGCTCGTCTTGTAGATGCGGCTTGGTTGTTAGCGGTACCCGGCGAGCTAGCACGGGATGGCCGCGCCGCTCGTTCGAGGTTCCCGCGCTCGAACTGTCGCCCATTAGGGGTGCGCTTTTCGGCAACGCGCTGAATTGGCAATGGCCGAATTCGGCGAGCCTCGTGCCATAGCCCAGAGGTTGCTGGGGCGTTGGGGAGAATAGTTAAGCTGTCGCGTTTCGTCTACTCGTCGCGAGCGCCCAGCTGACCGCTTGAGCGTAGCCATAGATCAACGGCATAACTTCTGGGCCGGATAGATGTTGATTCACTTACAGCGCAGCTGCCGAGGAGTAGGCCGAACCACGCCTTATTGGCCCTAGCGTTCGCCCGGTACGCCGAGCCCTAAAGCATCGCCATTATCTCTACGCCTATCAGGGCATCGCGGGCTATGCGCCAGTGTTGCTGCTCCTGTTTGTGATCCGCAGATAGGCCGCCACCGTCTCCGCCATCGCCGCCCGCGCCGGTGCGAGGTACTTGCGTGGGTCCACCGTCGACGGGTGGGCCTCCAAGAACGCTCGTACCGCGCCGGTGAAGGCCGTGTTCAGGGCCGTGCCGACGTTGATCTTCGTCATGCCCGCCGCCACCGCCGCGCGGAGTTCGGTGTCCGGGACGCCCGAGGAGCCGTGCAGGACCAGGGGGACCGGGACCGTTTCGCGGAGGGTCGCGATGAGGGTGTGGTCGAGGGTGGCCGTGCGGGTGGTCATGGCGTGGGTGCTGCCCACGGCCACGGCCAGGGCGTCCACGCCGGTGTCGGCGACGTAGGCCGCCGCCTCGGTGGGGTCCGTGCGGACGCCAGGGGTGTGGGCGTCGCCCGCCTTGCCGCCGACGCGGCCCAGTTCCGCCTCGATCCACAGGTCGCGCTCGTGCGCCCAACGGGCCGCTTCGGCCGTGACCTTGACGTTGTCTCCGTAGGGCAGCTTCGAGGCGTCGAACATCACTGACGTGAAGTCATGTGCTGACGCCGCGTGGAGGAGGGCCGTGCTCTCGACGTGGTCGAGGTGGAGTGCCAGGCGGGCGGTCGAGGACCGGGCGACCGCCGCCGTGGCGGCGGCGATGGGGGCGAGGCGGCCGCCGTGGAACTTCACGGCGTTCTCGGAGATCTGCAGGACGGCCGGGGTGCCGGCGGATTCGGCGCCGGTGGCGATGGCTTCGGCGTGTTCGACGGTGATGACGTTGAAGGCCATGACGGCTGCGCTCCGGGCTCGCGCCGTGGTGAGCAGTTCGCTCGTGCTGACGAGGGGCATGGGGGCCTCCTGCCGGTGACGGTTGCTGCGGTGCGTTCGGCACCGCCGGGCCTGTGCGTCGTGGTCGCGCGCCGTCGCGGCGGAGAGATCCTCCCCGGCCCCGCCCCTTCCCGTAACCGGGGCTCCGCCCCGGACCCCGGCACGCTCACAGCTCCCTCACCCGTACGCGCGTCAGCGTCTCCTCGTACGTCGCGCGGTCGAACTCGCCCGCCGCCGGGGCGCGGACCGTCGCGGCCGACAGGGCCACGGCGCGGGTCAGGCGGTCGGGCCAGGGCAGGCCCTCGGACCAGGCCGAGAGGAGGCCGGCCACGGCGGAGTCGCCGGCGCCCGTGGGGTTGCCCGGCAGGGGTTTGGGCGGGGTGGCGTGCCAGGTGCCGTCCGGGGTGACGGCCAGGATGCCCTCGGGGCCCAGGGAGGCGGCCACCGCGTGGGCGCCGCGGCGGCGGGTGTCGAGGGCGGCGCGCAGGGGCTCGGTGGAGCCGGTCAGGGCGGCCAGTTCGGCGGCGTTCGGCTTGACCACGTCCGGGCGGGCGGCGACGCCCCGCCGCAGCGGCTCGCCGCTGGTGTCGAGCAGGACGGGCACGTGCCGGGCGCGGGCCTCGCGCACGAGGTGGGCGTACGCGCCGACCGGTACGCCGGGCGGCAGGCTGCCGCACAGGGCGACGGCGCGGGCGTTGCGCAGGAGGCGGACGTAGCGTTCGTCGAAGGCGGCCCACTCGTCGGGAGTGACGTCCGGGCCGCCCTCGTTGAGCTGGGTGGTGTCGCCGGTGGAGTCGTCGGCGACGCCGACCGTGCGGCGGGTGTCGCCGGTGATGGGCACGAGCGCGTCGGTCAACGGGCCCGCGCATTCGGCGAGGAGCCGGCGCAGGGTGTTGCCCGTCGGGCCGCCCGCGAAGCCGGTGACCACGGTCTCGTGGCCCAGTGCGGCCAGGACCCGCGCGACGTTGAGGCCCTTGCCGCCGGGGCGTTCGGCGGCCCGGGCGACGCGGTGCGAGGCGTGCGGGAGCAGGCGCGGGACGCGGTAGGTCAGATCGAGCGCGGCGTTGAGCGTGACCGTGAGGATCATCGGCGCCTCTCTCTCACGACTGCGTGACTTCCCCCGATGACGGATGCGCGAGCGATCATGCCAAAACAGCGGCGGCAGGCCCAGACCTCGGGACCCGCCGCCGCCGTTCAAACCGGGGGAGAATCAGCCCACTTCGGGCCGAACCAGCCATTCGCCCTTGCGCATGACGCCGGCCAGGTCGTACGAGGCGTTCAGCACGACCAGGTCCGCGTCCTTGCCGGGCTCCAGCGAGCCGACCCGGTCGGCGACGCCCAGCACGCGTGCCGGATTGGCGGAAAGGGCCCGTACGACGTCCTCCACGGGCAGCTTGTCGATGGTCACCGCACGCTTGAAGGCCGTGTCGAGCGTCAGCGTGGAGCCCGCGATCGAGCCCGCCGTCGGGCCGTCGGCGATGCGGGCCACACCGTCCTTGACCTCGACGCGCATCGGGCCGAGCGGGTACATGCCGTCGTTCATGCCCGCCGCGCCCATCGCGTCCGTGATGAACGCGACCCGGTCCGCGCCCGCCCGGGCGAAGGCCAGCTCCAGGACGGCCGCGTGCAGGTGCGTACCGTCGTTGATCAGCTCGACGGTGACCCGCTCGTCCTCCAGCAGCGCCGCGATCGGGCCGGGCGAGCGGTGCATGAGCGACGGCATGGCGTTGAACAGGTGGGTGGCGACGGTCGCGCCGGCGTCGATGGCCGCGAGCGTGGCCTCGTACGTCGAGTCGGTGTGGCCTACGGCGGCGACGACACCGCTGTCCGCGAGCAGGCGTACGGACTCCAGGCCGCCCTCCAGCTCCGGCGCCAACGTCATCATGCGGGCCGCGCCGCGCGCCGCGTCGACGAGCTTGCGGACGTCCGCCGGGTGCGGGTCGCGCAGCAGCTCCGGCTGGTGGGCGCCGCAGCGGTGCGGGGAGATGAACGGGCCCTCGAAATGGATACCGGCCAGGTCGCCCTGCTCGGTGAGCTCGGAGAGGACCGCGGCCTGCCGGGCGAGGTCGTCGAGGTCGCCGGTGACCGTGGAGGCGACCATCGTCGTGGTGCCGTGCGCGCGGTGCGTACGGATCGCGGTGAGCGCCTCCTCGGCCGTGCCGGCGGAGAAGGACGCGCCGCCGCCGCCGTGGACGTGGAGGTCCACGAAGCCGGGGACGATCCAGTGCCCGGTCAGGTCGATGGTGGGTGCCTCGTGCCGCACGTCGTCCGCGATGCGGCCGCCCTCGACCGTGACGCGGCCGCCCTCCGCCACGCCGGTCGGCAGCACCACGCGGGCGCCGGTGAGAACCGTTCGTTCGACCATCAGGCGGATACCTCCGTGGGTTCCATGGATTGCTTGGCGAGCAGGTCCCAGGCGAGCAGGCCCGCGCCCAGGCAGCCGGCGGTGTCCCCGAGGGCCGCCGGGACGATGAGGGGGAGCTTCTGGAACGTGACGCGCCGCGCGACCGCCGCGCGCAGCGGTGCGAAGAGGGTGTCCCCGGCCTCCGCCAGCCCGCCGCCGATGATCAGCGTGCGGGGGTCGAGCAGGGTGAGGCCCATGACCAGACCGTCGGCGAGGGCGTCGACCGCGTGCTGCCACACGGCGCGGGCGCGGGGGTCGCCGGCCTCGACGGCCCGCGCGCAGTCGGCGGCGTCGGCGGCCGGGTCGCCGCTCGCGGCGGCCCAGGCGCGGCCGACCGCCGAGGCGGAGGCGACCGTCTCCAGGCAGCCGCGGCCGCCGCAGCCGCACTCCGGGGCGTCGGGGCCGGGGCGCACGGCGATGTGGCCGATCTCGCCCGCGTAGCCGTGGGCGCCCTCCTCGATGCGGCCGTCGATGCCGATGGCGCCGGCTATGCCGGTGCCGAGGGGGACGAACAGGAAGCGGTCGGCGCCCCGGCCGGCGCCGATGCGGCCTTCGGCCAGGCCGCCGGTGCGGACGTCGTGGCCGACGGCGACGGGGGTGGGGGCGGTGCCGTTCTCCGGGCCGCTTCCCGTGCCGAGGCGGCGGCTCAGCAGGTCCCGGAGGGGGACGTCGCGCCAGCCGAGGTTGGCGGCGTAGACCGCGATCCCCCGGTCGGCGTCCACGATGCCGGGGACGGCGACGCCCGCCGCGGACGCGGGTTCGCCGAAGCGCCGCAGGCCGAGGTCGCGCAGCTCGGCGGCGAGCTCGAGGATGCCGGTCACGACGGCGTCGGGGCCCTCGGTACGGCCTGTGGGGCGCCTGGTCTCGTGCAGGAGCGCGTGGTCGGGGCCGATCAGCGCGGCCTTGATGGCGGTGCCGCCCACGTCCAGGGCGATGACGTGTTTCACGCATGTAGTTTTGCGCGTCCGGGCATGAAAGGTCTAGTCCACTCGCCGTGGGTGGGCGGCCGCGGCGCCGTTTCCCGCCTGCGGCGGGGTTTCGGGGCTCTGCCCCGGACCCCGGTCCTCAATCGCCGGACGGGCTGGATTTTGCCCGCCCGGCAGGCAGGAAGCCCTACTCGCCCAGGACCACGCTCCGCGTCAGGTTCCGCGGCGTGTCCGGGTTCAGGCCCCTCGACTCCGCCACCGCCACCGCCAGGCGCTGGGCGCGGACCAGGTGGGCCATGGGGTCGCGGGTGGTGTCCGTCGGGGTGAGGGTGGCGCCCGTGCGGGTCACGTCGGCCGGCAGTCCTTCCGGGAGCGTCCCGAAGCCCCACACCACCCGGCCCGGCGCCGCGATCGCCACCGGCCCGTGGCGGTACTCCATCGCCGGGTACGACTCCGTCCACGCGCCCGCCGCCTCGCGCATCTTCAGGGCCGCCTCCTGCGCCAGGCCGTACGTCCAGCCGCTGCCCAGGAACGTCCACTGCTCCGCCTCCAGCGCCGCCGCCGGCAGCGGGTCGGCCAGGGCCCACTCCGCGTCCGCGGCGGCCGCGACGACCGGGTCCATGCCCTCCACGGCCGTCCGCAGGTAGGCCAGGGCCGTGGTCGCGAAGCGGGTCTGGACCACGGACTCCTCGTCCGCCCAGTCCAGCACCGCCACCTCGTCCGCCGCGTCCATGACCGGCGTCTTCGGGTCGGCCGTGATCGCCAGGGTGGGCGCCCGCACCGCGTCCAGCAGGCGCAGCACCTCCGTCGTCGTGCCCGAGCGGGTGATCGCCACGACCCGGTCGTAGGTGCGCGTGAGCGGGAACTCCGACGCGGCGAAGGCGTCCGTCGCGCCCTGGCCGGCGGCCTCGCGCAGCGCCGCGTACGACTGGGCCATGAACCACGACGTGCCGCAGCCGGTCACCGCCACGCGCTCGCCCGGCCGGGGCAGGCCCGCCGCGCTCGCCGCGGCCTCGGCGGCGCGCCGCCAGCAGTCGGGCTGGGTGGCGAGTTCACGACCGGTGAGGGAGTCAGAGGAAGGGGAGGGCTTCATGCGCTGCTGCTCCTTGCGAGGTGCGGTTAGCGGTCGTCCCGTGGATAGCAGCCCTCTGTGACCTGGGGGAAGACCGCTACGGCGATACCGAAGCGCAACGCCGGAGCCGTAGACCGTAAGGTGGCGCGCGGGAGAAACTCACGGTCTCCACGGGACTCACGAATCCCAGGGGGGAGATTCACGGTCCTCCACAGGGCGAATACGAACCACAAGGTGGGTAGCAGTAGTGCAGCGGCGGCGGTTCTTGGGCATGACGGCGGCGGGTGCCGCAACGGCGGCGTTGGCGCCCGCGCTGACGGCGTGCGGGAGCGAGGGCCCCGGCGGCGACAAGAAGCTGAAGCTCATCGCTGCTGACTATGGCGACAAACCGGGCAACTCCTCCAAGAAGTACTGGGACTCGCTGGTCCGCGAGTTCGAGAAGGAGCACGGCGGCATCAAGGTCGACGTCGAGGTCTACAGCTGGACCGAGGTCGACAAGAAGGTCGCCGACCTGGTCGCCGCGGGCAAGGCCCCCGACCTCGCGCAGATCGGCGCGTACGCCGAGTTCGCCGCGGCCGGCAAGCTCTACAGCGCCGAACAGATGATCTCCATCCCCACCCAGGCCGAGTTCATCTCCTCGATCGCCAAGGCGGGCGAGGTGCACCGCGTGCAGTACGGCCTGCCGTTCGTCGGCAGCACCCGCCTGCTCTTCTTCAACAAGACGCTCTTCCGCCGCGCCGGCATCGCCAAGGCCCCCGAGAGCTGGGAGGAGCTCCAGGCCGCCGCCGTGAAGCTCAAGGCGGCCGGCGTGAAGATACCTTTCGGCCTGCCCCTCGGCCCCGAGGAGGCCCCGGCCGAGACCATGCTGTGGATGCTCGGCGGCGGCGGTGGCTACACCGACAACACCGGTGCTTACATCATCAGCTCGCCCGAGAACGTCAAGGCCTTCACCTGGCTGCGCGACGAGCTCGTCGGCAAGGGCCTCACCGGCTCCGGCGACCCGGCCCGCACCAACCGCCAGCAGGTCTTCGACGCGTTCGTCAAGGGCGAGGTCGGCATGCTCCACGGCCACCCGACGCTGATGCAGCAGGCCAAGGCCAACAACATCGAGTTCGACATGGCGCCCCTGCCCGGCATCAAGGGCAAGGCCCAGTCGACCATGGGCGTCGCCGACTGGATGATGGCCTTCAAGCGCAACGGCCACGGCTCGCAGATCGGCACGTTCCTCGACTTCGTCTACAGCAAGAACAACGTGCTCAACTTCACCGGCCAGTACGAGCTGCTGCCGGTGACCAACTCCGCGTCCACCGCGATGCAGGGCGACCAGCGCTACCGCCACCTGTGGCAGTTCCTGGAGCAGCTGCAGAACGCCGAGTTCTACCCGGCCGACAAGACGTCCTGGGCGAAGGTCAGCGCGACGATCAAGGAAAAGATCGGCGCCGCCGTGCAGAAGGGCGGCGACCCGACCGCCATCCTCGGCGAGATCCAGCGCGAGGCGGAGGCGACGGAGCTCGCGGGCCGTTAGGTTGGGTGACGTGAACGAGGACCGGGGCGAGCCGCCGGGGGGCGATCCCTCCGCGCACGGGCTGTCCGGGCGCGATCTGGCCGTGCTCGCCCTGGAACGGCGGTCCTGGCCCGGCCCCGGCGCCAAGGAGCGGGCCGTGCGCGAGCGCCTCGGCATCACCCCGACCCGCTACTACCAGCTCCTCAACGCCCTCCTCGACGACCCGCGCGCCCTCGCCCACGACCCCGTCACGGTCAACCGGCTGCGGCGGCTGCGCGACGCCCGGCGCGAGCGCCGCTGACGTCGACGCGGTCGTACGGTTCGCGGGCGTACGGTTCGCGGGCGTACGGTTCGCGGGCGTACGCCCCGGGCGTTCGTACGTCCCGTACAAGTGCCCGCCCCGGCGGCAGCGGCACCGGTAGGGTCGCCGTATGGGCAGCCACCCCCTCCCGGAACCCGTGACCGCCGCCGGCCGCGACGGCCTGGCCGCACTGCTGGCGCGGCCCGAACGAGCCGTCGTCGCCCTCGACTTCGACGGCACGCTCGCCGAGATCGTGCCGGACCCCGAGCAGGCCCGCGCCCACCCCGGCGCCGTGCCCGCCCTCGCCCGGCTCGCGCCGCACCTGGGCTCCATCGCCGTGATCACCGGCCGCGCGGCCGGAGTGGCGGTGCGCTACGGCGGCTTCGCCGGGGTCCCCGGCCTGGAACACCTCGTGGTGCTCGGCCACTACGGCGCCGAGCGCTGGGACGCCGTCACCGGCACCGTGCACGCCCCCGCGCCGCACCCGGGCGTCGCCGCCGTCCAGGCGGAACTCCCGGGCGTACTGGACGAGTCGGGCGCCTGGCAGGGCACGTGGGTCGAGGACAAAGGCCGCGCCATCGCCGTCCACACCCGGCGCGCCGCCGACCCGCAGGCCGCCTTCGACGCCCTGCGCGAACCGCTCGCCGCACTCGCCGCGCGCCACGGCCTCATCGTCGAGCCGGGCCGGCTGGTGCTGGAGCTGCGCCCGCCCGGCATGGACAAGGGCGTCGCCCTCGCCGAGTACGTACGCGAGGTCGACGCCTCCTGCGTCCTGTACGCCGGTGACGACCTCGGCGACCTCGCCGCCTTCGCGGCGGTCGAGAAGCTGCGCTCCGAGGGGGTGCCCGGCACGCTCGTGTGCAGCGGCAGCGCCGAAGTCGCGGTGCTCGCGGAGCGGGCTGATCTCGTGGTGGACGGGCCGGCGGGCGTGGTGGAGCTGCTGACGGTGCTGGCGGCCGGCATCGGCTGACCCGGGGGCTCCGCCCCCGGACCCCCGGTCCTCAATCTCCCCCAGCTACCGCTGGGAGGTGCCCCCAGACGGGCTGGTTTTGTCCTCAAGCGCCGGACGGGCTGAAAGTCGTCACAGGTCCAGCGCCCGTAGCTGTTCCGCGAACCAGCGCCCCGGCGGTAGTGCCGTCGCCGCCGCGGCCAACCGCTTCGTGCGTTCGGCGCGCTCGCCGGGGTCCATCAGCAGGGCCAGGTGGAGCGCGCGGGCGGTGGCCTCGATGTCGTACGGATTGATGGTGAGGGCCTCCTCGCCCAGCTCCGCCGCCGCCCCCGCCTCACGGGAGAGGACCAGGGCGCAGCCGTGGTCGGAGACGACCGGGACCTCCTTGGCGACCAGGTTCATGCCGTCGCGGATGGGGTTGACCAGGGCCACGTCCGCCAGCCGGTAGGCGGCCAGGGAGCGGGCGAAGTCGTCCTCCAGATGGAGGGCCACCGGCTCCCAGTCCTCCGTGCCGAACTCGGCGTTGATCTCGCGGGCCAGCCGTCCGACCTCCGCCATGTAGTCGCGGTAGACGGCGAGGTCCTGCCGCGAGGGGTAGGCGAAGGCGATGTGCACCACCCGGCCCTGCCACTGCGGATGGTCCTGCAGCAGCCGCCGGAACGCGTGCAGGCCGCGCACGATGTTCTTCGACAGCTCGGTGCGGTCCACGCGGACGATCGTCCGGCGGCCCGGACCGACGCGCTCCCGCAGCGCCGCCAGCCGCTCCTCGACGTCCGGCCGGTGCGCGCGCTCCCGCAGGAAGTCCGCGTCCGCGCCCAGTCCGTGCACGCCGAGCCGGGTCGTACGGCCCTCGAAGCGCACCGCCGTGACCACGCCGTCCTTGCGCACCGCCTCCGCCCCGAGCGTGCTCTCGCAGCACGCGGCGAAAGCCTCGGCCCAGCGGCGGGTCAGGAACGCCGCCCGGTCGCCGCCCAGGACGCCGCGCAACACCTGCGCGGCCACGTCGTCCGGCAGCAGCCGGTAGTAGTCGGGCGGGGCCCAGGGGGTGTGCGAGAAGTGCCCGATCCGCAGGTCCGGGCGGCGGGCGCGCAGCAGCCCCGGGACCAGCGTCAGGTGGTAGTCCTGCACCAGCACGCAGGCGCCCTCCGCGGCCTCCTCGGCGATCGCGTCCGCGAAGGCGGCGTTGTACGCCTCGTACGCCGCCCACTGGGCGCGGAAGCCGGCGTCGAAGGAGGGCTCCAGCGGGGTCTGCCAGAGCATGTGGTGGAGGAACCACAGCACGGAGTTGGCCACGCCGTTGTACGCGGCGGCGAAGGTCTCCGGCGGGATGTCGAGCATCCGCACCTGATGCCCGCCGGTGTCGGCCGGCGACAGTCTTCGGCCCGCCCGCCCGGCCGCCTCGCGGTCGCCGGGGCCCAGCGCGGCGCACACCCACACCGCCGCCGCCCCCTTGGGGTCCCGCCCGATCTCGCTCAGCCCCGAGACCAGCCCGCCGCCGCCCCGCCCCGCCACGAGCGAGCCGTCCTCGCGCGGCTTGTACGAGACGGGCCCCCGGTTGGAGGCCACGACGATCGGCGCGGCGGCGATCGGTGCGTCCGGCGTGTGCTCAGCGACCATGACCGCAGCCTTGCCCTTGAGGGAACCGCTCAAACGTACGCTTACGCGGCGCGCCGTCGGGCGTACTCGGGTATTCCGGCCATCGGCGGCCGCTCCTCGGTGTCCACCGCGTACGTGCGCGGCACGAACCCTTCCGCCGTGCGCTCGAACTGGGTGAGCGCCGGACGCACCAGATGGCCGCGTGCCAGCCGCAGCTGCGCGGTGCGGTAGATCGCGGCGGCCATCCGGCCCAGCGCCCGCCCGTCCTGGTGACGGTGCACGCGCACGCCGACGTCCACCTGCGCCAGCGCGTCCAGGCCCACCGTGTGCAGCGCGTCCACCAGCAGCCCCAGCTCCACGCCGTAGCCCACCGGGAACGGCAACTGCTCCAGCAGCGAGCGGCGGGCCGCGTACTCGCCGCCCAGCGGCTGGACGAAGCCCGCCAGCTGCGGCCAGTGCAGGTTCAGCAGCGGGCGCGCCACCAGCTCGGTGACCCGGCCGCCCTGGCCGGAGACCTCGCCCAGCGGACGGTCGTACATGCCCTTGACGAAGTGCACGCCCGGGTCGGTCAGCAGCGGGCCGACGATGCCGGAGACGAAGCCCGCGGAGAAGTCCTTCAGGTCGGCGTCGATGAAGCAGACGATGTCGCCGGTGGTCGCCAGCAGCGACCGCCACAGCACCTCGCCCTTGCCGGGCAGCGCGGGCAGCCGCGGCAGGACCTCGTCGCGGTGCACCACGCGCGCCCCGGCCGCCGCCGCGACCTCGCCCGTACGGTCCGTGGAGCCGGAGTCCAGCACCACCAGCTCGTCCACCAGGGGTACGGCCTCGGTCATCAGCTCCCGGCGGATCGTGGCCACGATGGCCCCGACCGTGGCTTCCTCGTTCAGCGCCGGCAGCACGACGCTGACCGTGGTGCCGGTGCCGCCCTTCGCGGCCAGAAGCTGGTCGAGCGGACGGTCTGCTGCGGACCAGGACCGCCGGGCCAGCCAGCGCTCCACCTCTTCCAGCACGTGAATTACTCCTCGTCGTGACACATCTCGCGGTGCGGACGGCCCTCTCGTGCGGCCATCCCTTCCGTTACAGTCTTGAACAACGCGGACGCCCGTCCTATGTCGGGGTCGTCGTGCGCACAAACGCCTGGGCCCCGCCCAGTGCCATACCGCTCATCCAGAGGGGCAGAGGGACACGGCCCGATGAAGCCCCGGCAACCCTCCAGCCGGTCTTGTCGTTCACTGCGGCGAGGCTCCCGGCGGGGAAGGTGCCAATTCCGTCTCACGACGAGGTTCGTCGTGGGGAAGATGAGGAGAAAGGGCCTCGCCTCCATGGCTGTGCAAGCCGTTGAAAGTCGTACCGTCGTACCCTCCTTCGGCCCCGCCGTCGCGCTCTCCTGCCGCGAGTGCGGCGAGCGCTTCGACCTCGGCCCGGTCTTCGCCTGCGCCGTCTGCTTCGGCCCGCTGGAAGTGGCGTACGAGCTCCCGGCCGGCGACCCGGAAGAGCTGCGCCGGCGCATCGAGGCCGGACCCGCCAGCATCTGGCGGTACGCCCCGCTGCTGCCCGTCCCCGCCGACGTCGCCGACAAACCGAACCTCAACCCCGGCTTCACCAAGCTCGTCAAGGCCGACAACCTCGCCCGCGAACTGGGCGTCACCGGCGGCCTGTACGTCAAGGACGACTCCGGCAACCCCACGCACTCCTTCAAGGACCGCGTCGTCGCCATCGCCGTCGAGGCCGCCCGCGCCTTCGGCTTCACCACCCTCTCCTGCTCCTCCACCGGCAACCTCGCCGGCGCGGTCGGCGCGGCGGCGGCCCGCGCGGGCCTGGAGTCCTGTGTGTTCATCCCGCACGACCTGGAGGCCGGCAAGGTCGTCATGGCCGCGGTCTACGGCGGCGACCTCGTCGGCATCGAGGGCACCTACGACGACGTCAACCGCTTCTGCTCCGAGCTCATCGGCGACCCGCTCGGGGAGGGCTGGGGCTTCGTCAACGTCAACCTCCGGCCGTACTACGGCGAGGGGTCGAAGACGCTCGCGTACGAGATCTGCGAACAACTGGGCTGGAGGCTGCCGGACCAGATCGTGGTGCCGATCGCCTCGGGCTCACAGCTGACGAAGATCGACAAGGGGCTGAAGGAGCTCATCGCGCTCGGGTTGGTCGAGGACCGCCCGTACAAGATCTTCGGCGCCCAGGCGGAGGGCTGCTCGCCGGTGTCGCGGGCGTTCAAGGACGGCCACGACGTCGTCCGGCCGGTGAAGCCGGACACGATCGCGAAGTCCCTCGCGATCGGCAACCCCGCGGACGGGCCGTACGTGCTCGACATCGCGCGGCGGACGGGCGGCGCCGTCGAGGACGTGACCGACGCCGAGATCGTCGACGCGATCAGGCTGCTGGCCCGGACGGAGGGCATCTTCGCGGAGACGGCCGGCGGGGTGACGGTGGGGGTGACCCGCAAGCTGATCGAGGCGGGTGTGCTCGATCCGGCGCTGACCACCGTTGTGCTCAACACGGGGGACGGGTTGAAGACGCTCGACGCCGTGGCGGCGGGGCCGACGGTGACGATCCGGCCGTCGTTGGACGCGTTTCGCGCCGCCCGCTCCTGAGCGGGGCTCCGCCCCGCACCCCGGTCCTCAAACGCCGGACGGGCTGAGTGTGTCCGGCCTACTCAAAGGTGATCCCATGAGCGTCAGCGTCCGTATCCCCACCATCCTTCGTACCTACACCTCCGGCCAGGCCGAGGTCAGCGCCGAGGGGGCCACCCTCGCCGAGGTCATCGCGTCCCTCGAGGCGAACCACCCCGGAATCGCCGCCCGGGTCCTCGACGAGAGCGGCAGGCTGCGCCGGTTCGTCAATGTGTACGTCAATGACGACGACGTGCGCTTCGAGGGCGGACTCGAGGCCGCCACGCCCGACGGGGCGGGGGTCTCGATCATTCCGGCGGTGGCCGGCGGCTGAGCGGGCTAAATCATTGGCCTAAGCTTTTCGCAGCGTTCCTGAGCAATTCCCTGGAATCGCCCCGCCCGTTAAACGGACGGGGTGATTCCGTCTGTTGAAGCGCGATACAGTTGGGGCGTTCCCCCTCCGGTGTCACTGCCGAACGCATATGAGAACCCGTCAAGTTGTGCGCGTAACGTGTGCACGAATTGTCGGGTTGGTTGCGTTATGCCCGGCCCGACTTGCCCGGGAAGCGGTGGAAATCGGTGCTAATAAGCACTCGGCCACGCCCGGAATTCTCGTCCGACTGACCTGTTGCAGACGGCATCCGTGCAGATACATTCAGCCGCGGTCGACGCGTTCCGGCGCACACCCCCAACCTGTCTGGGGGTGAGGTCTGACCCGGGTCCGCGAGGTGCGGTCCTGCGCAAGGGCCAGTAATAGGGGAGTTAGGCATGGCTCAGGGCACCGTCAAGTGGTTCAACGCGGAGAAGGGGTACGGCTTCATCGCGGTCGACGGTGGTGCGGATGTTTTCGTCCACTACAGCGCGATTCAGATGGACGGCTACCGCACCCTCGAGGAGGGGCAGCGAGTCGAGTTCGAGATCTCGCAGGGCCAGAAGGGGCCTCAGGCGGACATGGTGAGGCTGGCCGCCGGCTGATCACGTCGCATCGACCATCGGCTCATAACGGCTCGCCGTCGAGGGGCCCGCACCTGTTCGAGGTGCGGGCCCCTCGCGTGTACGTCGTCGGACCGGTGTGCATGCCGGGACGCGAACGTGGGCAGACCCTGGGTTGTCCCGAGTCGCTTGCACTCGCAGGGGTCGAGTGCTAATCATTGGGCTTAGCACTCTCCGGGTGAGAGTGACAGATTTGGACCGTCGGTGAGGTCGGCGAGCCAAGCGGGGCAAGGAACCGCAGGGCACGCAGGCCGTCCGTCGCGGGCGCCAGCGCGGTCCGGAGCAATCCACCCCGTCCTGGGAGGACCACTTCACATGGCCAAGATCATCGCGTTCGACGAGGAGGCACGGCGCGGTCTCGAGCGCGGGATGAACCAGCTCGCCGACGCCGTCAAGGTCACCCTCGGCCCCAAGGGCCGGAACGTCGTCCTCGAGAAGAAGTGGGGCGCCCCCACGATCACCAACGATGGTGTTTCCATCGCCAAGGAGATCGAGCTCGAGGACCCGTACGAGAAGATCGGCGCCGAGCTGGTCAAGGAGGTCGCGAAGAAGACGGACGACGTCGCCGGTGACGGCACGACGACCGCGACCGTCCTCGCTCAGGCGCTGGTCCGTGAGGGTCTGCGCAACGTGGCCGCCGGTGCCAACCCGATGGCCCTGAAGCGTGGCATCGAGAAGGCCGTCGAGGCCGTCTCCGCCGCCCTGCTCGAGCAGGCCAAGGACGTGGAGACCAAGGAGCAGATCGCCTCCACCGCCTCCATCTCCGCCGCCGACACCCAGATCGGCGAGCTCATCGCCGAGGCGATGGACAAGGTCGGCAAGGAAGGCGTCATCACCGTCGAGGAGTCCCAGACCTTCGGTCTGGAGCTGGAGCTCACCGAGGGTATGCGCTTCGACAAGGGCTACATCTCGGCGTACTTCGCCACCGACATGGAGCGTATGGAGGCGTCGCTCGACGACCCGTACATCCTGATCGTCAACTCGAAGGTCGGCTCGGTCAAGGACCTGCTGCCGCTTCTCGAGAAGGTCATGCAGTCCGGCAAGCCGCTGCTGATCATCGCCGAGGACGTCGAGGGCGAGGCCCTGTCGACCCTGGTCGTCAACAAGATCCGCGGCACCTTCAAGTCCGTCGCGGTCAAGGCTCCGGGCTTCGGCGACCGCCGCAAGGCCATGCTGGGCGACATCGCCATCCTCACCGGTGGCACGGTCATCTCCGAGGAGGTCGGCCTCAAGCTGGAGAACGCCGGTCTCGACCTGCTCGGCCGCGCCCGCAAGGTCGTCATCACCAAGGACGAGACGACCATCGTCGACGGTGCCGGTGACAGCGACCAGGTCCAGGGCCGCGTCAACCAGATCCGCGCCGAGATCGAGAACAGCGACTCCGACTACGACCGCGAGAAGCTGCAGGAGCGCCTGGCGAAGCTGGCCGGCGGCGTGGCCGTCATCAAGGCCGGTGCCGCGACCGAGGTCGAGCTCAAGGAGCGCAAGCACCGCATCGAGGACGCCGTTCGCAACGCGAAGGCGGCCGTCGAGGAGGGCATCGTCGCCGGTGGTGGCGTGGCCCTGCTGCAGGCCTCCCAGGTCTTCGAGAAGCTCGAGCTCGAGGGCGACGAGGCGACCGGCGCCAACGCCGTGAAGCTGGCCCTGGAGGCCCCGCTCAAGCAGATCGCCGTCAACGGTGGTCTCGAGGGCGGCGTCGTCGTGGAGAAGGTCCGCAACCTCACCGTGGGTCACGGCCTCAACGCCGCGACCGGCGAGTACGTCGACATGATCGCCGAGGGCATCATCGACCCGGCGAAGGTCACCCGCTCCGCCCTGCAGAACGCCGCGTCCATCGCCGCGCTCTTCCTGACCACCGAGGCCGTCATCGCCGACAAGCCGGAGAAGGCCGCCGCGGCCGCTCCGGGCGGCATGCCCGGCGGTGAGATGGACTTCTGATCGACCTCTGACGGTTGATCGCCTGTCCTCATGGACACCGGGGCGGCACTCCCTCACGGGGGTGCCGCCCCGGTGGCGTTTTCCGGGACGCCGGGCGCGCCGGGCCCCTAGCGTGTGGTCGGCACACTTTCCGGAAGCGGAACGCGGGGGCGCGGGCATGCAGGTCGACAACGACATCAACGGCGGCGTCTTCTTCAACGTCGTCGCACAGGGCGGGAACGTCACCCTCGAACTGCCGAGGGAGATCACACCCGCCCTCACCGGCATGCCCGCCCCCTCCGCCACCTTCACCGGCCGCGACGCCGACCTGAAGCCCCTCGTCGAGGCGCTGCGCCCCGGCCCCGCCGGCGAGCGCGCACCCCGCGTCTGCGCCGTGGCCGGACTGCCCGGCGTGGGCAAGACCGAGCTCGTCCTGCAGGCCGCCCGGTACGCGCTGGACCAGGAGGGGTGGTTCCCCGGCGGCGTGCTGTTCATCGACCTCTTCGGCTACGACAACGAGCGCCGCCTCAGCCCCGAACGCGCCCTCGGCTCGCTGCTGCGCGCCCTCGGCATACCCGACGAACACGTCCCCGCCGATCTGCAGGACCGTGCGCGGCTGTACCGCTCGGTGCTGTCCGCCTACGCCGACCAGGGGCGCCGCATCCTCGTCGTCGTGGACAACGCCCATGCCACCGAGCAGGCGAAGCCGCTGCTCTCCGCCGATCCGCGCGTCCCAGTCCTGGTCACCTCCCGGCACACCCTGACCGGGCTCGGCGCCCGGCTGCGCGATCTGTCCGAGCTGGACGAGGAGTCGGCGGTCGAGCTGCTGCGCAGCGCGCTGCGCGAGGCCCGGGGGAAGGACGACACACGGGTCGACGACGACCCCGCGTCCGCCGCCGCCCTCGCCGGACTGTGCGGTTACCTCCCGCTGGCGCTGTGCATCGTGGCCGCGCTGCTCGCCGAGCTGGCGAGCCGGCCGCTGTCCTCGCTGGCCGGTGCGCTCAAGGACAACCGGCGGCGGCTGGAACGGCTCGCCTGCGAGAACGTCGCCGTGCGGGCCGTCTTCGGGCTCTCGTACGAGCACCTGGGCGCCGAACAGGCCCGGCTCTTCCGGCTGCTGTCGCTCAACCCCGGCCCCGACCTCTCCACCGAGGCGGCGGCCCACCTCGCCGACGCCGACCCGTACGCCGCCGAGGAACTCCTCCAGGCGCTGGCCCGCGGCCACCTGATCGAGCAGGGTGCCGCGTACGGGCGCTGGCGCATGCACGACCTGATGCGGCTGTACGCCGCCGAGCAGGGCGAGGCGCGGGGCGGTGAGGACGCCCCTGCCCAGGCCCTCGAACGGCTCTTCCAGTACTACGCGAGGACCACCGGCGCCGCCGCCGTTCACCTGGCCCACGCGGCGGGCCCGGACCGGGCCGGCCCGGAGCCCGGCTTCGCCACCCGGGAACAGGCCGTGGCCTGGCTCGACGACGAACGCGCCAACCTCGTCGCGGCCGCGGTGGCCGCACCCGGCCTCGGCGCGCGCAAACTGTCACTGATCCTCTTCGAGACGCTCGGCGGCTACTTCTCCCTGCGGCGGCACTTCGACGACTGGCTTCTCGTCGGCGTCACGGCCATGCAGGTGGCCCTGGACCTCGACTGGCCACTGGCCCAGGCGGAAGTGATGCAGAACCTGAGCGTCCCGATGCGCCACCTGAGGCGGTTCGACCAGGCGGCCGACATGCTGGAGGCGGCGAGGGCCGTCTACCGGAAGATCGGTGACCGGAGCGGCGAGGGCGGCGCCCTGAGCAACCTCGGCCTGGTGCTGTGGGAGACGCGCCGCTTCGACGAGGCGATCCCCCTCCTGGAGGAGGCGATCGCCGTCCACCGGGAGACCGGGGACCGCCACGGCGAAGGCGTTGCCCTCACCAACCTCGGCCTGGTCCTCCAGAGCCTGCGCCGGTTCGCCGAGGCCGTCGAGGTGTACCGCGAGGACGTCGCGATATGCGGGGAGATCGGGGACCGGCGGGGCGAGGCACAGGCCCTCAACAACCTCGGCACGGTCCTGCGGGAGGAAGGCCGGCTCGACGAGGCGGCCACGGCCCTCACCGAGGCTTGCACCATCTTCCGGGAACTCGACGACCGGCACGGCGAGGCCCAGGCCCTCACCAACCTCGGCGTCGTCCTCGCCCGCCAGGGCCGCTCCGAGGAGGCGATCGACGCCCAGACCCGGGCCGTCGAGGCGTTCCGCGCCTCCCGCGCCCCGCACGACGAGGCCACGGCCCTGAGCAACCTCGGCCTCGTCCTGCTCACGGCGGACCGTCCCGCCGAGGCCGTCGCCCCCCTCGACGAGGCCGTCGCCGGCTTCCGGCGCCTGGCCGACCGCGATGGCGAAGGCATGGCCCTGACGAACCTCGGCACTGCCCTGCGCCTGGCCGGCCGGACCCCGGAGGCCCTCGACACGTGCGCCCGGGCCGTCGCCTGCTACCGCGAGAGTGCCGACCGCTACCGCGAGGGCATGGCGCTGGTGAACCTCGCCGCGGCCCTCGGGGACGCCGACCGGGCCGAGGAGGCCCGGGCAGCCGTCGACGAGGCGGTCCCCGCCCTGCTGGAGACCGGGGTGCTGGCGGAGGGGGCGACCGGGACGGTCACCCTGGACGGCCTGCGCACGCTGCTGCGCGAGGCCGGGATCGTCTGGTGACCGGACGTGATCCGGCCCGGATGAGGGACACTGGAAGCTTGTCCCCCGTGCACGAGTGGAAGGCCGAGGCGTGAACGGACCCCTCATCGTCCAGAGCGACAAGACCCTGCTGCTGGAGGTGGACCACGAGCAGGCGGACGCGTGCCGCCGTGCCATCGCGCCGTTCGCCGAGCTGGAGCGGGCGCCCGAGCACATCCACACCTACCGGGTGACCCCGCTCGGGCTGTGGAACTCGCGGGCCGCCGGCCACGACGCCGAGCAGGTCGTCGACGCGCTCGTCACGTACTCCCGCTACCCCGTGCCGCACGCCCTGCTCGTCGACATCGCCGAGACCATGGCCCGCTACGGGCGGCTGAAGCTGGTCAAGCACCCCACGCACGGGCTGGTCCTGGAGAGCACCGACCGGCCGGTGCTGGAGGAGATCCTCCGGTCGAAGAAGATCCAGCCGCTGGTCGGCGCCCGGATCGACCCCGACACCGTCGCCGTCCACCCCTCCGAGCGCGGGCAGATCAAGCAGACGCTGCTGAAGCTGGGCTGGCCGGCCGAGGACCTGGCCGGGTACGTCGACGGCGAGGCGCACCCCATCGAACTGCGCGAGGACGGCTGGGCCCTGCGCCCGTACCAGCGGCAGGCCGTCGAGGGCTTCTGGCACGGCGGCTCCGGCGTGGTCGTGCTGCCCTGTGGCGCGGGCAAGACGCTCGTCGGCGCGGGTGCGATGGCGCAGGCCAAGGCGACGACGCTGATCCTGGTCACCAATACCGTCTCGGCGCGGCAGTGGAAGCACGAGCTGGTGAAGCGGACCTCGCTGACCGAGGACGAGATCGGCGAGTACAGCGGTACGAGGAAGGAGATCCGCCCCGTCACCATCGCCACCTACCAGGTGCTGACGACGAAGCGGAAGGGCATCTACCCGCACCTGGAGCTGTTCGACTCCCGGGACTGGGGCCTGGTCGTCTACGACGAGGTGCACCTGCTGCCCGCGCCGGTCTTCAAGTTCACGGCCGATCTCCAGGCGCGGCGCCGGCTGGGGCTGACCGCCACGCTCGTGCGGGAGGACGGGCGGGAGTCCGACGTCTTCTCCCTCATCGGGCCCAAGCGCTTCGACGCGCCCTGGAAGGAGATCGAGGCCCAGGGCTACATCGCCCCGGCGGACTGCGTCGAGGTGCGGGTCAACCTCACCGACTCCGAGCGGCTGGCGTACGCGACGGCCGAGACGGAGGAGAAGTACCGCTACTGCGCGACGACCGCCACCAAGCGGAAGGTCACCGAGGCGCTGGTGCGCAAGCACCAGGGGGAGCAGACGCTGGTCATCGGCCAGTACATCGACCAGCTGGACGAGCTGGGCGAGCACCTGGACGCGCCCGTCATCAAGGGCGAGACGACCAACGCCCAGCGCGAGAAGCTCTTCGACGCGTTCCGGCAGGGCGAGATCTCCGTGCTGGTCGTCTCCAAGGTCGCGAACTTCTCGATCGACCTGCCCGAGGCGACGGTCGCCATCCAGGTGTCGGGCACGTTCGGGTCGCGGCAGGAGGAGGCGCAGCGGCTGGGCCGTGTGCTGCGGCCGAAGGCGGACGGGCACGAGGCCCGCTTCTACTCGGTGGTCGCCCGGGACACGGTCGACCAGGACTTCGCGGCACACCGCCAGCGCTTCCTGGCCGAGCAGGGCTACGCGTACCGGATCATCGACGCGGACTCGCTGCTGGCGGGGGAGGGCGCGTAGGCCCGGCGGGGGCCCGGGGCAGGCCTTGCGCTTCAGGCCTTGCGCTTGTCGGCGTACTCGCCGAGGACGACGACGCTGACGGCCGCGCCGGCGAACGCCTTGAGGGCGCGGAGGGCGGTGGCCAGGGGGGTGGCGGCGGGGGCGACGGATGCTGAGGTCATGTCTTCCATGATGGGTTGCGGAATCGCCCCCGGCATCGGCCTGCCGGTGTAAACGCGCAGGTGCGCCCGTACGACCGAAGGATCATTCCGTCCCCTACGGGAGATGGACGGCAACCCTGAGGGCCTCCCGGGGGTGCGCGAAATTCGCTCGCGCGCCCCCTGTCCCGCTGACTACAATCCACCCTTCCCGCCGCCTCCCGCATCGCCTCGGGAGCGCCGCCGTCCGGACGGAAACCGGGCGGCTCACCGCTCTTTCCGCCGTACGCCTGGAGGCCTTGCCGTGCCCGCGCACGTAACCGACGCGAACGACCCGCTCGAGCGTGAGCGCGCCCATCTCGCCTCGTCCCGTTCCGCCCTGCGCGCGATGCGCGCCGATGTCGAGGCCCTCGACATCAAGGACGTCACCGCCAACTGGGTCAACGCCGCCGTCCTGGAGCGGCAGATCGAGGAGCGCATCACCGCGCTCGCCGATCTCGCGCACACCCCGCTCTTCTTCGGCCGTCTGGACTATCTGCACGCCCCGGGCGCGGAGCAGGCCGAAGGGGCGGACGGCGAGCAGTTCTACATCGGGCGGCGGCATGTGCACGACGCGGTCGGCGACCCGATGGTCATCGACTGGCGCGCGCCCGTCTCGCAGCCGTTCTACCGGGCGTCCAAGAAGGAGCCGATGGACGTCCGGCTACGGCGCCGGTTCGGCTATACGGGCGGGGAGTTGACCGCGTACGAGGACGAGGACCTGACGGACGCGGCGGCCGACGACCGTACGAGCCGGCTGCTGCAGACCGAGATCGAACGCCCGCGCGTCGGCCCGATGCGCGACATCGTCGCGACGATCCAGCCGGAGCAGGACGAGATCGTGCGGTCCGGAATCGGCGGCACCGTGTGTGTGCAGGGCGCCCCCGGCACCGGGAAGACGGCCGTCGGCCTGCACCGGGTCGCGTATCTGCTGTACGCCCACCGTGAGCGGCTCGCGCGAACCGGCACGCTGGTCATCGGCCCGAACCGCTCGTTCCTGCGGTACATCGAGCAGGTGCTGCCCGCGCTGGGCGAGTTGAACGTGCAGCAGGCGACCGTCGGCGATCTCGTCGCCCACGTCGAGGTGCGCGGGGCCGACTCGCCCGCCGCCGCCCGTATCAAGGGCGACGCCCGCATGGCCGAGGTGCTGCGGCGCGCGGTGCGGGCGGGGGTGACGATGCCCGTCGAGCCGGTGGTCGTGGTGCGGGGCTCGCGGCGCTGGCGGGTGCCGGCGTACGAGATCGAGGAGATGGTGCGGGAGTTGCTCGCCCGCGACATCCGCTACGGAGCCGCGCGGGAGGCCCTGCCGCAGCGGATCGCGCACGCCGTGCTCGTACGGATGGAGGAGGCGGGCGAGGCGCCCGACGACCGGGTGCAGGACGCGGTGGCGCGCAACGCTGCCGTGAAGGCGGCGGTCAAGGCGGTCTGGCCGGCCGTCGACCCGGTGAAGCTGGTGCTGCGGCTGCTGTCGGACGCGGAGTTCCTGGCGGAGCACGCCGGCGGGGTGCTGTCGGAGGAGGAGCAGGGGGAGATCCTCTGGGCGCGGCCCGCCCGTGGCGTGCGGTCCGCGAAGTGGTCGGTGGCGGACGCGGTGCTGATCGACGAGGCCGCCGACCTCGTGGCGCGTACGCCCTCGCTCGGGCATGTGGTCCTCGACGAGGCGCAGGACCTGTCGCCCATGCAGTACCGGGCGGTGGGGCGCCGCTGCACGACCGGTTCGGCCACGATCCTGGGCGACCTGGCCCAGGGCACGACGCCGTGGGCGACGGCGAGCTGGGCGGAGGCGCTGACCCACCTGGGCAAGCCGGAGGCGGCGGTGGAGGAGCTGACGCAGGGCTTCCGCGTGCCGCGCGCCGTGATCGCGTACGCCTCGCGGCTGCTGCCCTCGATCGCGCCGGGCCTGGCGGAGGCGACGTCGGTGCGCGAGTCGGAGGGCGACTTCTCGGTACGGGCCGTCGCGGGCGACGCGCTGGACGCGGCGGTGGTGGACGCCTGCCGCGAGGCGCTGGAGCGCGAGGGGTCGGTCGGACTGATCGCGGCGGACGCGCGCGTTCCCGTGCTGGGCGAGGCGCTGCGGGCGGCCGGCCTGGCGTTCCTCGCCCCGGGCGAGGAGACGTCGGCGGACGCGCGGCTGACGCTGGTGCCGGCGTCGCTGGCCAAGGGCCTGGAGTACGACTACGTCGTGCTGGACGAGCCGGCGGCGGTGGTGGCCGGCGAGCCGGACGAGCGGACGGGGTTGCGGCGGCTGTACGTCGCGCTGACGCGGGCGGTGTCGGGGCTGGCGGTGCGGCACGCTTCGCCGTTGCCGGTGCAGCTGGGCTGAGGCGGTTCGGCACCGCCGGGGGCCCTTGTGGGGGGCTGGGCGCCGTCGCGGCGGGATGGGCCCCGGCCCCGCCCTTTCGCCGTTTCCCTGGGGGCGGAGCCCCCAGACCCCCTTGTCCTCAATCGCCGGACGGGCTCTTATCGAGCGCCCTCCGCCACGCGCGTACCGCATCCGTGTCCACCGGGCCGTTCCAGCCCGCCGGGCGGGACGCGCTGCCGATGTGGAAGGCGGTGATGCCCGCGTCCAGCAGGACCGGCACGTGCTTGAGCTTGAGGCCGCCGCCGACCAGGATCCGCGGTTCGTAGCCCGGCTCGTCCGAGCGCGCCGCCTCCGCGAGCAGCGTGGCGAGGCCGTCGTCGACGCCCGAGGCGGAGCCGGCGGTGAGGTAGGTGTCCAGGCCCGGCTGGTCGGCGAGCTGCTTGCGCAGGGCGTCGCGGTCCGCCGCGCGGTCGATGGCGCGGTGGAAGGTCCACCGGGCCCGCGGCCCGACGGCCTCGGCCAGGTCGGCGACGGCCGCCAGGTCGGCGCGCCCGTCGTCGGTGAGGAAGCCGAGCACGAACTCCTCCGCGCCCTCCGCGCGCAGCGCCCGCGCCTCCTCGCACAGGGCGGCGAGCGCGGCGGCGCCCCCGGCGGAGAAGCCGTCCGTGGCGCGCAGCATCACCCGTACGGGGATGTCGACGGCGTCCCGTACCGCGGCGAAGGTCTCCCGGGCGGGGGTGAGGCCGTCGGCGGCCATGTCGCTGACCAGTTCGAGCCGGTCCGCACCTCCGGCCTGCGCCGCCACCGCGTCCTGGGGGTCGAGCGCGATCACCTCCAGGATTGCGCCGTTACCCACGTGACACCATTCCTCTCCAGTAACACGCGTCACTTGGACAACGCGTGTGCGGTCCTTACGGCCGTCGGCAGACGTGTCGCACGGGCGGCAACAGGTCTAGTCCAATAGCACAGCGTAAGTCCTGCGAGGCATTCGTGGCATCAGGGCCTGCTCGGGCGCATCCCGCCTACGGCCCGGCCCCGCCCCCCGCCTCCGCCCCCACCTCCTCGCTCACCCCGAAGAAGTACGTCGCCGCGAACCCCACCACGTACCCCACCAGCAGCCCCGCCCCGTAGACGGCGACCGCCTCGGTCAGGCCGTGGTTGCCCTTGAGCAGGGGGAAGAGGGCCCAGCCCGAGGGGCCGATGGCCGTCGCGCCGCACTTGGCGCCGAGCTGGTGGGCGAGGCCGACCAGGCCGCCCCCGAACGCGCCGCCCACGCACGCGGTGACGAAGGGCCGGCCCAGCGGCAGCGACACCCCGTAGATCAGGGGCTCGCCGATGCCGAGGACGCCCGCCGGCAGCGCCGAGCGGATGATCCTGCGGACCGAGAGGTTGCGGGCGAGGCGGACGTAGACGGCCAGGGCCGCGCCGACCTGGCCGGCGCCGGCCATGGCGAGGATGGGCAGCAGGACGGTGTAGCCCTGCTCGGTGATCAGGGTGGTGTGGATGGGGATCAGGGCCTGGTGCAGGCCCAGCATGACCAGGGGCAGGAAGAGGCCGCCCAGGACGAAGCCGGCCCCCGCGCCGCCGTGGGACAACAGCCAGTCCGCCCAGCGGCCGATGGCCGTCGAGACCTCGCCGGCCACGAACATCAGCCCGTACAGGGTGACCAGGCCCGGCAGCAGCACCGTGAGGAACGGCGTGAGCAGGACGTCCAGGGCCTCCGGCACCAAGCGGCGGCAGGCCCGCTCCACGTACACCGCCAGCAGCGCCGCGGCGAGCGCGCCGAGGACCCCGCCCTGACCCGGGGAGAGCTGCTGGCCGAAGGCGTCGACGTGGGTGACGCCGGGGTGGACGATGACGGCCGCGACCGCACCGCCCAGGATGGGCGTGCCGCCGAACTCCTTGGCCGTCTGGTAGCCGACGAAGACCGCGATGAGCGACATGAAGCCGGAGGCGATCGCGGTCAGCGCCGGTACGAGCGAGGGCAGCCAGTGCAGGTTGGCGAGCAGGCCCGCGGCGCCCGCGATGATGCCGCAGCCGATCAGGGCGGGGATCAGCGGCACGAAGATGTGCGCGATGCGGCGCAGGAAGAGCTTGAAGGGCGTGGCGTTGCGCGCCCGTCGCTCCTCCTTCAGCTCCGCGCCGCGCTCGGCCAGCGCCTCGGCGCTCACCCCGGGGGCGGCGGTCAGCCTCTCCAGCGCGGGGGCCACCCGTGCGACCGCGCCCGGGCCGAGCACGACCTGGTACGCCTGCGCGTCCTCCACCACGCCCAGCACGCCCGGCAGCGCCCGTAGCGCCCCGCCCCGGACCAGGGAGCGGTCGCGGACCTCCACGCGCAGACGGGTCATGCAGTTGGTGACGGAGAGGAGGTTCGCGCTGCCGCCGAGGAGGGGCAGGAGCGCGGCGGCGGTGGCGCCGTACTTGTCGTCGCCGTCTTCTCTGGCTTCTCTGGCTTCGCTGTCGTTACGGTCGTCGGGTGCCGGCATGGGACCTTGCTTCGCTGGTGCGTGACGGTGCGTCAGTCGGGTGAGGTCGCGCGGAGGGCCGCGCGCAGGTGGCCGTGCGACTCCTCCAGGAGGCGGGCGGCGGTGGGGCCGTCGACGTCGCCTAGGAGGACGAGGATGGCGTTCTTCACCTCGCCGTCGGTGGCGGCCAGCGCGGCCTCGATCTCCGCGTCCGGCGCGCCCGTGGCGAGGGAGACGATGCGCCGCGAGCGGGCGCGCAGCTTCTCGTTCGAGGCGCGGACGTCGACCATCAGGTTTCCGTAGGTCTTGCCCAGCCGGATCATGGTGATGGTCGAGAGCATGTTGAGGACGAGCTTCTGCGCCGTGCCGGCCTTGAGCCGCGTCGAGCCGGTGAGCAGTTCCGGCCCCACGACGACCTCGATGGCGTGCTCGGCGGCCGCGCCCAGCTCGGAGCGGGCGTTGCAGGACAGGCCGACGGTGAGCGCCCCGGCGGTACGGGCGTGCCGGACGGCGCCGACGGCGTAGGGGGTGCGGCCGGAGGCGGAGACGCCGACGACGGTGTCGTTCGCGCAGACCTTCAGCGCGTCCAGGTCCCCGGCGGCCAGCGCGGCGCTGTCCTCGGCGCCCTCGACGGCCGAGATCAGGGCGGGCGGGCCGCCCGCTATCAGGCCGACGACCTGCGCGGGGTCGGTGTTGAAGGTCGGCGGGCACTCGCTGGCGTCCAGCACCCCGAGCCGTCCGGCGGTGCCGGCGCCCGCGTAGATCAGACGCCCGCCGCGGGACATCCGGGCGGCGGTCGCGTCGATGGCGGCGGCGATCTCGGGGAGCCGCTCGGCGACGGCGCCGGCCACCGTCGCGTCCTCGGCGTTCATGATCTTGGCGATGGTCTGGGTGGGCAACCGGTCGATATCGGCGAGGTCGGCGCGGAACGCCTCGGTGGTGAGCGTCGCGAGCTGGGCGCGGAGGGCGGCGAAGGCAGCGGTCGAGGTCATGGCTGGCGGCTCGTCTCCGTGTCGGTCCGTGGCGGTTCCGTGGCGGTTCCGTGGCGATATGGGTCGATGGGGGCCGTACGTGCGACGCGCGCCGGCCGGGCCGTCAGCGCCGGTCGCGCGGGTCGTGCCGGTGCGCCAGCGCCTCGTACGACGCGGACAGGGCGGGCGCCGCTCTCTCGTACGTGCGCTGGGCGACGCCGATGAACAGGCAGTCCACCACGAGAAGCTGGCTGGTGCGGCTCGACATGGCCGCAGGCCGCAGCTCGCTCTCCCGTGCGGAGGACGTGGTGAGGATGTGGTCCGCGTACTGGGCGATCTCCCCCTGCGGGCGGCCGGTGATCGCCACCGTCGTCGCGCCGTGCTCGAAGGCGACCCGCAGCGGCTCGATGACGTCGGTGGTGCGCCCGGAGTGGGTGATGGCGATCGCCACGTCCCCGGAGCCCAGCTGGACGGCGTTGGTGACGGCCAGGTGGGGGTCGCCCGGCGCGTGGGCGATCAGGCCGATGCGCAGCAGCTTCTGCACGAGGTCCTGGCCGACGAGGTTCGAGGCGCCGATGCCGTAGACGTCGATGCGCCGGGCGCCGGCGAGCGCGGCGACGGCCGCCTCGAGCGCGGTGGTGTCGAGCCCGGCGGCGGTGTCCGCCAGGCACTGCGCCTCCTCCTGGGCGAGCTTGGCGACGACGCTGGCCAGCGGGTCGTCGACGGCGATGTCGGCGGTGACCGCGGGGGCCCGGCCCGCCGCCTGCTCGGCGGCCAGCGCGGCCAGCGCGAGCCGCAGGTCGCGGTAGCCGGGGTAGCCGAGGATGCGGGCGGTGCGCACGACGGTGGCCTCGCTCGTGCCCGTGCGCTCCGCGAGGCCGGTGACGGTGAGCGCGGCGGAACCCGCCGGGTCGCCCGCCACGGCCTCGGCCACCCGCTGCATGGAACGCGTCATGGACGGGGCGAGCGTACGGACCTTCGCCGCCAGCGCCGCGGGGGGCGTCGGGGCGGGAACGGGACCGGGGGGACGGGAGGAGCCGGAAGTTTCTTTCACCTTGCTGCTCACCTTCCGAAAGGTATTTTCGGCCCGGTGTGCCGTCAACCCTCCAGGCCCCCGACAATGGGTCATATGGAGCTCGAACAGGCACTGCACGCGGCGCGGGCGCTGGTCCTCGCCGACCTTGTGGCGGGTGATGCGGCCGAGGCCGATGTCGTCTCGCTCGTCGAGGACGCGGTCGCGCACCGCCGGTGGTGGGTCGAGCAGTGGCCGGAGGGCGCCGCCTTCCTCCCCGGCCTCGTCGCCCAGGACGTTCAGGACGCCCTGCTGGAGCGGCACGGCCGCTGGCCGCTGTGCCCGGTCTGCACGGACTCGGGCGACCCGCACGCACTGGAGGTCGAGCCGGAGCTGGGCCCCGACCCGCACTGGGCCTGCACGAAGCAGGCGGTGTTCGTCGCACCGGTGGGGTCCCTGGCATCGGCCCTGCGCCGGTGACCGCGTGACGGTGAATCGATGACCCTCTACATCGACCCGCCGAACTGGGCCGGTCACGGCCGCATGTGGTCGCACCTGATCAGCGACGTCTCCTTCGACGAACTGCACGCCTTCGCGAGCCTGCTGGGCGCTCCGGAGCGGGCCTTCGACGGCGACCACTACGACATCCCCTCCACGTCGTACGAGGCCGCCGTGCGGCTCGGCGCGGTGGAGGTCAGCAGCAAGGAAGTGGTCCGCCTGCTGAGGACGGCGGGCCTGCGCAGGCCGAAGCACCGCTGACGGAAGAGGACGGAAGAGGGCTGTCGGCCGTACGGGGTGTTTCAGTCCCCCGCCCGGGCCGGTGCCGCCTCGGGCACGGCCGCCGCGCCGCCCGCCACCACCCGGGAGGCGCCGCGCCGCAGCCAGGACGACGCCGCGGTGGTGCCCACCGCGAGCGCGGCGAGCACGGCGCCCGTCCAGGCGACCGCCGGATAGCCCCATCCGGCGGTGATGACGAGGCCGCCCAGCCAGGGGCCGAGGGTGTTGCCGATGTTGAAGGCGGCCGTCGTCGTGGCCCCGGCCAGCGTCGGCGCGGAGTGCGCGACGTCGAACATCAGCGCGTTGAGGGCCGGGGACGTGAGGAAGTCCGTGACGCCCAGCAGCAGCGCCAGCACGACCGCGACGGCCGGATACTGCGCGGTCAGCGCCAGGGCGGCGAGGATGACGGCCGAGGCCGCGATCCCCCCGTACATCGTGCCGAAGAGGTGGGCGTCGGCGAACCGCCCGCCGGCGGCCGTGCCGATCAGCGCCCCCACCCCGAAGAGGGCCAGCACGGTCGGCACCCAGCTCTCCTTCAGCCCGGCGGTCTCGGTGAGCAGCGGGGCGAGGTAGGAGAAGAGGCAGAAGACGGCGGCGGCGTTGAGCGCGGTGGTGGCCAGCGCGAGCCACACCTGCGGATCGCGGTAGATCGTCAGCTCCTTGCGCAGGCGCGGCGCGTCCGCGCCCGTGGGCGGCTTCGTGGCCGGTACGAGCGCCACGACGCCGGCCACGCCCACGGCCGAGAGCGCGGCCACCGCCCAGAAGGCGGCGCGCCAGCCCGCGTGCTGGCCGAGGAAGGCCCCGGCCGGCACGCCCACGATGTTGGCGACCGACAGCCCGCCGACCATCACCGCCATCGCCCGCCCCCGGGCGCCCGCCGGCACCAGCGACACGGCCACCGCGGCGCCCACCGCCCAGAACCCGGCGCACGCCAGTGCGCTCACCACCCGCGACGCGAACAGCACCTCGTACGTGGGCGCGAGCGCCCCCGCCACCTGCCCGAGCCCGAAGACGACCAGCAGGGCCACCAGCGTCGTACGACGCGGCAGCCGCAGCGTCGCAGCGGCCAGCAGGGGCGCGCCGACGACCATGCCGAGGGCGAAGGCGGACACCAGCAGCCCCGCCTTGGGGATGGACACCCCCATGTCGCGGGCGAGGGGCTGCAGCAGCCCGGAGAGCATGCATTCGGCGGTGCCCAGCGCGAAGGCGGCGAGGCCGAGGACGTAGACGGCGAGGGGCATGGGGGTACGAGCGGGCACGGTCCGGCTCGGGCTGGCGTTCGGCATACCGGCCGACCCTAGGCGCCCCCGCGCACGTAATCCCCCAGAATCCGCCGGATGCGGAGGGGACGGCTCAAGCGGTGAGCAGCTCCAGCTCGGTGGCGAGGTTGCGGCGCGCCAGCAGCTCCCAGCGGTCGTGCCCCAGCGGCGTACGGAACAGCCGCGGCAGCCCCAGCAGATGGCGCAGCACATCGGCACGCCCGGCGCGGAAGGCGTCGTCCGGCACGAAGCCGTACTCCTCACGCACCGCCGCCGCGTACGCCGCGTACTCCTGCGGCGTCCCGCCGAGCACGGCGAGGTCCGCGTCGCACAGCGTCTCGCCGTCCCGGTCGCCGGCGTCGGGATCGTGGCTGACCGTGAGCCGCACGAGCCGGGCGACCTCGGCCGTACGGGCCGCGTCGACGCCCAGCTCGGGCAGCGCCCGCTCGCACAGGTGGGCGCTGCGCTCCTCGTTCTCGGAGCGGTCGGGGCGGTAGACGGCGTCGTGGAACCAGGCGGCGAGGCGCACGGTCTCGATGTCGTCGGCGTGGGCGGCGAGCGTGTCGAGATGGCCGAGGACGGCGGCGAGGTGATCGACGGTGTGATAGCGGCGCTGCGGCTCGGACCAGCGGGCGAGGAGATCGTCGGCGTACGGGCCGGGATCCGGCTCCTCGACGGTACGGACCTGCCGCACGGTCTCCCGCCAGCGGGCGCGCAGCCCCTCGTGCCGGAGGCCGGACGGGTGCTCGGGCGTGAGTGCCATGGGTCCAATTGTGGGGTACGGCCTCAGGCACCGGACGCCAGCGCCCGCACGAGGAGCGTGCCGGTCCTCCAGCCGTCGGGCGGGGTGATCACGTTCGCCAGCGGGTAGCGGAACCCGTGCTGCTTCAGTCGGTCGGCCCACATGTCGGGGGTGTAGTCCCAGCGCTTGACGACCAGCGGGTCGGGGTCGTCGGCTTGGTTGATGTAGGACGCCTGGCAGCCGTAGCAGCCTTCGACCGGGGGCCGCTGGGAGAAGGCGAGCACGCCGCCGGGCTTGAGGACTTGCCGGATGGCGGGGAGCGTCCGGTCCGGGTCGGTGAACCAGATGGCGCCGAAGACGGAGTACACGGCGTCGAAGCGCTCGGCGGTCCCGCTCATGAAGTCGAGTGCGCCGCGCTGGTGCAGTTCCAGACCCGGCAGGTCGCCCCAGCGCTCGCGGGCGGCGTCGAGCTGGACGGGGGAGACGTCGACGCCGACGGCGCGATGCCCGACGGTGGCGACGTGAGCGAGGTTGCCACCTGTACCGCACCCCAACTCCAGGACGGAGGCGCCTGCCCTCTCGCCCAGCACTTCGATGCCGGGGCCGTGGTCGGGGTACTGGGTCCAGTTGAACCAGGTGGTCTCCCCCTTGGCGTTCTTCTCCCGCCGGCCGCCGGGCTTCCTGCGGGCGTAGGTGTCCCACGCCGTCGTGTCGCTCACGTGCTCCTCCGTGGTGTTCGTGGGTGCGGCCGGCCGCACCACGTGGGTACGGCCGGCCCGGGTGCCTGTGCGCTGGTCAGCTGGTCCTGGCGGCGTTGTGCTTCGGGCTGTTGTGGCAGTTCGCGTGGCACTGCGAGCAGGTGGCGATGTCCAACTCCGGCCAGAACTCGAGGTCGACGGCGTACCCGGCCGCCTGGATGGCCTCCACGGTCCTGACGCGCAGTCCCTTGCCTCCGCCGTGCTCCTCACGATCCAGGAACCCGGGCTGGTGATGGACGAACTTCCCGAACGTCTCCTGGCAGAAGTCGGCATACGCCTTGGTCCGCAGGATGAACGCGTGCCAGAAGTCGTCCACCAGCGGGGACGGGCTCAGCGGCTTCTCGCTGGCCGCGCCGGCGGCCACGAACGCCAGCATCTGGCCGACGCCCCGCGTCGCCGTGCCTGCCGGGATGTGGTCGTACTTGGCGCGCACGTCGGCGGCGAGGGTCTCCAGCAACTCGGCGCTGATCAGTGTGCCCGCGTCGATCGCGGCACGTTCCTCAACGATGGTCACGGCCTTGCCTCCTCTGTCGGATGGTGCTCGGCTGTACGAGCAGCAAGCTAGGGGCGAGGAGACGGGCGCGGAATCGCCGATTCGCGAATATTCGACCGTCGCGAGGTGGGCTTCCGCGTGATTCTCAGGCCGTGTTCAGGGCCCGCCGGGCCCGGGTGATCACGCGATGCGCGTCGGTGCCGTAGACGGCCGAGTCGGCGAGTGCCTGCCACACCTTGAGATACAGGCCGACGCTCTCCGCGTCGTCGAGCCACAGCTCCGCGTGCCAGTCCTCCGCGATCACCAGACGCTCGTCGTAGACCCAGAAACCGTTGGCCGGCGGGAGTTTGAGGGGTGCCCCGAACGGGATGATGCCCAGGGAGACGGTGTCGAGGCCGAGTACGCCACTCAGCCGGTCGAGCTGTGCGGCCAGCACCGGGGGTGGGCAGACCAGGGCATGCAATGCCGCCTCCCACATCACGATGTGGAACGTCCTGCCCGGCTCGTACAGCATCTCCTGGCGCTTCACGCGGGCCCGGACGGCTTCCTCCGTATCCCGGACCGACTGATGCAGATCCCTGTACCGCGAGATCACATGACGGGCGTACTCCGCCGTCTGGAGCATGCCGACGACCATGGCGCTCTGCCAGGCCCTCAATGTCGTGGAACGTTCGTACTCGGCCGTGAGCGTGTCCTGTACGGGCTTGTGTCCGGCGGCGAGCTGTCGCCGCCAGGAGCGGGACCGGGACTCCAGGCACCGGAGCCGGCTGACCAGCTCCTCGGCCGCCTCGGGCCGCCCCGTGCCCCGTGCCCACGCCAGAAGGTCGTCCGCCGTCGCGGTCTGGCGGCCAGTCTCCAGCTTGCTGACCTTGGACTGAGTCCACCCCAGCCTGTCCGCCAGTTCCCTGCCGGTAAGCCTCTGCTCGGTGCGCAACTCGCGGAGTCGTGCACCGAGGGCGGACCTGGCCTGCTGAAAGTCTGTGGTCACTCGGTGGAAGGCACCTGATTCCCGAACGTGTCGTATGGAACGGCGTGGTGCCATGCGGCATCGCGGACCTGACAGGCGCGTACGACCTCCACGGGGTCCGTGACGAGTTCGACGCCCGTCATCCGGTCCGCGTCGTCGAAGTGGAGGCGTGCGACGACGCGTGAATCGAAGAGCCAGAAGTCTTCCTCTGGGAGCTTCAGCCGCTCCGCGTCGCCCCTCCACAGATTGCGGATGTCTTCGCCCACGGCGCTGTTCCGGCGCGCGTTGTCCAGCAGGTACCGCTGCCCCAACGTCGGCGGGTTGTCCACGACGCGGACGCGCTCGAACCGTTTGCCCAATGACGACTCTTCGCGCCGCGAGACACACCACGGGTCGTCCAGGTCCCATGCGGGGGCCTCGCCACGAGCGAACCGGCGGTACGTCTCCGTCTCCTCGTCCGACTGGTAGCGGCGACGGGTCTCCAGGCGCCAGGCGGTGTGCTCGAACGTCTGGAACATCCCTCCGAACTCGTCGAAGTCAATCATCACGGGCACCCGGTCGACCTCCCTCGGAGCGAAGTCCGCCAACAGTACGCGCGGCACCACGACGAACCCCTCACCGTCCTTGACGTCACGGAGCTGGGCCACGTCGTCGGGGTCGGTCACCGCGTCCCCTTGGACCAGGACCTCTCCGGTGTCCAGGTCTTCATACAGTGTCGGACAGCCGTCGTTGCCGGAGTTGGTACCGATGAAGCGGAGTCGCCGAGCCATCGCCGCTCTCCTCTCGCCGGACTGGTCCCGACCAGGATGGGACCGTCCAGCGGGATCTGTCCGGCGTGATTCTCGATTATTCGCGCAGATGGCTGACGTTCCGTCACACCACGTCGTCCGCCAGCTCCGCCACCCCCGTGATGCGGTGCAGCGGATACGTGCGGACCTCGTCGGCCGTGTGGTCGTACGCCGTGACGAAGCCGCCCTCCACGCGGATGGGGGCGATGACGCGCTGGCTGGCGGCGCCGTCCGCGTTGACGTAGCCGATCCATACGGCCTCGCCGGTCAGGACGGCGGCCTGGACCGTGGCCAGGGTGTCGGCCGACGTGGTGCGGGGGAGGCCGCCGGTGGTGGGGGTGGTGGTCGGGGACTGTTTGCGGGGGGTGGTGGAGGCCAGGTCGCCGGCGCGGATGGCGCGGACGGCGGCGCCGAGGAGGGTGGTGTCCGGGGCGGGCGGGCCGTCCGGGACCGGGGCGGGGGGCGTGCGCGGGGGCGTGCGGTGGACGTCGGCGCGGGTGACGACCACGTCGCCCTCCGCCGACTCCGCCGCCGGGGCGTAGCCCATCGCGCGCAGGCCCTCCAGGAGCAGGTCGGGGGCGACCTGGGCGGCCAGGACCGTCGCCGCCAGGCGGCGCAGCCGCAGCGGCGCCGAGCGGCGGTCGGCGAGGAGCTCCGCCAGCACCGCCTCGTCGTCGCAGCGCAGGTACGAGGAGGCGGCGCCCACCCGCAGCCGGCCGTGGCGGCGCGCCACGTCGTCGATGAGGTACGCCAGCGGCTGCGGCACGGGCGTACGGGAGTGCTCGGTCAGGAACGCCCGCAGGTCCGCGGCCGTGCGGCCCGCGTCGAGGGCGCGGCGCACCGACCCGGGCGTGAAGCGGTAGACCGTCGCACCGCCCTTGGACTCGATGTCGGCCAGCACCGACAGGGTCTGCGCGAGGGGGCGGCGCAGCGGGCCGGGCGCCACCGCGGTCAGGTCGGCCTGGAGGAGGACGTGGTCCAGCGGCTCGGGCAGGAGCGGGGCCAGCACCCCGCCCGCGGCCGGCGGGTCGAGCAGGAGCGCACGGCCGTGGCCGGACAGCGCGCCCCGGCTCGTCAGCCCCAGCTGGTCCGCCTCCGCCAGCGCCCACAGCGCCAGCCGCGAGCGGAGGTCGTCCGTCGCCGTGCGCGGCGGGCGCTCCCACTGCAGCCGGGCCAGCAGCGTGTCCGCCGAGACGGACGCCCCTTCCGGCAGCTCGGCGAGCAGGGCCAGCACCCGGCGGCGCACCTCGGGGGCCGGGCCCCGGTCCAGGTCCGGTCCCAGCGCCGCCAGCGTGCGGCCCTTCGCGTCCTTCTCGCCCGCCAGGCCCGGGGTGCGGGTGGTCGCGAGCCACGCCTCGGCCAGCCGCGTCCAGCGCTGCTCGGCGGGCAGCTGCAGCCAGTCGTCGTAGGCGGGGGTGGGCGCGTACCGCTCGTCGACGTCGCCGTCGGAGGCCAGCAGCCCCGCCGCGTAGGCGAGCTCGGCCCAGAAGGCGGCGGCCGCCTCGGTCGTGTCGAGGGCGCTCGCGCCGCGCTTGAGGTCACGGACGCTCAGGCCGCCCGCGCGCAGGACCAGCGGTCCCGCGCTCTCCCACTCCTTGAGCAGCTCCTCCACGGTCGACAGGGCCGTGAAGGCCTGCCCGGCGGCCGTCGCGTCGACCAGCCGCGCGGAGTGCTCGGTGACGGGCGCGAGCTCCGGGGCCACCGGCTCGGGGGCGCGGTGCGCGCGCCCGGCGCGCAGATGCAGGGCCGCCTCGCGGGGCAGCGCCACATTGCCGGGGCCGGTGGACAGCAGCAGGCCACGGTCCATCAGCCAGCGCAGGTGCGCGGCGGGTTCGGCGGTGACCGTGCCGTACGGCGGACCCCACACCAGCTTGCCGAGCACGGCGGTGGCCTCCGCCGGGGCCCCGGCCAGCAGCGCCGCCATGCGCGTACGGTCGCCGAACAGCCCGGTCAGGGCGGCGACGGCCGTCACCGGATCGTGGGTGGCGGGCAGCCCCGCCGCGGCGATGATCTCCTGCAGCCGGCCCGGCGACATCCCGGCCGTGGCCTCGGCGACCGTCGGCCCCAGACCCGTGGGGGAGGGGTGCGCGGGACTGGGCGCCAGCAGCTCGTAGGCGGTGCGCACCAGCCGCAGCCGCTCCTCGCCGCCCCACACCAGTGCCTGCTCGCGCAGCGCGGCCACGGCCCGCGGCAGGGCGGCCGCGATGGCCGGACCGGCGCCCTCCGTGCTCGCGTCGCCCGTCATGAGCGCGGCAAGCGTGTCGTACGAGCAGGGGTCCGGGGCCACCGCGAGCGCCTCCGCGACCTGCAGCGCGAACCGGTCCAGCCGGTCCAGCGCACGGACCACCGAGGCCCGGGTGGACGCCCGGGTGGCGAGCTGGGTGAGATCGCCGGGCACCGGATTGAGCAGGTCGGGCCGCGCCCGCAACAGGCCCGCGAGGGCGTCGTCGGGACGCGTGCGCAGCTC
The DNA here is from genome assembly GCF_040641275.1 of Streptomyces sp. NPDC021096. Taxonomy (NCBI): domain Bacteria; kingdom Bacillati; phylum Actinomycetota; class Actinomycetes; order Kitasatosporales; family Streptomycetaceae; genus Streptomyces; species Streptomyces sp. NPDC021096. The sequence continues at coordinate 130,513 of NZ_JBFADG010000010.1, read as the reverse complement.
TTCCGCGAGCGTGCGCGGTGCGCTGCCGCTGCCGGCGGTGCTTCCGGTCTCCCGCGAAGTGGTCATTCTGCTTACGGTACCGGGTCCGTGCCGGCCGGCCCCGGCTTCGGCCCGCCTTGGCCCCGCTTGGCTCCCGGCTTGCCCCGTGCCCGAAGACCCGTGAGCGGGAACCGGGTACCTTCGGTGGGGTTCGACGGCTCGTGCGGTCTTGGGGGTTCCGGTGGGGATCGAGAGCGATCAGCTTGTTTACGACTATTTGAGCAGGGTCGGGGACCTCGCCCAGAGACAGTCCCTCACCTCGGGCGACCGCATGCGCCTGGTCTCCCGGCTGCGCGCCGAGATCGAGCGCCGCCGGGCGGCCGAGGGGGCCGACACCCCCACCGCCGTCCAGCGCATCCTCGACGGGCTGGGCACCCCCGCCGAGGCGGTCGCCGGCGCCGACGACGCCCTGGGGGCGGCCGCCGCCGAGACGGGCCGGGTGCCCGTGCAACGCCGGAACGACGAGGCTCCCGCCCCCGTCCGCGCGCTGCCGCCGCACCTGGCCACGGAGGAGGAGCTGCGCCCGCACGGCGGCGAGGTCCCGGAGGGGTGGGGGCTGGAGCCCGGACCGTTCGTGGGCGGCGACGAGGTGCACGGATTCGTCGGCGGCATCGAGATCCCCGACATGCTCAGGCCCCCGGAGGCGGCACGGAAGGCGGCGGCGGGCAAGGCCGTGGCCCCGGCCGCGGCGGAGAAGCGGCTCGAGAAGCCGCAGGAACCCAAGCAGTCCAAACAGCCCAAGCAGTCCGGGCAGCCGAAGCAGTCCGGGCAGCCCGAGCAGTCCGAGGACGAGCCGGCTGACGGGTCCGGCGGGCGCCGCTTCAGCTTCTGGCGCTCGCGCTCCGGTGTCCCCATGAGCCCGCTGCTCCTGCTGATCGCGATCCTGCTCGTGGTCGGCGCCGTCATCGGCAACTGGCTCGTGCTCGTCGCCGGCTGGGCCCTGGCCTATGTGACGCGCCGCCTCACGCAGACGGAGTCGAAGCTGGCCGTGCTGGGCGTGCCGGGGCTGGTGGTGGCGGGCGGCCTGGTGTGGCTGTGGGGCCGGGTGAACGGGCGGTGGGGCGAGCCGATACCGCAGGGGGAGATGGGGGCGGCGCTCTCCGACACGCTGCCGGTGGTGGTGAAGGTGGCGGCGGTGGCGTCGGCGGCGTTCGTACTGTGGCGGGCGCGGAAGCCGGGCTGAATTTCAGCCCGTCCGGCGTTTGAGGACCGGGGTCCGGGGCGGAGCCCCGATTACTGAGCTGGCTCCCACGGCCTCCCCGGCACCACCAAGGGGCTGCCCGTCACCGGATCCGGTACGACCACCGAGTCGAGGCCGAAGACCTCGCGCACCAGGTCCGCCGTGACGACATCCGCCGGCCGGCCCCGGGCCACGATCCGCCCCGCCTTCATCGCCACCAGATGATCCGCGTACCGCGCCGCCTGGTTCAGGTCGTGCAGCACCGCCACCACCGTCCGCCCCCGCTCGTGGTTGAGCTGGCGGACCAGGTCCAGGACCTCCACCTGGTGGGAGATGTCCAGATAGGTCGTCGGCTCGTCCAGGAGCAGCAGATCGGTCTCCTGCGCGAGCGCCATCGCGATCCATACGCGCTGCCGCTGGCCGCCGGAGAGCTCGTCCACCGGGCGGTCGGCGAGCGCGGACACGTCCGTACGGGCCATGGCGTCCGCCACCGCCCGCTCGTCGGCCTCCGACCACTGCTGCCACCAGCGCTGGTGCGGCTGCCGGCCGCGGGCGACCAGGTCCGCCACCGTGATGGCCTCCGGCGCCACGGGCGTCTGCGGGAGCAGGCCCAGCGACTGGGCGATCCGGCGCGTCGGGATCCGGGCCAGCTCCTCGCCGTCGAGGAGGACCGTGCCCCGCGCCGGCTTCAGCAGCCGGCCCAGCGCGCGCAGCAGCGTCGACTTCCCGCACGCGTTGGGACCCACGACGACCGTGACCTCGCCGTCCGGGATGTCCAGGTCGAGGCCGTCCACGACCGTGCGGTCCTCGTAGGAGAGGGTCAGGTCGCGGGCGGTGAGGCGGCTCGCCGCCAGGACGTCGGTCGTGCTCACGCTCTTCCTCCGGTGCGGCCGCGGACGAGCAGCCAGATCAGGTACGGGGCGCCCACGGCGGCGGTCAGCACGCCCACCGGCAGCTCGGTCGGCTCGAACAGCTTGCGGCCCAGCAGGTCGGCGGTGACGACGATGAACGAGCCCGCCAGCGCCGAGCACAGCAGCGGGATCTGCGCGGTGCGCGTCATGCGGCGGGCGATCTGCGGGGCGAGCAGCGCCACGAAGTCCACCGGGCCGGCCGCGCCCGTGGCGACGGAGGCGAGGACGACGCCCAGCAGCGCCAGCCCGACCCGCACCCGGTCCAGCCGTACGCCGAGCGCGGTCGCCGTGTCGTCGTCCATGGACACCGTGCGCTGCGCCCGCGCCGCCCAGCACACGAACGGCGCCAGGACGAGCAGGGTCCAGGCCAGCGGGGCCGCCTCGTCCCAGCCGCGCGCGTTGAGCGAGCCGGTCATCCAGACCTTGGCCTGCTGGGCGACCAGGTAGTCGCCCTTGGTCAGGAAGAGGTGGGTGACCGAGCGCAGCGCGACCGCGAAGCCGATGCCGACCAGGACGAACCGGGCGGCCTGCAGCCCGCCGCGCCAGGCGAAGGCGTAGACGAGCGCCGCCGCCAGGAGACCGCCGGCCACGGACAGATAGGGCAGCGTGGCGTACGAGGTCACGCCGAAGGTCATCGCGCCGACCGTCAGCGCGCTCGCGCCCTGGCTCACGCCGATGATGTCGGGGCTGGCCAGCGGGTTGCGGGCCACGGTCTGGATGAGCGCACCGGCGACGCCGAAGGCCGCCCCCGCCAGCAGGCCCACCGTCATCCGGGGCAGCCGGAAGGTGCCCACGGTGAGCTCCTCCGGGGAGGGCTGCCCGAACAGCACCTTCAGCGCCTCGCCGGGCGCGGTCCACGTCTTGCCCGTGCACAGGTACAGCAGGCAGACGCCGGCCAGCAGCACGGCCAGGCCCAGCGCGACGGCCGCGCCCCGGCGGTGCACGAGGAAGGAGCTCCGCCCGGCCCGGACCAGCGCGTACCCGGCGGGACGCGCTCCCTTCGCCGGAGCCGGAGCCGTCGCTGTCGCCGTCGCTGTCGATATCGCGCTCACGCCGCCACCGCCTTGCGGCGGACCAGCGTGACGAGGAAGGGCAGGCCGATCAGTGCGGTCATCACACCGGACGGCACCTCGCTGCCGTCGTAGACCACCCGGCCGGCGACGTCGGCGCCCAGCAGCATCACCGGGCCGACGAGCGCGGCCATCGGCAGCACCCAGCGGTGGTCGTTGCCGACGATCGCGCGGGCGATGTGCGGCACGGCCAGGCCGAGGAAGACGATCGGGCCCGCGGCCGCGACGCCGACGCCGGTGAGGACCGTCGCGCCCAGCCCGCCGACGATGCGGACGAGCGCCACGTTCTGCCCCAGCCCCTTAGCGACGTCGTCGCCCAGCGCGAGCGCGTCCAGACCGCGCGCCACCGACAGCACCATCACGGTGCCCACCAGCAGGAACGGCCAGATCTGGCCGACGATGTCCGCGTCCCGCCCGGCGATCGAGCCGACCTGCCAGAAGCGGAACTCGTCCAGCGCCGAGGCCTTCGTGGTCAGGACGCCGGAGATGACGGAGACCAGCAGCGCGTTGATCGCGGCGCCGGCCAGCGCCAGCTTCAGCGGCGAGGCCCCGCCCCGGCCGCGCGAGGCGATCGCGTAGACGCCCACGCCGGCGACGGCGGCCCCCACGAACGCGAACCACACATAGCCGCTCAGCGTGTGCAGATCCGCCACCGCGATCGCCAGGACCACGCCCAGCGAGGCGCCCTGGCTGATGCCGAGGATGCCGGGGTCGGCGATCGGATTGCGGGTGATGCCCTGCATGACCGTCCCGGCCATGGCGAGGGCCGCGCCGACCATCACGCCGATGAGCGTGCGGGGCAGCCGCATGCTGCGCACGATGACGGTCGCCTTGTCCGTCCCGTCGTGCAGCAGGGCGTCGAGGACCTGGGACGGTGCCACGGGGTGGCTGCCCACGGCGAGGCTGAGCAGGACCGCGACCAGCAGGGCGGCGACCGCGGCCGCCGTCCAGCCGACGCGGCGGCGGACCAGGGACGATCCGGGGCTGCTGATCGGGACGGCGGTAGACATCGCTTCCACTTCGGCGGGCGGCACAAGAAAGCCCCGGCCACGGGATCCGGCCGGATCCTGCTGCCGTGGCTGGAATGGGCCTCGGGTTAGGCGAGGCTAAGTGTACGGGTGGGGGGAGCGGCACAATGTGGCGCATGACCTCAGCACCGCGTACGGACCCGCTGCCGCGCACGGACCACCGGTTCACGGTCGGCTTCGACCTCGACCTGACGCTGGTGGACTCCCGCCCCGGCATCAGAGCCGCCTACGAGAGGCTGGTCGCCGCCACGGGCGCCCACATCGACATCGACCTCGTCGTCAGCCGGCTCGGGCCGCCGCTGACCCACGAGCTGCGCAACTGGTTCCCGGAGGAGAAGGTCGAGGAGGCCGCCGGGATCTACCTCGCCGCCTACCCCTCGCACGGCATCGCCTGCTCGCCCGCCATGCCGGGCGCCCGGGAGGCCGTGGCCGCCGTCCGGGAGCTGGGCGGGCGGGCCATCGTCGTCACCGCCAAGTTCCCGCGCAACGCCCGGCTCCACCTCGACCACCTGGGCATCGAGCCCGACGAGCTCGTCGGCGGACTATGGGCCGAGGGCAAGGCCGTGGCCCTGCGCGAGCACGGCGCCGCCGTCTACGTCGGCGACCACGTCGGGGACGTACGCGGTGCACGCACCGCGGGCGCGCTGTCCGTGGCCGTGCCCACCGGTCCCTGCGACGCGGAGGAACTGCGCGCGGCCGGGGCGGATGTGGTCCTGCCCGGCGGCCTCATGGACTTCCCCGCCTGGCTGCGCGGCTACTACGCCGCCGAGCTCGCCTCGCGGGCCTGACGGCGCTGCTCGGCGATCGAGCGCAGCACCCCGGCCGCGGCGACGACGAAGCCGACGCCCATCAGCATGCAGACGAAGTACGCCGCGGGCGGCAGCGGATCCGCGCCGAGGAACAGCGGGGCCACCGTGGCCAGGGTGGCCACAGCGCCGACCAGAAAGACGATGGCTCCGGTCCGTACCAGCAGATCCCCGGCTCGGGGCGTTTCGCTACTCACCTGACCAGGGTAGATCCCCCTGCGGCGGTATGGCTGCCGGATGACCACGAACAGATCGGACGCGCAGAGGTACGACCCGAGGACGTCTTGTCACCGGGCCCGGGACCATTAGCCTTGGGGGTAGCGGGTCTTGCGGCCCGCTGTAGTGCTATCCAGAGCTGTTTTTTCTGTCGTCAATTGATTGCAGATTTTTCGGTTTTTCGGTATCCGACAAGACACGAGGACGAGGACAGACGTGCCTACCGGCAAGGTCAAGTGGTTCAACAGCGAGAAGGGCTTCGGCTTTCTCTCCCGCGACGACGGCGGAGACGTCTTCGTGCACTCCTCGGTGCTCCCGGACGGGGTCGACGCCCTCAAGCCCGGCCAGCGCGTGGAGTTCGGCGTCGTGGCAGGCCAGCGCGGTGACCAGGCGTTGACGGTGACGCTGCTCGACCCCACCCCGTCGGTCGCGGCCGCACAGCGCCGCAAGCCCGATGAACTGGCCTCCATCGTCCAGGACCTCACCACTCTCCTGGAGAACGTCACCCAGCAGCTCGAGCGCGGCCGCTACCCCGACAAGGCACACGGATCCAAGATCGCGGGCATGCTGCGCGCGGTGGCCGACCAGCTGGACGTCTAGCCCGCAGCGGGTGTGACGGGCCTCTAGTTTGGCCCGCTAGACGAAGGCGAGCGCGTCCGGGCCGAGGGGCGGTACGAGCCCCTCGGCCGCGGCGCGTGTGAGCAGGCCCCGCACCGCGGCGTAGCCGGGCTCGCCCAGGCCGGCCGTGAATTCGTTGACGTACAGCCCGATGTGCTGGTCCGCGACCGCCGGGTCCATCTCCTGCGCGTGCTCCAGCACATACGGACGGGAGGCCTCCGGGTCGTCCCAGGCCATCCGCACCGATGCGCGCGCAGCCTCGGCCAGTTCCCGCAGCAGCGGGGCCCCCAGCGACCGCTTGGCGATGATCGCGCCCAGCGGGATGGCCAGCCCGGTGGTGTCCTCCCAGTGCTCGCCCATGTCGGCGAGGCAGCTCAGGCCGTAGTCGCGGTAGGTGAACCGCGCCTCGTGGATGACCAGACCGGCGTCCACCTTGCCGTCGCGCACGGCCGGCATGATCTCGTGGAAGGGCAGCACGACGACCTCGCCCACACCGCCCGGCACCTCGGTCGCCGCCCACAGCCGGAACAGCAGATACGCCGTCGAACGCTCGCTGGGGACCGCGACGGTCTTCCCCGCCAGGTCCGCCGGCCGCTGGGCCTCGTTGGTCAGCACCAGCGGGCCGCAGCCACGGCCCAGGGCACCGCCGCAGGGCAGCAGCGCGTACTCCTCGAGCACCCACGGCAGCACCGCGTACGACACCTTCAGTACATCGAACTCTCCGCGCTCGGCCATGGCGTTGGTGATGTCGATGTCCGCGAACGTGACGTCCAGCGGGGGCGCACCGGGGACGCGGCCGTGCGCCCAGGCGTCGAAGACGAAGGTGTCGTTGGGGCAGGGCGAATAGGCGATCTTGATCGGCTTGCTCATCCGGACACCTCGGATTCGTCGGTCAGTGCTGCGGCGAGCTTGCGGAAGGCGCCCGAGAGCGCGCCCAGCGCCTCGCCGATGCGCCAGGCGTCCTTGTCGCGCGGGCCGATCGCGTTGGAGACCGCACGCAGCTCCAGCGCGGGCACGCCGTGCGCCCGGGCCGCCTCCGCGACCCCGAAACCCTCCATGGCCTCGGCCACCGCCCGCGGATGACGCTCCGCGAGCTCCGCGGCCCGCCCGGCGGTGCCGGTCGCCGTCGAGACGGTCAGCACCTCGCCGCGCAGCGCGCCCGTCGCCCCGGCCACCCGTCGCACCAGCGCCTCGGGCACCTCGTGCGCGACCGTGCCGAAGCCCAGCTCCGCCACGGACAGGAAACCGCCCGCACCCGACTGCGCACCCAGGTCCGCGGCCACGATCGCGTCGGAGACGACCACGGAACCCACCGGCACGCCCGGCGCGAAGCCGCCCGCGATGCCCGTCGAGACCACCAGGTCGTACGGCTCGCCCGCCAGCGCCGCGGCCGTCAGCGCCGTGGCCGTCCCGGCCGCCGCCGCGCCCGGACCGACACCGGCCGCCAGCACGTCGAACACCGGGCCGCCGTCACCGCCCGGCAGGGCCCGGCGCAGCACCGCGCCGGGCAGGGCGATCTCCGTCGTCTCCGGCCAGGCGGCCGTGACGACGTCGCGTTCCGCCGCGACGGCGGCGACGATCAGGACGCGCATCCGCGAGGGGGCCACGGTGCGTCAGGAATCGCGCTCGAGGGTGAAGTTCCAGATGCCCAGGGCCTTGCCCGAGGACGCCTCGACAATGCTGATCTGCGTCTTCTTCACGGCAGCACCCTGGCCGGCGGAGAAGAAGGCGCTGGCCGGAATGGTCCGGTACGTCTTGGTGTTCGGCTCCTGCTCGGCCGGCTGGCCGTTGATGAAGAGCGTCCAGCCCTCATCGGCGATCTTCGGGTCGACGCCGAAGCGGACCTTGTCCTCCATCGACGCCTTGACGGTCTTGCCCGAGCCGTCCTTCAGGCACGCCAGGACCTTCTCGTTGGCGAGCGACTCGCCGTCGTTGTAGCAGGCGGCCTCGGCGGTCACCGTGGACGAACCGACGGTCACGGTCGCCAGCGGCGTCGGCTTGTCGCAGGCGGAGAGGGCGACGAGCCCGAAGGTCACGGCACCGACGGCGGCAGCGGCGCGGCGGCGCTTGCCCCGGAAAATCGCAGCGGTCATGCGGGCAGGCTATCGGGCCCTCCGGCTCAGGCCACGCGCGGGTGCGGCGAGCCGCGCCGAGCGGCCGTCAGCAGGCCCCGTACGGCAGTGGCCGCGCCCAGTGCCAGGAAGCCGGCGGCCACCGCCATGCCCACCGCGCCCTGGAGCGGCAGCAGGATGCCGATGGCCCCGCCGACCACCCAGCACATCTGCAGCACCGTCTCCGAACGGGCGAACGCCGACGTCCGCACCTCCTCCGGCACGTCCCGCTGGATCAGCGAGTCCAGCGACTGCTTGCCGAGCGCCTGCGAGATCCCGGCCACCGCCGCCACCACGACCACGAAGAAGGCGTTGTAGAGCACCGCCGCCACGATCGTGGTCCCCAGCGTCACCGTCAGTACCAGCGCGATCATCTTCTCCGGCCCCCGCGAGCGCAGCAGCGCCCCGATCGCCGTGCCCAGGGCGTTGCCCGTGCCCGCCGCCACCGCCACCACGCCCAGCGAGAACGCCGGGCTCAGGCCGCCCAGCGGATGCACCCGCAGCAGGAAGGCCAGGAAGAAGGTGAGGAACCCCGACAACATGCGCAGCGCGCCGTTGGCCTGCAGGCCGTGCAGCACCGAGGCGCCCACCGTGCGCAGCCCCGGCGGCCGGCGCCGCTTGCGCTGCTTCGTCAGATGGTGCCGGGACTCGGGCGCGGTCAGCCGGGCCCGGGCCTCGCCCTTGGCCGAGTCCACCTTGTGCGGCAGCGAAAGGGACAGATACGTACCGAATACGAAGACCGCGCAGGCGCCGTACAGCGGCCAGGCCGGGCCCAGCTGATGCAGCCCCGCACCCAGCGGGGCCGCCACGCCCGTGGCCAGCAGCCCGCCCAGCGTCACCCGGGAATTCGCCTTGACCAGCGCGATCCGGGGCGGCAGCAGCCGGGGCACCACCGCCGACCGCACCACGCCGTACGCCTTCGACGCCACCAGCACCCCGAGCGCCGCCGGATACAGCTCCAGCCCGCCCGTCGCCACCGCGCCCGACATCGTCAGCGCCAGCAGCGCCCGCGTCAGCATCGCGCCCGCCATCGCCGCCCGGCGGCCGTGCGGGACCCGGTCCAGCAGCGGGCCGATCACCGGCGCCAGCAGCGTGAAGGGCGCCATCGTCACCGCCAGGTACAGGGCCACCCGGCCGCGCGCCTGGTCCGTGGGGACCGAGAAGAACACCGTCGACGCCAGCGCGATGGTGATCATCATGTCGCCGGCCGAATTCACCGCGTGCAGCTCGATCAGCCGCCCCAGCCCGGACTCGCCGGCGCCGTGCGCGTTGGTGGCCTTCCGGACCCCCCGGGCGGCCCCGCTGAAGGGGGCGCGCAGCAGACGGCCGGCGCCCCGGGCCGTACGGCGGAGCGGACCGCCTTCGGCTGACCGGATGGCTCCCACCACGCCATACTGCCCCAACTGGCACCGCGCATGGCACTTTCGGCGCACGAGCGGGGCGCGCACACCAGGTTGCCGGGGGCACGCCGTGGCCCGGGTATCCCCCGGGCGGTCGCGCGGGGTAGCGTGCGTAGCGCGCCACCGGCCGCCACTCTTGGCCGCACCCCGAGTCCCCATCCCGCAGAATGGGTGATGACAGGTGCGCCCGAGGCCGTTCGGGCGCGGACGTCGACGCGGTCCTATGGTCCGCTCCGTCCGCCGCCCCGACCGTTCGGCTGGCGCACTCGTGAGACGGCGTGGAAGAGAGAATCGATTCTTGTGAGTGCTGCGATGCGAAGCCGTACCCCGGACCGCCTGTGCGCCGAGGCGGTCGAACTCGCCCGTGCGGCGGCCGAGGAGGCCGCGCTGCCCGGGAAGGTGGGTGACCACGTCGAGGTCGTCGCCGACGGGGACCGCGTCGTCACGCACTACTTCGCCTGCGAGGACCCCGCCTACCGCGGCTGGCGCTGGGCCGTGACCGTGGCGCGGGCCTCCCGCGCCAAGATCGTCACCCTCGACGAGACCGTCCTGCTGCCCGGCGCCGACGCGCTCATGGCCCCCGAGTGGGTGCCGTGGAGCGAGCGGCTGCGCCCCGGCGACATGGGCCCCGGCGACCTGCTGCCCACCGAGGCCGACGACCTGCGTCTGGAGCCGGGCTGGACCGGCGAGGACGTCCCGCCGCCGAACTCCGCCATCTCGGAGGAGATGGCCCAGCTCGCGGAGGCGGAGGACGCCGACGTCGCGGCCGGGCCGCCGTCCGCACAGCCGGTCGCCCCCGCCCGCGGTTCGATCTCCGCCCTCGCGGAGGAGCTGGGCATGCGCCGGGCGCGGGTCCTCTCGCGCTATGGCCTGCACACGGCGGCCGACCGCTGGGACGAGTCGCACGGCGCGAAGACGCCGATGGCGCAGGCGGCGCCGGCCTCGTGCGTCAGCTGTGGCTTCCTGGTGCCGATCGCGGGGTCGCTCGGGCAGGCGTTCGGCATCTGCGCGAACGAGTTCGGGCCGGCGGACGGGCACGTTGTTTCGCTCTCGTACGGATGCGGGGGGCACTCGGAGGCGGCGGTGATGCCGAAGGCGCCGCGGCCGGCGCCGCCCGTGGTGGACGAGACGCTGGTGGACCCGATGCCGCTGCGGTCGCCGGAGGCTCCGGAGTCCGAGGACGACCTCGGGCACGCGTAGTCCCTGCGGGTTGTGGGTGGGTCCGGGCGCCGGGGGCTCCGGAGGGTATTCCGGAATCGGATATTTACGGGCCCGGCGCCGTCCCTCGTATTGAGCACCCCCGCATTGGGCCCACAAATATCCGGCAGCATTCCGGAACACCCTCCTCCGCCCCCGGCACCCTCCCGTCAACGATGCCCGGCGCCCCCCGCCAGGTGGGCCGGGCACCCGCCCCGTTCCCGGTGCCCCGCGCCCCCGTCACCCGTACGCCGTAGTGGTGCCGGCCTCTCCTGCTGAGAGCCATGGGTACGGTCCGCGGACTCCGTCCGGGCCGGAGGGGCCGGGGTGGGGTGGGCCCTGGCAGGGGCGTAAAGCGTTATTTGCGGCCCAATGAGGGGGCTCCGATGGCGCTGCCGGGCAACGGGCCGTAAATAATGCAGCCCCAGAAGGGCCCGTCCCACCCCGGCCCCGACCCACCCACGGAGCCGGGGAGAACCGCACCACGAAAGCGGAGCGGAACGGCCCCGACCCACCCACGCGCACAGGGAGACCACAGACGTGAGCGGCACGGAAACGGACCCCTTCGGCACGACACGACTGCGCCGCGGCGTGCTGGACGCGTGGGCGGCCTCGCCCGCACGGTTCCGGGAGGACGCCAACGCCGAGGAGGACCTCGCCCTCGGCGGCTACCGCGACCGCCTCGTCGTCGAGCTCGCCCAGAACGCCTCCGACGCCGCCGCCCGCGCCGGCGTGCCCGGCCGGCTCCGGCTCACCCTGCACGCCGGCAACGACGGCGCCCCCGCCACCCTCGCCGCCGCCAACACCGGTGCGCCCCTCGACGCCGCGGGCGTCGAGTCGCTGTCCACGCTGCGGGCCTCCGCCAAGCGGGACGGCGACGAGCGCGCCACCGGCCGCTTCGGCGTGGGCTTCGCCGCCGTCCTCGCCGTCAGCGACGAACCCGCAGTCCTCGGCCGCACCGGCGGCGTGCGCTGGTCCCTGACCGAGGCCCGCGCCCTCGCGCAGGAGGCGGCGGAGGGCGCGGCCGCCGGGCTCGCCGAGGAGATCCGCCGCCGCGAGGGCCACGTCCCCCTGCTGCGGCTTCCGCTGCCAGCTGAGGGCGCGGCCCCCGAGGGGTACGACACCGTGGTCGTGCTGCCCCTGCGGGACGGCGCCGCCGAGGACCTGACCGGGCGTCTGCTCGCCGGGATCGACGACGCGCTGCTGCTGACGCTGCCGGGTCTGACCGAGGTCGTCGTCGAGACGCCGGACGGCACCGAGCGGACCCTGACGCGCCGCCAGGAAGGCCCGTACGTCGTCGTCGAGGACTCGGCCCGGGCCGCCGCCCCCGCCGCCGCGACCCGCTGGCGCGTCGAGCGCGCCGGCGGCCCGCTGGACGCGGCGCTGCTGGCGGACCGCCCCGTCGAGGAGCGGCTGCGCCCCCACTGGTCGGTCACCTGGGCCGTTCCCGTGGGCGCCGACGGCGCACCCGTACGGCCCGCCACCGCGCTCGTCGTACACGCTCCGACGCCCACCGACGAGCCGCTGGGCCTGCCGGCGCTGCTCATCGCGAGCTTCCCGCTGGAGCCGACCCGCCGGCACACCGCCCCCGGCCCCCTCACCGACTTCCTCACCGAGCGCGCCGCGGAGACGTACGCCGCGCTGCTGCGCGACTGGCACCCGGTCGGCACCGGCACCCTCGACCTGGTGCCCGCCCCGCTGGCCCGGGGCGCCCTGGACGCGGAGCTGCGCCGCCAGGTGCTGGAGCGACTGCCGCGCGTGGCGTTCCTGCCGAGCGCTGCCGGGGTCGCCGGGGCCGTCGGGGCCGGTGAGCAGGAGGCCGCGCCGGCGGGCGGGGGAGTGGAAGGGATTCCCTGGACCCAGGGCCCGGACGCCTCCACGCAGACGCCGGAGCCGGCCACCGCCGCCGCCACCGCGTGGGAGGACCCCTTCGCGGAGGGCGGCCCCGCCGGCGAGGCCCGGGCGCTGCGGCCCGTGGAGGCCGAGGTCGTCGAGGGCGCGGGCGCGGAGACCGTCGCCGTGCTGGCCGAGCTGTTCACCGGCCTGCTGCCCGCCGGCCTGGAGCGGCGCCAGGAGCTGCGCGCGCTGGGCGTGGCACGGGTGCCGCTCGGCGAGGCCATCGACCGCCTCGCCGGCGCCGAGCGGCCCGCGGACTGGTGGTGGCGGCTCTACGACAGCCTGGCCGGCGTCGACCCCGACCGGCTGACGGGGCTGCCCGTACCGCTGGCGGACGGCCGTACGGTCATCGGGCCCCGCCAGGTGCTGCTCCCGCCCGCCGACACCACCGGTTCGGAGCGGCTGTCGCGGCTGGGCCTGAAGGTCGCCCACCCCGATGCCGCGCACCCGCTGCTGGAGAAGCTGGGCGCGACGCCGAGCTCGCCCCGGGCGGTCCTGACGACGCCGCAGGTGCGGGCGGCGGTCGCGAACTCCCTCGACGCGGAGGACGTGTGGGACGAGGAAGGGCTCGACAGCGACGCGCTCGTCGAGGTGATCCTCACCCTCGTCCGCGACGCCGACCTCGCCCCCGGCGACGAGCCCTGGCTGGCCGCCCTGGCCCTCCCGGACGAGGACGGCGAGCTCGCCCCGGCGGGCGAACTCGTCTTCCCCGGAAGCGCGTTCGAGCGCGTCATCCGGCCCGGGGAGCTCGCCGCGTGCGACGCCGAACTGGCCGAACGCTGGGGCGAGCAGCCGCTGACGGCGGTGGGCGTGCTCGCGGACTTCGCGCTCGTACGGGCCACGGACGTGGTCCTCGACCCGGACGAACTCGAGCCGCGCGACGGCGACTTCGCCGAGCCGGACGACGTCGGCCTGCTGGACGCCGTCGACGTCTGGTGCGAGGACGTCCTGGACCGGCTGCCCGACACCCCGGTCCCGCCGGTCGCCACCGAGATCGTGGCGGTACGGGACCTGGACCTGGTCGACGACGACGCCTGGCCCGAGGCCCTCGCGCTGCTGTCCCGCCCGCCGCTGCGCGACGCGCTGACCACGCCGGTGCGCATCCTGCTGCCGGACGGCACGACCGAGTCCGTACGCCCGTACACCGCCTGGTGGCTGCGCGGCCACCCCGTTCTGGACGGCCGACGTCCCGCCGGACTGCGGGCGGCCGGCGGCGATCCGCTGCTGGCCGGCCTGTACGAGGCGGCGGACGCGGCCGGTCTCGCGGACGAGCAGGTGCTGCGGGCGCTGGGCGTACGCACGTCCGTGGCCGCCCTGTTGGAGGAGCCCGGCGGCGCGGCGGAGCTGCTGTCCCGGCTGGCCGACCCGGAACTGCCGGTGGGCGCAGCGCAGTTGCACGGGCTGTACGGGGCGCTGTCCGCGCTCGACCCGGACGAGGTGACGCTGCCGGAGGAGCTGCGGGCCGTCGTCGACGGCGAGGTGCGGGTCGTGGACGCGGCGGACGCGGTCGTCGCGGACGCCCCGGACCTGCTGCCCCTGGCGGCCGGGCACGCCCTGCTACCCGTACGCCCGGAACGGGCCGACGAGCTGGGCGACCTGCTGCAGGTGCGGCGGCTGAGCGGGGCCGTCACGGCCTCCGTCCTCGCCGACGAGGGCGAGGTGCGCCAGGTGCCGGAGGGCGTGCGCGTCCTGCTGCCGGGCGCGCCCGCGACGTACGTCGAGCACGAGGAGCTGGTCGCCGACGGCATCGAGCTGGACTGGCGCTTCGGCCCCGACGGCGTCCTCCACGCGGCGACGCTGGAGGGCGTGGCCGCGGGCCTGGCCTGGGCGGCCGGCGCCTGGTCCCGCCGCTTCGAGGCGGCGGCCCTGCTGGAGGACCCGACGAGGACCGAGGAGCTGGCGCGGGCCCGCTGGTTCGACTGATCAGCCCGTCTGCCGTGACGGCCCGGCACCACTGGCCGTCACGGCGGAAAGCGCCGGCTCACCCACCGCCAGCTCAACTCCAAGGCGACAGCCGCAACGGCCGCGATGGCCACCGCCGCCCACGGCATCGTCGTACCGACCAGCTTCAGCGCGAAGAAGCGCTGCAGCCACGGCGTCACCAGGACGATCAGGAAGCCCGCCCCCATGGCCGCCACCAGCGCGATCCGCCACCACGTGTAGGGCCGCGCGATGATCGCGAGCACCCACATCGAGATCAGGAACAGCGTCAGCGTCGCCACGCTGGTCTCGGCGTCCAGCGCGCCGACCCCGGAGTAGTGGTGGCGGGCCAGCAGGTACGTGGCGAAGGTCGCCGCGCCCGCGATCAGCCCGGACGGCACGGCGTACCGCATCACGCGGCGTACGAAGTGGGGCCGGGCCCGCTCCTTGTTGGGGGCGAGGGCCAGGAAGAAGGCGGGGACGCCGATGGTCAGCGTCGACAGCAGGGTCAGGTGGCGCGGCAGGAACGGATACGGCACCCGTGTGCAGACGACCAGGATCGCGAGCAGCACGGAGTAGACGGTCTTGGTCAGGAACAGCGTCGCCACGCGCGTGATGTTGCCGATGACGCGCCGCCCCTCCGCGACGACGGACGGCAGGGTGGCGAAGCTGTTGTTCAGCAGGACGATCTGGGCGACGGCCCGGGTGGCCTCGGAGCCGGAGCCCATGGAGACGCCGATGTCGGCGTCCTTGAGCGCGAGGACGTCGTTGACGCCGTCGCCGGTCATGGCGACCGTGTGCCCGCGCGACTGGAGGGCGCCGACCATGTCGCGCTTCTGCTGCGGGGTGACGCGCCCGAAGACCGCGCCCTCGTCCAGGGCCTCGGCCATCGCGTCCCGCTCGGCCGGCAGCCGGCGCGCGTCCATGGGGGCCTGGGCCCCGGGGAGGGCGAGCTTGGCGGCGACGGCGCCCACGGAGACGGCGTTGTCGCCGGAGATGACCTTCGCGGAAACGTTTTGCTCGGCGAAGTAGCGCAGGGTGTCGGCGGCGTCGGAGCGCAGCCGCTGTTCGAGGACGACCAGTGCGGTGGGGCGTACGCCCTCGGTGACGCGGGGGTCGTCCAGCTCGCGCTCGGCGCGGGCGAGGAGCAGGACACGCAGGCCCTGGGCGTTGAGGCCCTCGATCTCGGTGAGCGTGGAGTCGCCTGAGGGCAGCAGGACGTCGGGGGCGCCCAGCAGCCAGTTGCTGCTCTCCGCGTCGGGGCCGTTGAAGGAGGCGCCGCTGTATTTGCGGGCGGAGGAGAAGGGCAGGGACTCGGTGCAGCGCCAGCCGGCGCCGTCGGGGTAGGCGTCGATGATGGCCTGGAGGCTGGCGTTGGGGCGCGGGTCGGACTCGCCGAGGGCGCCCAGCACCTGGCGTACGTAGCGCTCGTCGGCGCGGGAGCCGGGCAGGACGCGCAGTTCGCTGACGTCCATGCCGCCCTCGGTGAGGGTGCCGGTCTTGTCGAGGCAGACGACGTCGACGCGCGCCAGGCCCTCGATGGCGGGCAGCTCCTGCACCAGGCACTGCTTGCGGCCGAGCCGGATGACGCCGATGGCGAAGGCGACGGAGGTGAGCAGCACCAGGCCCTCGGGGACCATCGGCACGATCCCGGCGACCATGCGCCGGACCGCTTCCCTCCAGTCGTGCTCCTCGACGAAGAGCTGGCTGACGATCAGGCCGATCGCGGTCGGGACCATCATCCAGGTGACGTACTTGAGGATCTGGCTGATGCCGGTGCGCAGCTCGGAGTGGACGAGCGTGAAGCGGGACGCCTCCTCGGCGAGCTGGGCGGCGTAGGCCTCGCGGCCGACCTTGGTGGCGGTGAAGGCGCCGCCGCCGGCGACCACGAAGGAGCCGGACATGACCTTGTCGCCGGGCTGCTTCAGCACGGGGTCGGCCTCGCCGGTGAGCAGCGATTCGTCGATCTCGAGGCCGTCGGTCTCGAGGACCTCGCCGTCGACGACGCACTTGTCGCCGGGGCCCAGCTCGATGACGTCGCCGAGGACGATCTCGCCGGTGGCGATGGCGGTGGGGGTGCCGTCGCGGCGGACGGTGGGTCTGGCCTCGCCGATGAGGGCGAGGGAGTCGAGGGTCTTCTTGGCGCGCAGTTCCTGGACGATGCCGATCGCGGTGTTGGCGATGATCACGAAGCCGAAGAGGCCGTCCTGGAGGGGGCCGACGGCGAGGATGATCAGGAAGAGGACGCCGATGATGGCGTTGAACCGGGTGAAGACGTTCGCCCGGACGATGTCGGCGGTGGAGCGGGAGGAGCGGACCGGTACGTCGTTGACCTCACCGCGCGCCACACGCTCGGCGACCTCGCGGGAGGTGAGCCCGGGGTGCGGATCGCTCATGGTCCGACGGTAGCCGGTGGGCGGGCCGGGGGCTGGCGGTGCCGGGCAAACGGGCGGGAGGGCGGGCGAACACCGCGCCGCAGGCGCGGGGAACCCCTACGGCGGGTCAGCCGGACGTCAGGAGCGGTCCGATGCCGCGTGGCGGCGGATGGCCGCGTCGCGCTTGCGGACGTACCAGATGCCGATCAGGCCGAGTCCGCCGCCGGCCAGGCACGTCCACAGCCACCACAGGTACCCGTGGTCCGAGAACCATCCGTAGAACGGCAGCTGGCCGAGGAAGAGGACGAACCACAGGATCGTGCCGCCGGTGATCGTGGCGACGACAGGGCCCTCCAGGGGCTCGGGTGCCTCGTGGGTGGGTGTCCACTTCGTCATGGCGCCAGCCTAGTGCGTCTCCGTTCGATAGGGGGCCGCGGAGGCCTTGTCCCGCAGGGGTCTACGCGCGGAGATAGCTATTCGGCGTTTGTTTATTCATACTGAATCGAACCGGATTTGACTGGACGCTTTTGTTGGATCACCCAAAGAGCGTTCGGATCTTGATCCCTTTTGTTTGTCTCCCGGCCACCCCAGGCCCGTACGACTGAGGTCCCCCCATGCCCACCTCGGCCACCTCCGCGGTCGACGACGCCCAGCAGGCGTCGCCCGTGCCGCCCGCCGGAAACAACGTCCTCGACCGCTACTTCCGGATCTCCGAGCGGGGCTCGTCCGTCGCCCGCGAGCTGCGGGGCGGACTGGCGACCTTCTTCGCGATGGCCTACATCATCGTGCTGAACCCGATCATCCTCGGGGCAGGCCAGGACAAGTTCGGCCATCAGCTGGACAACGCCCAGCTGGTCACGGCCACCGCTCTGATGGCCGGGCTCTCCACCGTCCTCATGGGCACGATAGGCAACGTCCCCATCGCCTGCGCCGCCGGCCTCGGCATCAACGCCGTCGTCTCGCTGCAGCTCGCGCCCAAGATGAGCTGGCCCGACGCGATGGGCATGGTGGTGCTCGCCGGTCTGGTGCTGATGGTCCTGGTCGCCTCCGGCCTGCGGCAGCGCGTCATGGACGCGATCCCGGGCGGGCTGCGGCGTGCCATCGCGATCGGCATCGGCATGTTCATCTCGCTGATCGGCCTGGTGGACTCCGGCTTCGTCACCCGCAACCCCGACGCCGCCCACACCACCGTCCCGCTGGGCCTCGGGCAGGGAGGGCAGCTGCAGGGCTGGCCGGTGCTGGTCTTCGTGGCCGGCCTCGCGCTGACCTTCGTACTGCTCGTCCGCAAGACGCGCGGCGCGATCCTCATCGGCATCGTCGCGATGACCGTCGCCGCGGTCGTCATCAACACGCTCGCCGACATCCCCGACGCGAGCTGGGGCCTGAGCGTCCCGAAGATGCCCGACAGCGTCGTCGGCACCCCCGACTTCGGGCTCATCGGCGACGTCAGCCTCTTCGGCGGTTTCCATGAGGTCGGTCTGCTCACCGGCTGCCTGTTCGTGTTCACCGTGCTGCTGTCCGGCTTCTTCGACGCGATGGGCACGATCATCGGCGTCGGCGAGGAGGCGGGGCTGACGGACAAGAACGGCCAGCTGCCGAACATGGGCCGGATCCTGATGATCGACGGCGTGGCCGTCGCCGCCGGCGGCGCGGGCTCCGCCTCCGCCAACACCTGCTTCGTGGAGTCCACGGCCGGCGTCGGCGAGGGCGCCCGCACGGGCCTGGCCAACCTGATGACCGGCGGGCTCTTCCTGCTCGCCCTGGTCTTCACCCCGCTGGCCACCGTCGTGCCGGCCCAGGCCGCCACCCCCGCGCTGGTCGTCGTCGGCTTCCTGATCATGGCGTCGAACGTCAAGGAGATCGACTGGAGCGACTTCACGATCGCGATCCCGGCGTTCCTGACGATCATCTCGATGCCGTTCACGTACTCGATCACCAACGGCATCGGCATCGGCGTCCTGGCCTTCATCCTGCTGCGCATCGCGGACAGGCGGGCCCGGGAGATCCCCTGGCTGCTGAACGTGGTGGGGCTGTGCTTCCTGGTGTACTTCCTGCTCGACCCGATCGAGCGGGCGCTGGGCGTGAAGTAGGCGCGAAGCAGCAATGACCGCGAAGGGCGGCCGGGCGCGTGATGCCCGGCCGCCCTCGTGTGCTTCCGTCCGCCCCACTGCCCACTTTTATTAGTTCAGGTAATGAGTTAATCTAATGAACATGCCGGATCAGTCCCGCACCTCCCACCCAGACGACGACGCCGCGGTGAACGCTCTGCGCTCGGCCGTGATGCGCCTGTCGCGCAGGCTCAAGCACCAGCGGGTCGACGAGTCGCTCAGCCCCGCCGAGATGTCGGTGCTCGGCACGCTCGCGCGCTGCGGTGAGGCCACCCCGGGCGAGCTCGCCCGCAAGGAGCATGTGCAGCCCCCGTCGATGACCCGCATCGTCGCGCTGCTGGAGGCGAAGGACCTGGTCAGGCTGGAGCCGCACCCCGAGGACCGCCGCCAGAAGGTGGTCCGGCAGACCGAGCGGGCCGAGGCGATGCTCGAGGAGAGCCGCCGCAAGCGCAACGTCTGGCTCGCCGAACTGGCCGGGCAGCTCGACGAGGACGAGTGGGCGACGCTGCGCGCCGCCGCGCCCGTTCTCGAAAAACTCGCGCATCTGTAGCGGCGCCACGCCTCCGACACGGCCGTACGCGGCCGGTGGACGGGGCGAGCGCTGCCGCGAGCGCACCTGAACGCCCCGCCGGCGCCCCGGCGGGGAGCACCAGAAGGAGGCGAACGCACCTTGAGTACGGGACACGGAGCAGACTCCGCACCCGCACCGAACCGCCACGACGACGACACCCGCACCACCTCCCTGCCGCGCGTGAAGCGCACCTCCAAGGGGGGCACCTTCAGCTCGCTCCGGGTCCGCAACTACCGGCTCTTCGCCACCGGACAGGTGGTCTCCAACACCGGCACCTGGATGCAGCGCATCGCCCAGGACTGGCTGGTCCTCGGTCTCACCGGCTCCTCGGCCGCCGTGGGCATCACCACGGCACTGCAGTTCCTGCCCATGCTGCTGCTCGGCCTGTACGGCGGCGTCATCGCCGACCGCTGCCCCAAGCGGCCGCTGCTGCTGATCACCCAGGGCGCGATGGGCGTCACCGGCCTCGCGCTCGGTGTGCTCACCCTCACCGGACACGTCCAGGTCTGGCACGTCTATCTGACCGCGCTCGCGCTCGGCCTCGTCACCGTCGTCGACAACCCCGCCCGGCAGGCGTTCGTGGTGGAGATGGTCGGCCCGGACGACCTGCGCAACGCCGTCAGCCTCAACTCCGCCAACTTCCAGTCCGCCCGCCTCGTCGGCCCGGCCGTCGCCGGCGCGCTGATCACCGCGGTCGGCAGCGGCTGGGCGTTCCTCCTCAACGGGCTGTCCTTCCTCGCGCCCATTGCCGCGCTGCTGCTGATGCGCACCGCCGAGCTGCACAAGGTCGACCGCGCCCCGCGCGGCAAGGGCCAGCTGCGGGAGGGCCTGCGCCATGTGGGCGAGCGCCCCGAGCTGATCTGGCCGATCGTCCTGGTCGGCTTCATCGGCACCTTCGGGTTCAACTTCCCCATCTGGCTCACGGCATTCGTGGGCGACGTCTTCCACGGCGGCGCCAGCACCTACGGCCTGCTCAACACCCTGATGGCGGCCGGCTCGCTGGTGGGCGCGCTGCTCGCGGCGCGCCGGGGCACCTCACGGCTGCGGATGCTGGTCGGCGCGGCCGCCGCCTTCGGGGCGCTGGAGATCGCGGCGGCGCTGGCCCCGTCCTTCTGGGTCTTCGCGGCGCTGCTGGTGCCCATCGGCATGTGCGGCCTGACGATCAACGTCACCGCCAACTCCGGCATCCAGCTGGCCTCGGACCCCGCCCTGCGGGGACGGGTGATGAGCCTGTTCATGATGGTCTTCATGGGCGGTACGCCGCTGGGCGCACCGCTGGTCGGCTGGATCACCGACGTCTACGGGCCCCGGGTCGGCTTCCTCGCCGGCGGCGTCGTCTCGCTCCTCGCCGCGACCGCGATAGGCCTCGTGCTGGCCCGCGCGGGCGGGCTGCGCCTGAAGATAGACCTGCGGCGCGGGCGCCGGCACGTGGCGTTCGTACCGCGCGAGCCGGCGGCCGCCGAAGCCGAGCGGCTGACGGCCGCGGCATGAGGACCGGCCGTAGGGGACGACGGTCCGCGGCGGACCACGGGCCCGGGGTGAGGGAGGAAACCCCGGGCCCGCGCCACACTGGTCCCATGCGACTGTTCGCCGCAGTGATCCCGCCGCAGGAAGCCGTCGACGAACTGGCGGCCGAAGTGGCGCAATTGCGCTCCGCCCTCCCGGAGCGGCACGGCCGGCTGCGCTGGACCGAGCCCGCCATGTGGCACTTCACGCTCGCCTTCCTCGGCGAGGTCGACGAGGCCCTCCTGCCGGAGCTGGGCGAGCGCCTGTCCCGCGCCGCCCACCGGCATCCGGCGCACCAGATCCGGTTCGCCGGGGGCGGCCGGTTCGGCGACCGGATCCTGTGGGTCGGGGCGACCGGCTCGGTGGAGACCCTGCGCGGCCTCGCCCGCTCCGCCGCGGCCGGCGCCGGGCGGGCCGGGGTGCGCATGGACGACGCCAAGCCCTTCCGCGCCCACCTCACCCTCGCCCGGGCCGCCGGGCACGTGAACCTGCGGCCGTACGCGGAGGAGCTGGCGGAGTTCCGGGGCCGCCGCTGGCAGGTCGAGCGCCTGGAGCTCGTACGCAGCCGGCTGCCCGTCTCCGGGGTCGCCGGGGAGCGCCCCCGCTACGAGACCGTGGCCGCCTGGCCCCTGGGCACCCGGCGGGCCGAATGAGCGGGGCGGTTACGCTCAAGGGGTGGACCCGAAGACCAGGAACCGGATCATGTCCGGTGCACTCGCCGTGATTCTCGTCGTCGTCGCCGTGGTGGCCGCGATGAAGTAGCGGGCCGGCCGCCCGCGGGGCGCCCTTGCCTCGAGCGCGCTCGAAGGCGTTGGCTAGGTCGGCATGGAGTACACGCAGCTCGGACGCACGGGCCTCAAGGTCAGCCGACTCGTCCTCGGCACCATGAACTTCGGCCCGCAGACCGAAGAAGCCGACAGCCACGCCATCATGGACGCCGCGCTGGACGCGGGCCTGAACTTCTTCGACACCGCCAACGTCTACGGCTGGGGCGAGAACAAGGGCCGTACCGAGGAGATCATCGGCAACTGGTTCGCCAAGGGCGGCGACCGCCGTGACAAGGTCGTCATCGCCACCAAGGTGTTCGGCGGCATGGACGGCGACCGGGAGCCGTGGCCGAACCACGACCGGCTCTCCGCCGTCAACATCCGACGGGCCGTCGAGGCCAGCCTCAAGCGGCTGCGGACGGACCACATCGACCTCTACCAGTTCCACCACATCGACCGCCTGACCCCCTTCGAGGAGATCTGGCAGGCCATCGACGTCCTCGTCCAGCAGGGCAAGATCCTCTACGCCGGTTCCTCGAACTTCCCCGGCTACAAGATCGCCCAGGCGAACGAGCTCGCCGCCCGGCGCGGCACCGTCGGGCTCGTCAGCGAGCAGTGCCTGTACAACCTCGCCGAGCGGCGCGCCGAGATGGAGGTCATCCCGGCCGCGCAGGAGTACGGCCTCGGCGTCATCCCCTGGTCGCCGCTGCACGGCGGCCTGCTCGGCGGCGTGATCAAGAAGGAGACCGAGGGCGGCCGCCGCGCCTCCGGCCGCTCGGCGGAGGCCCTCGCCAACACCGCCGTCCGCGCGCAGGTCCAGGCGTACGAGGACCTGCTCGACAAGCACGGCATCGAACCCGGCGAGGCGGCGCTGGCCTGGCTGCTCGCCCAGCCCGGCGTCACCGGCCCCATCGTCGGCCCGCGCACGCCGGCGCAGCTGGAGAGCGCGCTGCGGGCGGTGAAGCTGGAGCTGAGCGAGGACGTGCTGACCGGGCTCGACGAGATCTTCCCCGGCCCGGGGCCGTCGCCGGAGGCGTTCGCCTGGTGACGGCGTTCACCCGTTCCCCCGCGGGGGCGTGCCGAGGCGGGGCGTCCGGCATCCAATGACGGTGTGACACCCCAGCGCCCTGTCCCGCCGGACGCCGGACCGCGCCGCTCACCGGCGCCCCCGGCGGGACTGCTGGGGCGGACGGGGCACTGGTGTGCCCGGCACTTCGTCGTCGTCATCGTGCTGTGGCTCGTCGCCCTGGGCGGCGCGCAGGCTCTCGAGCGGGCGTTCGGCGGAAAGTACTCCGACAACTTCGCGCTGCCTTCCACCCCGTCGCAGGAAGGCGCCGACGTCCTCAAGGCCCACGATCCGGCGGCCGGCGGCTACAGCGGGCAAGTGGTCCTCCACGACGCCTCCAAGCCGCTGACTGGCTTCGGCGGCCAGGTCGGCCAGACGGTCACCGACCTGCGGAAGCTGCCGCACGTACTGTCCGCCCAGAACCCCCTGCCGCCGCCCGGCACGCCCGTGAAGCCCACGGGCGGCCCGAACACCGGACCGCTGTCCGACGACGGGAAGACCGCCTACATCACCGTGCGGTTCGACACCCCGCCCTCGACGCTCGGGGCCTCGTACCTCGACGGCGTCGACCGCGCCGTACAGCCGCTGCGTACGGCGGGGGTGCAGGTGGAGTACGGCGGGCCGCTGGGCGAGCTCGCCCGGCCCAAGCCGGACGACCGCCTCAGCGAGCTCATCGGCTTCGGGGTGGCGATCCTGGTCCTGCTGATCGGTTTCGGCAGCGTCATCGCCGCCGCCCTGCCGCTGGTGACCGCGCTCGCCGGCGTCGCCATCGGCCTGAGCGTCCTGGCCCTCCTCGCCGCGGCCTTCACCTTCGCCACCGTCTCGCCGACGCTGGCCACGATGATCGGGCTGGGCGTGGGCATCGACTACGCCCTGTTCCTGCTGACCCGGCACCGCCAGCACGTCATGGACGGCATGGACCCGGCGCAGAGCGCGGGCCGCGCCATGGCCACCAGCGGCCGTGCCGTCCTGGTCTCCGGATGCACCGTCATCGTCGCCCTGATGGGGCTGTGGGTCTCCGGCGTCTCGTTCATCGGCAAGCTGGGCGTGGCGGCCGCCACGACGGTCGTCTCCGCCGTTCTGGCCGCGCTCACGCTCGTACCCGCCCTGCTCGGCCTCGTCGGCTCACGCATCGACGCGCTGCGCGTCCGCACCCCCGTCGCGGAAGGCGACGGCGGCTCCGCGGAAGGCGGGGGCGGCTCCGCGCAGGGCACCTGGCACCGCTACGCGCGCCGGGTCGAGCGCCGGCCCTGGTGGTTCCTGGCCGCCGGCGTCGTCACGATCGCCGTTCTCACCGTCCCGCTGCTGTCCATCCGGCTCGGCCACATCGGGGACGGCGCCGACCCCGAGAGCTTCACCGACCGCCGTGCGTACGACCTGGTCTCGCAGGCCTTCGGCCCGGGCGCCAACGGACCGCTGACCGTCGTCGTCGACCAGAGCCGGGTGCCTGCCGCCGACCGGCCCGCGCTGGCCGACAAGGTCACCAAGGCCCTGACGAACGTGCCCGGGGCCGCCACCGTCACCCCGCCCAAGCCGACGCCGGACGGCGACGTGCTCGTCGCCACCGCGTTCTCCGCGGCCGCGCCGCAGGACGCGTCGACGACCGACCTGGTGAACCGCCTGAAGGACGACACGCTGCCCCAGGCCGTGTCCGGCACCGCCGCCCACGGCTACGTGACCGGCACGACCGCCACCCAGGTCGACTTCGTCGACATCCTCGCCGCGCGCCTCCCCCTGATCATCGCCGCCGTCGTCGCCCTGGCCTTCCTCATCGTCCTCGTCGTCTTCCACGGCATCCTGGTGGCCCTCAAGGCGGCGGCCCTCAACGTGCTGTCCATCGGCGCCTCCTACGGCGTGGTCGTCGCCGTCTTCCAGTGGGGCTGGGGCGGCCCGGCCCTGGGCGTGGCGGGCACCGTCCCGATCGAGAGCTATGTGCCGATGATGATGTTCGCCATCGTCTTCGGGCTGAGCATGGACTACGAGATCTTCCTGCTCTCCCGCATCCACGAGGCGTGGCTGCGCACGGGGAACGCGAAGGACAGCGTCGCGCACGCCCTGGAGATCACGGCCCGGGTCATCACCTGCGCGGCCCTCATCATGGTCAGCGTCTTCGCCGCCTTCATCGTCAGCGACAACATCGTGGTGAAGATGCTCGCCGTGGGCCTGGCCGTGAGCGTGCTCGTCGACGCCACGGTCGTACGGCTGCTGCTGGTGCCGGCGGTGATGACGCTGCTCGGCCGGTCCGCCTGGTGGACGCCGGCCTGGCTGGAACGGCTGCTGCCGAACGTGGACGCCGAGGGGACGCGGGAGTGAGGGGCGGGGGCGGCGGGGGCGGGCTCAGGGGGTGTACGGGGCGCCCACGTCCCACGCCTGATGCATCGCGTCGGCGAAGGCGGCGGCGATGCGGTGCTCGCCCTCCGGGCTGGGGTGCGTGCCGTCGTAGGTGTCGCGGTCGATGTCCCAGTCCTCCGGGTGGGAGGCGAGCAGCAGCGGCGAGGCGGGTTCGTCGAGGTCGGCCACGGCCTTGCCCAGCAGCTCGTTGAAGCGCTCGCACTCGGCGGCGAAGGAGGGCTCGGTGAAGGCGCGGATGTTGGGGATCACCGGCATCAGCACGGCCCGCAGCCGGGGATTGGCCTCGCGGGCCTCCGCGAAGAAGAGCCGGACGTTGGCGGCCGTCTGCTCCGCGTCGGTGTAGAAGCCGAGGTCTATGAGGCCGAGGGAGATCAGCAGCGTGTCCGCCTTGCCCTGGCGCACGGCGTCCCCGATGAGCGGCGCCATGTGCAGCCACCCCTCGCCCCAGCCGGCCAGGTGCCCGCGGGAGCGCTCGGGGAAGCCCGGGTCGCCGTAGTCGAGCGACCCGGCGGCGCCGGCGGCGGGGTCGTAGAGCTCCCGGCGCGGCCCGACGATCTTGTAGGGCCCGCCGTAGGAGGCGTTGAGGTGCTGCCACATGCGGTAGCGCCATGTGTAGTCGCCTGCGCTACCGACAGTCATCGAGTCGCCGACGAACATGATCCGCATACCCCCATCTTCCCAGGTCGTGTCGGCGTCGGGGTACGTGACGGTGGCCACGTGGAGTGAGGGGCGGGGGCGTTGTCAGTGGGGTGCCCTAGGTTGATCAACAGGTCGCGGGAACGCCGCTCATGGGGCGTCTGCCGTTGTGCCGTCATGTCCTTGTGCCTTGGGGGGTTCGTAATGAGCAAGATCGTCGCACTGGTCTATCTGTCGCTGGACGGGGTCATGGAGAACCCGGCCTGGACCGGCCCGTATTTCACGGAGGAGCACGGCGCGTACCAGCACGAGCGGCTGTTCGCCTCCGACGCGCTGCTGCTGGGCCGCGAGACGTACGAGGGCTTCGTCCAGGCGTGGCCGGGCATGACGGACGAGGACGGCTTCGCCGACCGGATGAACTCGATGCCCAAGCACGTCGTCAGCACCACGCTGGAGACGACGGAGTGGAACGCGACCCTGGTCAAGGGGGACCTGGCCGAGGAGGTCGCGGCCCTCAAGGAGCGGTACGAGCGCGACATCCTCGTCTACGGCAGCGGCGCCCTGATCCGCTCGCTCGTGACCGAGGGCCTCGTGGACGAGCTGAAGCTGTGGATCCACCCGGTCGTGGTCGGCGAGGGCAAGCGGCTCTTCCCGGAGGGCACGCAGATGTCGCGGTGGACGCTGGCGGGGACGAAGACGTTCGACTCCGGCGCGCTGATACTCGACTACCGCCCGAGCGGCGAGTAGTCGGGGCCCGAGGGGGGCCGGCCGAGGGGGAACGGCCGGGGGCCGAGGGGGGCTGGGGGCGGCTGGGGGGCCGCCCCCAGGGGACCGAGGGGGGAGAGCGGGGGAGCCGGGCCGGGGGGACCGGCACTCCCGCGGGAGGGGGCGGTGCCTGGGACTGGGGCCGGTACCCGCGCGGGGGAGGCGGGGTACGACCGGAGGGGGGCAGGGCGGGCCGTCGGAACCGGCCGGACGGCGGGCGGTTTTCGTGCGGGCGGGGGACGCCCGGGGGCCGGTCCGGTGGCCATGATCGTGGAGCAGACCACGCCGCTTCCGATCGGAGAACAGCCGTGCAGAAGAAGTCGCTTCGCGTCGCCGCCGTCATAGCCGTCGCGACCGCGCTGACGATCCCGGCGGGTGTCGCGGTGGCGGACACCACCACGCCGCCGCCCCCTCCCGCCGCGGAGAGGACGACCCAGTCATCCATCCAGGGCAAGGCCAGAATGGACTACCCCAGGGCCGACGAGGACGTCAGGGTCTCGGTCGATGCCCACAGCACCTTCGCCCGGGGCAACAAGCCCCTCAAGTCCTGGGGAACGTTCCGCATCTCCCACAAGCAGGCCGGCCCGGACGGCAAAGTCCGCGACTACTGGGGCGACTTCAAGGTCGACTGCCTCACCACCGGCGGCCCCACGGCAACGGTGACCGGCACCCTGGAGCGGACCAGTCCCGGCCACCCCTGGGTGACCATGCTCGACGAGCACGTCCGCATGGGCGTCAGCTTCTACGTCCCGGAGCCGGGCAAGGGCGGCGGGCCGGCACGCATCGGGCTGTCGGGGGCCGCCCTGAAGGAGGAGAAGAAGCCGCCGCTCACCCCGTGCATGGCACCGGCTGCCGACTCGGCGGTCATCGCGGGCGGTTACACCCTCAAGGACAGGCGCTGAGGCCTGTCCTTGAGTCACCCTCGGCGTGGCGGGCCGGTCAGGCGAGGTTCTTCTCCAGCGCGGCGATGTATTTGCGGATGAAGTGGTCCTTCATGCCATCGCTGGCAGGGGCGAACGCGTCGGCCGTGAGGCCCTTCGCCCGGTCCACCAGGCCGGCGGAGAACGACATCGACTCGCGGATCTTGCCGGCGGAGTCGATGTACCGCAGGGCCTCGACGTGGGTGAAGGCCGGCTCCGGTGGCATCTGGGGCACGATGTCGTTGTTGTTCACGAAGCGGACCATCCGCTGTTTGAAGCCCTTGTCGTAGGCGGCGGCGAGCAGCCGGTCGCAGGTGCGGGGCTGGCCGAAAGTGTAGATACCATCCGCGAGTTGGCGCGGGTCCTCCAGATAGAGGCGGGCCCCGGCGAGCATGGCCAGCGCGCCGCCCAGGCTGTGACCGGTGAACCACAGGCTCTGCCCGTTCGTCCGGAATTCCTCCAGCGTGTCCTTCACCGTCGGGAAGATCGACTCCAGGGCCTGCGCGAAGCCGTAGTGGACGTAGCCCGTCTTCGCCGGGCCCGGCCAGGGCGGGGTGGTGGCGTCCGAGAGCCAGTCCCGGATCTGGGCCGGCTCGGTGCCGCGGAAGGCCGTGATGACCATCCGGTCGCTGGCCATCGTGTACGCCTGGGTGTCTTCCAGGGGGAACGGCGGGGTGAACCGCGTCCGGTGGTGCCGTACCCGGTCGAACCCCCAGTCGTGGGCCTGCTTCTCGATGGTGGCCTCGTCCTTGTAGGCCAGGTCGGAGGCCCGGGCCAGCCAGTAGGCGTGGGCCAGGCTGTAGGTGCGGACGCTGTGGTCGATCGTGGCGGGTACGGGCACGGCAGGACTCCCTCTCGCTGGCGGGTGACACGGGTACGCACCACAGACTTAGCCGGAAGACGCCCGGCCCAAAGAACTCATTAACCCGCGCGGGTGACCGGGCCGCCAGTACACCCGGGCCGTCCCCGCGAAACTCGCGTCGCCCATCGGTCACATTCCTTCGACGCCATCCGTCAGGGCAGTGAAAGCAACGTGAGAGCCCGATGGGAGACGACGATGGAAGCACGTTCGATCACTGCAGAGGTTGCGATGGGTCCGCGGATGGTGGAGGACCCCGCGCAGCTCGTCCCCGAGGTGGCGGAGGTGTCGGCGGCGCTGTTCAAGGCGACCGGCAACCACTCGGTGCCGCGGACCACGATCAGCCTGCTGCAGCTGCGCGCCGGCCAGATCGTGGGCAACACCTACCTGACCGTTCTGCACACCGGTTTCCTGCGCAAGGCTGGGGAGTCGGAGGAGCGGATCACGGCGGTGTCGTCCTGGCAGGACGCGCCGTACTTCACCGGCGCCGAGCGCGCCGCGCTGGCTCTGGTGGAGGCCGTGCTCCAGCCGTCCGCCCACGGCGAGAGGGTCTCCGATGCGCTCTACGCCGAGGTGGCCGAGCACTACGACCCCAAGGCGCTCGCCACGCTGATGATCGCGATCGGGCAGGTCAACTTCTTCATCCCGATCGCCCTCATCGCCAAGCCCGTCCCCGGGCGGTCGTTCACCGAGCCGTGGAACTGACACCGCCCGGGTAAGGCTCGACGTCAGGGGGTCAGGGGCCCGTAGGTACGTTCAGCGGTGGCGAACCGGCGCCGTTCCACCGGCTCGGGCGGCCGGAGGTTGGTGGCATACGCCTGCCAGCTGAAGCCGTTGGGGTGCTGGAGCCGGACCAGGCCGTCGACCGATTCGGTCACGGTGCCGACGCCACCGCTGAACGTATCCACGGCGACGGTCCCGGGCTCGACGTGCGGCACGCTCATTTGCCCCACCTGCCACGCGCGTTGACCGCCCGCACCTTGGCGCTGAGCCGCTCCGCATCGGTGGCGACCCGCACGGTGTCGGCTTCGGCCGCCCATGGCGGGCCGCCGGCGGGCGGCCGGAGCTCAAGCTTTGGGCCTCCGTGGCCGACGACTTGGCCGAGTCGGTCGAGTCGCATGTCGACGACGTAGGTGCCGGGTGGGGCGGGGCAGGTGCATTGCGGTGGGGGGAGTTGGGAGGACGACGCCCAAATGGCCCCGCTGTGCGGCAGGGAGATGACGGCGGGTTGGGGTGGACGCAGTGGCGTGGGCCGGGGAGGGGGCGCGGTCTTCACGAACCGCGCTCTCGTCCACGCGAGGAGTCGGGCGATACGCTCGTTCACGTCATCAGCTCCTTGGCTGGGCTGGTGGCCATGCCCCCGGACCGGTCGGACGGTCGCGGGGGTCTTGTGGTGAGCGCCACAATAGAGCCGTTCAGATACAGATGTCTATAGGTGAATGGTGAGGTCAGCTACTATGTTCGAGTAGCTATCGATACTTACAGTCACCATGTGATGGATTTCGACCCGACGCGCCCCAAGTGGACACAGATTGCCGACGTCATCAGGCAACGCATCGCCACGGGTGAGTACCCGCCGAACCACCTGATCTCCGAGACGCGCTTGGAGCAGGAGTTCGGTGTCGCACGCGTAACCGTGCGCAAGGTGACCGCAGCCCTGCGCGAAGAGGGCCTGATCGTCACCACGCATGGCATGGGCTCGTTCGTCGCCCGGCGCTAGACGAGGCGGATTCCGGCCTGAGCCTTGATGACGTCCACTGCTTCGTCGTTGAGCCACCGGAGGGGGACGACCGTCCACTTGTCCTGCTTGCGCATGACCACCGCCTTACCGTCCGGCGTGGTCTCGCAACGCATGAAGCCCTTCTCCTTGAGATCCTGGATCAGGTCCTCGCCACGCTTCATTTGCCTTCGCGGTCCTTGTCGTCAGCCTCGGAGCTGTACATGTCACCGTTCTGGGAGACGCGAGTGTCGGGGTCGGTCGCCTGTTCCTGGTTGGCGTTCGGATCCCAGGGCTCCCCGGCGTTCTCGAAGTCCTTCTTACCCATTTTCGCTCCGGTGTGTGCTCGACGTGCTCGATGGTTGTCGATCGAGTTCCATGACGGTCCCAGCTCCCGAAGGCGGGGGTCCAGCCGATTGCAATGGATTGCAGACCAATTCCCCTGTAGGTACACGGCCTTGACGTCGGGGCCCGACCAGGGAAGCCTGTGCAACCAGCCGCAATCCGCTGACATGGGAGATCGCCATGGCGCTACGGTTCATCGGCATCGACCCGAACACCGGCCACAACGAGTGCCCCACCGTCTGGTACGACGATGATCGCGAAGAGTTCGTGTTCCAGGGACGGAAGGCTGGGGAGGAGCTCCTCGAGAAGTGCCTGGAGACAGGGTCGATTCCTGACACGGAGGCAGTCGTCCGGCTGCCCGCACGCATGGCGCAAATGATCAAGGAGGCCGTGGATGCCGCAGAACGCGCCCCGCTTCGCTGAGCTACTCGCAGCGGCGCAGGAGTCCGCTTTCCACCTGGAAATGAGGGACTCGTACGGCGTGACGAGCGAGGCATCGGACTTCGAACGTTGGCGGGCGACAGGTGAGCGGGACGTCGACCCTGCGTCGGACTACTGGGCGCCATGGGTCGATCTGATCAAGCAGACCGTTGCCCGCGGCGTCATCGTACGCAGGGCACGCGTCGTCTCCGAGCCGGTCTCCGAGTACATCCGGTATGAGCATGCGGGTACCGCTGTGAACGTCCTCGCAGGCGAACAAGTCCGGTGGCTTCCTCGTCGCAACGCCTCCGAGCTGGCCTTGCCCGGGAACGATTACTGGATCTTCGACGGACGCGTGGTGCAGTTCAACCACTTCACCGGAGACGGTGCCTCCGCCGGCGCCTGGACGACCTACGCCCCAGCCGTTGCGCGGATGTGCGCAGACGCCTTCGAGGCGGTCTGGGACCGCGCCGTACCCCACGAAAAGTACACGGCGGCCTAAGACCAGCCGCACAGAGCCACCGAAGTCATGCCCTCGCCGTCCTCAAGCGCCCAGGCCGCCCGTGAAGCTCTCGCTGCGCGGCTCAGGGACCTTCGA
This sequence comes from Streptomyces sp. NPDC021096, assembly GCF_040641275.1. Classification (NCBI taxonomy): domain Bacteria; kingdom Bacillati; phylum Actinomycetota; class Actinomycetes; order Kitasatosporales; family Streptomycetaceae; genus Streptomyces; species Streptomyces sp. NPDC021096. The sequence continues at coordinate 99,116 of NZ_JBFADG010000010.1, read as the reverse complement.
CTGGACGCCGGCCTGCACGGGCGCGACCTGGCGGCGCTGTGTGGCTGGCACCCGGCCAAGACATCCCGTATCGAGAACTCGAAAACCGCCCCCTCGGACGCGGACATCCGGGCCTGGTGTGCGGCCTGCAAGGCTGACGACCAGGCGCCCGATCTCATCGCAGCCAGTCGAGCAGCCGGGTCCTTGTACATCCAGTGGAAACGACTGCACCGCACCGGCCTTCGGCGGCTGCAAGAGAGCTATGTGCCGCTGTACGAGCGCACCCGGTCATTCCAGGTCTACTGCAACACCGTCGTGCCTGGCTTTCTCCAGACCGAGGGCTATGCGACAGCCCTCCTCAAGACTGTCGCGACATTCCGTGAGACACCCGACGATGTATCCGAAGCCGTGGCTGCCCGACTGGCCAGGTCGCACGTAATAAGAGGCGGCGATCGGCGCTTCTCCATGCTGGTCGAGGAGTCAGTGCTGCGGTTCCGGATCGGCAACGCCGAAGTCATGGCCGGCCAACTCGGGCATCTCCTCGCGGTCATGTCCTTGCCCTCCGTATCCCTGGGCGTCATCCCATTCGCTGCCCCGCGCACGCTGTGGCCGTTGGAGACGTTCAACATCTTCGATGCCGAGGAGGCCGCAGTGGAGACCCTGAGTGCGCAGGTCACGGTAACGGCGCCAGGAGAGGTGGCTCTCTACGTGAAAGCTTTCTCAGAGCTGCAGAAGATGGCCGTGCACGGGGCCCGAGCGAGGGGGCTCATGACTGGGGCCATCGACGCACTCAACTGCTGAGGGCACCCGTTTGACATGCGGCACCGGGGGACTCAGTGTCGAAAGGGGGCGACGTGGTCGCGACGATCCACCCGGCTGGCACTGGCAGGCGGTCCCTATGCGACGTGCGCGAAATGTGCGCTACGGAAATCTTGAGATCGAGCTGCCCGGCGATACCGGCGGTCGGATCAGCAGGGTGCCGCCCACGACGCCTGCCCCGGAATTCGTTCCGCGCAGCGGCCTCGCAGTGCGCCCGCCGCCCTTGCTTCTGGGGCGTGAGGAACAGTTTCAGGACGCGCGCAGCGCGGTGGTGGCCCGGCGTCCCATTGAGTTCCACGCGCCTTGCGGATTCGGCAAAACGACCTTCCTGCAGGGCGTAGCCGCTGATCCTGGCGGGCCGGGTCTCCCGGCTGTCTTCCTGCGTGCCGGTGATGACGATGCGAGGGACCTGCTCCGACGCGTTTTCGCCGTGTTCTACGCATGCGACCGTCCCGTGGTGCCCACCCCGGAGCAGTGGGCCGGGGCGCTCGCCGGGGTGAAGGCCGTGGTGTTGCTCGACGACGCGACAGGTGGCTTCGAGCAAGTGGGGCCGCTGATCGACGATCTTCCCGGCTGTGCGTTCGTGCTCGGTACCCCCCACCCGGTTCTCGGGCGCCACGGGGGGTCGCGGAGCCTGCCCGGCCTGTCCGACGCTGCGGCCTGGGACCTGGTGGCGCGCGAACTGGGCAAGCCCTTGGCCGAACTCACCGGGCCCGAACAGTGGGCCGTGTCCCGGTTCGTGGAGGCTGTGGAAGGGCGGCCCCTGCGGCTCAGACAGGGCGCTGCCCTCGTCCGCGAGGGTGAATGCACGTTCGCTGAGCTCACCGAGTACGTCCGGCGTGACCCGCGAACCCTGGACCGGCTCGCCCTCGACGCGCTCGCCGAACACGAACGCCGCGTGCTGGCTGTTCTGGCACTTACGGCAGGCGCGTTGGTTCCCGGTGATCTCCTGACGGTGATGAGCGATGTCGACGGTGCCGTCGAGGCTCTGCGGAAGATGCGCCGACGTGGTCTCGCCGAGCAGCGCGACGACCGGTTCGGATTGCCGGTGTGCCGGGCTGACAGCTACCGGCCGACCCTGTTCGCGTACCTCGACCTGTCTCATGCCGTCCGCGAACTCGGCAGTTGGCTGGTCGCCTGCGACCCGGACAGCGAGGAGGCCGAGGACGTCGTCACGGCGACCCTGTCCGTGATCGCCTTCGTGGCCGAGCGCCGCGAGTGGAGGGGTGTGATCAGCCTGGTGCGTGCAATCCAGCCGATTCTGGCCCTGAAGGGCCGTTGGGAAGCCTGGAACCACGTTCTCACCGAGGGGTTCGAGGCGGCCAGGGAGGTCGGCGACCAGGCGTCCGAAGCGCTCTTCACCAATCAGCAAGGGCTGTTCGCCTTCTGCGACGACCGACTCGACGCCGCGCGGGACTGCTTCGAAAGGGCCCGCGACCTGTGGGACAGCATCGGCGACGAGGCCGGATCGGCGGTCGCCCGGCACAACCTCGCACAACTGTGGCCTGCGGCCGCCCAACCCCCGCCCCCGCCCACACAGCGACGTGTGCCACCACGCCGTACGCGGGCGTGGGTCGTTGCCGCGGCATGTGCCGCTGCCGCTCTCGCCGCGGCTATCGGTATCGGCACTCTCCTCTCGGGCGGAGACGGCTCATCCGGTGGTACGTCCGGAGGTGGAGATACGTCCTCCTCTCCTCCTGCGTCGGTCGCCGGTACCTATGCCCAAGGCGAGGGCCGCGTACAAAGGCGTCTGCTCCTGGAACCCGCCGGTTCGGATGAGTACCGGGCGACCGGGACGCAGGAGGGAAGCCACGGCATCGACGCCGGGACATGCGAGCAGGAGCTTGGGAACGAGCCGAAGACGGATCCTACGGAAGCCGTCATCAGGGGCAACGGATCCACTTACACGGGCCTGCTCGTCCAGGTGGTCCCGGGGACGGGTGGCACATGCCGCTACCTGGTGTACAACGTGACCCTCGAGGTCATCGATCAGGACACGGTGCAGATGTGTTCTGAGAGATTCGATCGGTGCCTGACCTACCAGCGCTTGGACTAGGTTTGCGCTGCCTGGCCCGGTGGTCGAGCGCGTCGACGATGCGTTGCCAGGCCGGAGAGGCCTCGGCGATCCGGGAAGAGACCAGTTTCAGGTATCCCGGCCGGTCGCCGTCCCGTTCGTGTTCGATCTCCCACGCGTCCAGGTCGGCGATGAGCCGGTCCAGGCGTGGATCGTCCGGGTCCCAGTCGACTGATTGATCGCAGGCGAGATAAAGGCGCGTCGTCTCCGGGTCGTCGAGGCCGGCGTTCTTGTCCCGTATCCGCTGCGGCATGACCTGCGGGTCCAGTGCCTGCATCAGGATCCACGCGTCGCGCTCGAGTCGTACCCTCCGCTCGCTGACCCCGAGACCGCGCATCCGGTTCAGGATGGCGACCACCTCGGGAGGCAGGAAAAGACCTTCACCGCCCGCCAGTTCGGCAACCCTCCTGCGGTATTCGGCGAGCTGGTCGATCTTGCGCTGCAACTCGGCGTCGATGTCGGTGATGGCCGCGGCGAATTCCGTCGGCTGTGCGTGCAGCAGCGCGTCGATACGGGCCAGTGGCACCCCGGCGTCGGCGAGGGTCCGGATCCGGATGAGGTCCACCGCCGCCTGCGCACCGTAGCGGCGGTAGCCGGAGGCGTCGCGCTCCGGCTCGGGCAGCAGGCCGACGTGGTGGTAGTGGCGGACGGTGCGCACGGTCACGCCGGCGGTTGCCGCCAGCTGGCCGATCGTGAGCACCGTGCTCCTCGGGTCTTCGGGCAACGTGGTCGTGCCGAGTCTAGGGGCGGGCCGCACGGTCGATGACGTCGCGGATCGCCCGGACCACGGCGTCGGGGCGGTCGAAGCAGAGACGGTGATGGGCGGTGTCGGAGAGGATGCGTTGTTCCCCGTGCGAGACCGCGCCCACCAGGGCCGCGTCCAGTCTCGTCCTGCCGTCGTGCATCTCCTGCAACGTCCGCTCCGACGTCAACGCCTTCTGGCCGGGGTCGGTGCCCACCACGGTGAGGGCGACCACCGGGACATCGGGAATGGCAGGCCCGGCCCGCAGTTCGGTGGCGAGCTCGGCCAATCCGGTGCGCTCGGCGATGCCGACGTCGGTCCATTCGTCGCTCACCTTGGCGTCTGTCAACGCCTGCCGCACGTGCTCGGGGTAGTCCGCCAGCAACTCGGCGAACATCTCGCGCAGGGCCTGGCGCATCTGCTCCAACTGCTCCCGGCCAGGCGCCATCCGCTCGACCGCGGCCAGGTGCGCCTCGGGCGGCATGAAGTCGTCCCAGTCGCGGTGGAAGGCGTCCAACCAGACCAGCCCCGCCACGTCCTGCGGGTACAGCTGCGCGAACCGGTGCGCGTAGAAGCCGCCGAGCGAGTGCGGCACCAGAACGTACGGGCCGGGGATGCCCTGGGCGCGCAGCAGCTCGCGCAGTTCCGTGGCGACCGCGGTGGCGGTGCGCGGCAGCGGGAGGGGATCGCTGTAGCCCGTGCCGCCTCGGTCGTACACGACGGCGGTGGTGAACCGCGAAACCTCCTGCTGGACACCGAAATAGTCCAGGCCCACCGCGCTCGCGCCCGGCAGGAACACGACGGCCGGTCCGCCGCTGCCCGCCCGGTGCACGAAAACGCGGCGGCCGTCGATCTCCTGGAACCCTCCGACCGGAGGAATGCGCCTTGCCGTGGAAGTGTCGTTCTTCGTCATGCGACGAGGCTCCAACCCTGACGTAGGGTCAAGGTCAACCCCTACCAGCCTCTTCCGACCCCTTCCGCCCCCCTGTGCGCGTTGTTAAAATGCTGCGGATATTGATCATGTGTTGAGGAGACGCCAGACATGGCGATGGACGACGACATCTCCGGGTGATTGCCCAGCCCCGACAGGCCGCCGGCCGGTGCGCGGAAGCACCGCCGTCGTGGCCTCGTTGTCGTTCCTCTTTTCCCCTTGTCTGCCGCCGAGGCAGAGGTCTCTTTCCTGCCTCCCTCCTCACGAGGTCACCTCCATGTCCGACGTTTCCGTCGTCTGCTCGAACCTGTCCTTCGCCTGGCCCGACGACACGCCCGTCTTCCAGGGCCTGTCCTTCACCCTCGGCTCCGGCCGCACCGGTCTCGTCGCACCCAACGGCACCGGCAAGAGCACCCTGCTCAAGCTCATCGCCGGTGAGCTGAGCCCCCGCAGCGGGGCGGTCACAGTGCTCGGCGCCCTCGGCTACCTCCCGCAGAGCCTGCCCCTGACCGGCGATCTCACCGTGGCCGAGGTGCTGGGCGTCGCCGCGATCATCCGGGCCATCGACGCCGTGGAGTCCGGGGACGTCGAGGAGAAGCACTTCACCACCATCGGCGACGACTGGGACATCGAGGACCGCACCCGCGCCCAGCTGGACCGCCTCGGCCTGGCCGACCTCACGCTGGACCGCACTCTGCACACCCTCAGCGGCGGCCAGGTCGTCTCCCTCGGTCTTGCCGCCCAACTGCTGAAGCGGCCCGACGTGCTGCTGCTCGACGAGCCCACCAACAACCTCGACCTCGGCGCCCGGCACAAGCTCTACGACGCGCTGGAGGACTTCAACGGCTGCCTGCTCCTGGTCAGCCACGACCGCGCCCTCCTCGACCGCATGGAACGCATTGTCGAACTCGACCGCGGCGAACTCCGCGTCTTCGGCGGCAACTTCACCGCGTACGAGGAGTCCGTCCGGGCCGAGCAGGAGGTCGCCGAGAAGAACGTCCGCAACGCCGAACAGGAGCTGAAGCGGGAGAAGCGGGAGATGCAGCAGGCCCGCGAACGCGCCGAGCGCCGACAGAGCAACGCCGCCCGCAACCTGAAGAACGCCGGACTGCCGCGCATCTTCGCCGGCAACATGAAGCGCGGCGCCCAGGAGTCCGCCGGCCGGGCCGGCCAGATGCACGCCGGCCGGGTCGACGAGGCGAAGGCCCGGCTGGACGAGGCCGGACGCGCACTGCGCGAGGACCAACGCATCACGCTGGACCTGCCCGCCACCAACGTGCCGGCCGGACGCACCCTGTTCTCCGGCGAACAGCTCCACGTCCGACTCGGCGAGAAGGACGTCTTCGCAGGCCAGGGCGTCGATCTGACGATCCGGGGCCCGGAACGCATCGCGCTGACCGGCCCCAACGGCGCCGGCAAGAGCACCCTGCTGCGTCTGCTCAACGGCGACCTGGCCGCCGACAGCGGCGAGATCAAGCGGGCCGACGGGCGCATCGCCTACCTCTCGCAGCGCCTCGACCTGCTGGACCCGGACCGTACGGTCGCCGAGAACTTCGCCGACTACGCCCCGGACCGGCCGGAGGCGGAGCGGATGAACCTGCTCGCCCGCTTCCTCTTCCGCGGCGGCCGCGCCCATCTGCCCGTAGCGGTGCTCTCCGGCGGCGAGCGGCTGCGCGCCACCCTGGCCTGCGTCCTGTGCGCCGAACCGGCCCCGCACCTGCTGCTCCTGGACGAGCCGACGAACAACCTCGACCTGGTCAGCACGGGCCAGTTGGAGAGCGCCCTGAACTCCTATCAGGGGGCCTTCGTGGTGGTCAGCCACGACGAGCGGTTCCTCCACGAGATCGGAGTGAACCGGTGGCTGCGGCTGGCCGACGGCCGGCTGACGGAGACCGGAGCCCCTGAGATGTGAGCCGTACGGGGGCTGGCCCCCCTGCCAACAGGGGGGAATGGCCCATGGGCCGGGGCGATGGGGACTTCTAGCGTCAAGGCATGAGAAAACGCACGGTACTCACCGCCCTCACCCTCTCCCTCAGCACCGTCGCCACGGGGACCGGCCTCGCCGCGAGCTCGGCGAGCTCCGCGAGCGCCGCATCCGAGCAGCGCGACGGGCTGGAGCGGTTCAGACAGCAGAAGGTCGCCTGGGGCGAGTGCCGGGACACGAAGCTGGCGGCGAGCGGGACCGAGTGCGCCCGGGTCACCGTGCCGCTGGACTACGGCGACCCGGACGGGCGGACGTTAGAGGTCGCGATCTCGCGGATCAAGGCCAAGGCCGGCAAGGACGGCAAGGCCGGGACGCGGCGCGGCATCCTGCAGACGAACCCGGGCGGCCCCGGCGGGTCCGGTCTGTCCATGCCCTCCGAACTGCGGGAACGGCTGAGCCCCGAGGTGGCGGCGGCCTACGACATCATCGGCATGGACCACCGCGGGGTCGGCGAGAGCACCCCGTTGGACTGCGGGCTGACCCGGGCGTCCTGGCTACGCTCGTCCGGAAGCGACCGGGCCGGGTTCGACGAGAACGTACGGCTGGCGCGGCAGGACGCCCGCAAGTGCACCGAGAAGTACTCCGGCACTCTGGCGCACTACTCGACCCGCAACGTCGCCCGCGACGTCGACATCGTCCGCGCCGTGCTGGGCGAGCGCCGGACGTCCTGGTTCGGCCAGTCGTACGGCACGGTCCTCGGAGCCACCTACGCGCAGATGTTCCCCGAGCGGGTCGACCGCCTGGTCCTGGACAGCGCGCCCGACCCGGCCGGGTACGGCGGCATGGGCCTGGTCCAGGACATGGGGCCCGTCAACGAGAAGGCCCTCGACGACTTCGCCGCATGGGCCGCGAAGCGCCACGACACCTACCGCCTCGGTGCCACGGCTGCCGCCGTCCGCGGCACCGTCGAGGGGCTCGTACGACGGGCCATGGACGAGCCGATCAAGGTCGGCCCGCACCGGCTGGACGGGCACGACCTGCCGTTCATCTTCTTCACCCTGGGCGTGGACTCCGCGAACGACCAGCAGTACGCCGAGGTCGTGCGGTATCTGCTCGACGCCGCCGACGGTAAGGCGGGCACACCGCACCAGTACGTGCTCGACCTGCTCAAGTCGCTGTCCGACCCGGCGGGGAGCGGGATGAGCGCCATGACCTCCGCGCAGCTCGCGGTGCTCTGCGCCGACACCACCATGCCCCGGGACCCCGAGTGGTACTGGCGGGCCACGGAGCGCTCCCGTGCCGGGCAGCCGGTCTTCGGCCCGGTCGTCAACGGGCCGATGCCGTGCGCCTTCTGGAAGGAGCACCCCCGCGAGAAGCTCACGGAGATCAACAACAAGGTGCCGGCGCTGCAGCTCCAGGCGACCGTGGACACCCGCACCCCCTACGAGCAGGGGCTCGGCATGCACCGGGCCATGCGCGGCTCGGTCCTGGTGACCGTCCCGACCCGTACCCACGCCGTCGTGGTCTCCCGCACCGGCACGTGCGCGAACAAGGCCGTCGACGACTACCTGCTGCGGGGCACCCTGCCCGCACGGGACGTCACCTGCCGGCCCGCGGCCTGAGCCGGTCCGACGCCGCCGACGCCGCCGCCGCTCAGGATCCCGCGCTGGGCGGCGCGGCGGGCGGGAGCTGGGGGACGGGCGGGGCGTGCAGCGCGGGGGGCTGCAGTTCGGCCAGGACCAGGGCGCTGGAGGGGATGGCGGCGCGCATCTCCAGGAGTCCGACGAGAGCGGTGTAGAGCCGGTCGACTCCCTCGTACGTCTCGTGGGCCAGGACCAGGCGGGCGCGGGTCTCCAGGTTCTGCCAGGCGTAGCGCCTGCGCAGGTTGGCCATCTGCCGGGCGTCGGCCCGCAGGAACCCCGACCCGGCCGAGAAGCCCGCTGCCAGCAGCGCCAGGATGGCCGCCGGCACGCGGGCCCCGGCCGAGGCCAGTCCGGCGGCGCCGGCGATCCCGGCCAGGACGGCCGCGGGAAATCCCAGACAGAGGAAGGCCGCGTTCCATAACTTGCTGCGCCGCTGGGCGCGCCTGGCTCCGATGTGTGCCTCGTCGACGATCTTCTCGACCTCGGCCCGGAGGTGGCGCAGGCGCTCGGCGGTGGGATCAGGTGCGGGTGCGGGTATGGGCGCGGGTGTGGCGGCAGCTGCGGGTGCGTTCGGCGCGTCTGGGGTGTCCGGCACGGCTTCCCTTGCGGTCGGTAAGAGATGCGATGCCGCCGGAGTTTAGGGGAGCCGTACCGGTCGCGGGAGGCGATACCGGCGCCCGCACGCCCGGGCGCCGGTTCGCGCCGGCTTCAGCGGGTGGCTTCGGCCGTGAGGTGGTACGTGGTGTCGACCCAGAAGCCGCCGGTGGTGCGCGCCTTGATCTCCAGGACGTACTGGCCCGGGGCCAGGGGCGCGAGGCCGGCCCACAGGCCCCAGGCGACCCGGCGGCGGCCGTTGGCTCGGAAGGGCGGGGAGGTGAACTGCTCGAGGGGGAGCTCGGTGCCGTTGAGGTAGGCCTTCGCCTCGGCCACGCCCATCAGCATGGGCTTCCGCGAGTACCACGGGACCGGGTGCTGGGTGTTGAAGACCGGGAAGAAGACGGGGCGGTCCGCGGGTATCGGGCACCGGCGGACGACCTTGCCGCCGTAGGTGCCGGCGAGGAACCAGAGGTCGTCCGGCTGGTCCCAGTCGGCGAACTCCCCGCTCTGGTCCCGCACGGGGTCGTAGTCGTCGGGCGACGAGAGGGCCCACTGCCACCAGCGCGCGGCCAGGGCCCCGCCTTCCTTCGCCCCGAGTCTCCAGGAGCTGCCGCTCGACACCGTCTCGCTCACGCCCTCCGCCCTTTCCGTGCACGGCCCTGACCAGGGCCTTCGGCTGAATGAGCGGACTTTACGCCATGAGGGCGATTTTCGGCCGATCGCAGGTTCGATACGCGGTCCGCCCGCCCGTGCGGGGCGTTGACCCGGCCTCCCGGGGGTCGCCAGACTTGTCGCCCGCGGCCCCGGGCGTCGGTGCCCGGGCGGCCACCTCATGACCGGGGAGCGCACCGTGACAGGACAGGTCATTCCGTACGAGGTGCAGGGCAGCGGCTCCAGGCGCGCGATCCTGCTGCACAACTGGTTCGGGGACCGGACGAGCTTCGCCCCGATGCGCGAGCATCTGGACGGGGACCGGTTCAGCTACGCGTTCGTGGACTGCCGGGGCTACGGAGAGGCGATCGACGTCGACGGCGCCTTCACGATGGAGGAGGTCGCCGAGGACGCCCTCGCCGTGGCCGACCGTCTGGGGTGGGAGACCTTCTCGGTCGTCGGCCACTCCATGGGTGCCAAGGCCGCCCAGCTCATGCTGCTGGAGGCGCCGTCGAGGGTCCGGTCGGTCGTCGGTATCGCGCCGGTGGCCGCGTCCGGCTTCCCGCTCGAAGGGGAGGCCTGGGAGCTGTTCGCCGGAGCGGAGAAGGACCCGGGAAGCCGCAGGGCGATCATCGACAACACCACCGGCGGGCGCCGCGACGACGCCTGGCTGGACGCCATGGTGAGCCGCTCGATGCGCAATTCCGCGCCCGCCGCCTTCCGTTCGTATCTCGACTCGTGGTCGGGCTCCGACTTCCACGAGCGGGTGCGGGGCAACCGGACCCCGGTCCTCCTGGTCGTCGGCGCGCACGACCCGGCGCTGGGGGCCGAGGCCATGCGGGCGACCTGGCTCCAGTGGTACCCGAACGCCGAACTCGAGGTGCTGCCGGACGCGGGGCACTATGCGCCGGAGGAGTCCCCCGAGGCCCTGGCCGCAGCCGTCGAGGGGTTCCTGGGCCGCTGACGCTCAGCCCTGTGTGGCGGCCCGTTCCGCCGCGCTGCGCTCGACGCAGAACTCGTTGCCGGCCGGGTCGGCGAGGACCACCCAGCCCGTGCCGTCCGGCCGGCGCCGGTCGTCGACGACGGTCGCGCCGAGCGCCACCACCCGCTCCACCTCCGCCTCCCGCGGCCCGTCGGGCTGCAGATCGAGGTGCACCCGGTTCTTGAGCGTCTTCGCCTCGGGCACCCGTAGGAACAGCAGGTCCGGCTGCCCTTCCGGGGTCACCAGGCCCACTTCGTCGCCACCCGGCGCGCCCTCGGGGTCGACCGGATGGCCGAGCACCTCGCTCCAGAACCGGGCCAGTGCGTACGGCTCGTGCGGCGGGGCGCAGTCGAAGCTGATGTTGCGGACGAGGGACGTCACTTGTTCTCCTGGCGTCTGAAGGAATGCGGCGGGCAATTCTCATCAAGATCCGGACAGCATCGCAACCACTGTGGAACGCTGGCGACATGCTTGATCACATAGCGATCCAGGTACGGAACGTCGCGGCGAGCGCGGGCTTCTACGATGCCGTCCTCGCGCCGCTCGGAGGCAAGCGGACCAAGGAGTTCGGCGAATTCGTCAGCTTCGGCACCACCGGGCACACGCTCTGGCTGGTCCCCGCCGGCGAGGACGCGCCGGGTGCCCGCGAGGTGCACCTCGCCTTCGCCGCGGCCGACCGTGCGGCCGTCGACGCGTTCCACGCCGCCGCGGTGGCGGCCGGTGCCGAGTCCTTGCACGCACCGCGGGTGTGGCCGGAGTACCACGCGTCGTACTACGGGGCCTTCGTCCGCGACCCCGACGGCAACAACGTCGAAGCCGTCTGTCACACGCCGTAGACCGCTCCTTGAGCAGGGTCCGGGCATGGCAGGTACGGACGGGAACGGACGAGCCGGGACCGCGTCATCCGCGCGGCCCCGGCGGTCAGCTGCGCGGGGGTACGTCAGCAGGGCCGGACGTACCAGATCGGCTCCCAGTAGTAGGACGCGTTGATCGAGGGAGCCCCCACCGTGGTGGTGACGACATTGCGGTTGCGGTCCTTGAGCCTGGCCTGGGTGCCCGGGGTCTGGTTGTTCGCCCAGGATCCGTAGCCGCGCCAGTTCGACAGGGCGTGGTCCTTGCAGTAGTAGAGGTCGAGTTGGTCACCGGTGAAGGACTCGCCCCGGAACATGCAGAACCGTTCGTAGCGGCACTCGGCGAACTTCGCGTTCGCGGAGCTCAGATCGCGGGTCTTGCGCTCGCCGGGCAGGGTGAGCGTGAGGGTGGCGCCGTCCAGTTCGATCCTGTTGGCGGCCACCTGTTTACCGCCCGTCCGGGCGAGGTAGTCATTGACTCTGGTCTGCAGTTCCTTCGCCTGCGAGCCGCTCAGGCCCGCCTTCCTCGCCTGGTCCGCGAAGCCGGCGGTCCCGGCGGCCGAGGCCGTGCCGGACGCGCCGACCAGTGAGCCCGCCAGTGCTGTCGCCGCGAAGGCCATCGCGGCGGATTTACGCAGTGCCATTCGAGATTCCCCCTCATGGATCCCGAGCCGGCACCCACCGCCCTTGCGGTGGGCATGCCAGCAGTAGCCCACAGGGCGGGGGCGGTGTCCACACCGTTCGGTGGTGTTCGAAACGCGCTGGTGGCGCCCGTTCGTCAGCCGTCCAGCGCGTCGTCCAGGATCCGCACCCACTGCTCCACCACGCGCCGGCGCCGCGCCCGGTCGTCCGTCAGGAGCGTCGCCAGCCCCAGGCCGCGCGCCATGTCCAGCAGGCCCTGCACGGTCTCCCGCACGCCGGGCACCTTCTCGTCCGCGCCCAGCAGCTCCACCGCCATGCGGTGGGTCTCCCGGCCGACGCGCGCCTCCAGGTCCGTCACGCGCGAGCGCAGCTGCGAACGGTCGTGGGAGGCGGCCACCCACAGCTGCAGCGCGGCCCGGAACAGTGGACCGGTGTACAGCTCGACCAGCTCGGTCACGACGATGTACCGGCGCGCCGGGCCCAGGATGGGCGACGCCGAGGCCACCAGCTCCCGCAGCGCGGCCGAGCGCTCCTCCGCCACGTACTCGACCGCCGCCGTGAAGAGGTCCTCGCGGGTGGGGAAGTGGTGCTGGGCCGCGCCCCGGGACACCCCCGCCCGCTCGGCGACCACGGCCACCGTCGAGCCCGCCCACCCGTGGTCCGCCAGGCAGGCGATGGCCGCCTCCAGCAGGCGCCGCCGCGTCGCCCGGCTCCGGTCCTGCTTGGGACCGGGGCGAGGGGCGGAGCCGGAGTCCGGGCGGGGATCGGTCAGCGCACCCACGACGGGTCCCTCTTCCCCAGGAACGCCGCCATGCCTTCCCGTGCCTCCTCCGACGCGAAGAGCCGTGCCGACCGCTCGACCAGTTCCTCCGCATCGCGGTCGAAGGCCCGCAGCACCTCCGCCGTGACCAGCCGTTTCGACGCGGCCAGCCCTTGCGGCGAACCACGGCGCAGACCCTCCAGGACCGGCTCGAGGGCCTTGTCCGGGCCCTCGTCGCCGGCCGCGAGCGTGATCAGGCCGATCCTCGCCGCCTCCTGCGCGCCGAAGCGCTCGCCCGTGAGGTAGTAGCGCGCCGCCGCCCGGGCGTCGAGGCGCGGCAGCAGCGGCAGGGAGATGACGGCCGGGGCCAGCCCCAGCCGCGCCTCCGTGAACGCGAACGACGACGCCCCGCTCGCCACCGCGATGTCGCACGCCCCCAACAGCCCCAGGCCCCCGGCCCGTACATGGCCGTCCACCCGTGCCACCACCGGTCCCGGCAGCTCCACGATGGTCCGCAGCAGCCGGGCCAGCGCCTCCGGGCCCGTCGGCGTCGGCTCGCTCAGGTCCGCGCCCGCGCAGAACGTGGTGCCGGAGTGGGTGAGGACCACGGCGCGGGTGTCCGCGTCGTCGGCGGCCCGCCGCAGCCCGTCGTGCAACTCGGCCACGAGGCGGGACGAGAGGGCGTTGCGGTTGTGCGGGGAGTCCAGCGTCAGCGTGGTGACGCCGTGCTCGTGCGAGCTGCGGACCAGCATCGCGAAACCTCCTGGTGTCAGTAGGACTTGGGCAGGCCCAGCGTCTGGTGCGAGACGTAGTTGAGGATCATCTCCCGGCTCACCGGCGCCACCCTCGTCACCCGCGCCGCGGTGATCAGCGAGGCCAGCCCGTACTCCGTGCTCAGACCGTTGCCGCCGAGGGTGTGGACCGCCTGGTCGACGGCGCGGACCGCGGCCTCGGCGGCCGCGTACTTCGCCATGTTGGCCGCCTCGCCGGCGCCCGCGTCGTCCCCGGCGTCGTAGAGGTGCGCGGCCTTGTACATCATCAGCCGCGCCAGCTCGATCTCGATGTGAGACCGCGCGAGGGGGTGGGCGATGGCCTGGTGCGCGCCGATCGGCTCGTCCCACACCTGGCGGGTACGGGCGTAGTCGACGGCCCGCGCGACGGCGTGCCGGCCCATCCCGATCGCGAACGCCGCCGTCATGATGCGCTCGGGGTTGAGCCCGGCGAACAGCTGCAGCAGCCCGGCGTCCTCGTCGCCCACCAGGGCGTCCGCCGGCAGCCGCACCTCGTCGAGGACGAGCTCGAACTGCTTCTCCGGCGACGCGACGTCCATGGGGATGAGGTTGCGGGTGAAGCCGGGCGCGTCGCGGTCGACGATGAACAGGCAGGGCCTCAGCCTGCCGGTCCGGGCGTCCTCCGCGCGGCCGACGATCAGCGTCGCGTCGGCGACGTCCACGCCGGAGATGAAGACCTTGCGGCCGGTGAGGATCCAGTCGTCGCCGTCGCGCCGGGCCGTCGTGGTCAGGCGGTGGGAGTTGGAGCCGGCGTCGGGCTCGGTGATGCCGAACGCCATCCGGGTCGTGCCGGCGGCGAGGCCGGGCAGCCAGGCGCGCTTCTGCGCGTCCGTGCCGAAGCGGGCGATGACCGTGCCGCAGATGGCGGGTGAGACGACCAGGAGCAGCAGCGGGCAGCCGGCCGTCCCCAGCTCCTCCAGGACGACGGCCAGTTCGGTGATCCCGCCGCCCCCGCCGCCGTACTCCTGGGGGAGGTTCACTCCGAGGTAGCCGAGCTTGCCGGCCTCCGCCCACAGCTCGTCGGCGTGTTTGCCCTCGCGTATCGCGTCGGCGAAGTACGCGCGGCCGTAGCGGCCCGCGAGGGCGGCGACGGCCGCGCGCAGGGCGGACTGCTCGGGGGATTCGATCAGCGTGCTGCCGGTGGTGCTCATGGCGTCTTCTCCTCGGTCTCGGTGACCACGGCGAGCAGTTCCCCCACCTCGACCTGGCGGCCGGGCACGGCGTGCAGCGCCGCGAGGGTCCCCGAGGCGGGGGCCACGACGCGGTGCTCCATCTTCATGGCCTCCAGCCACAGCAGCGGCTGCCCGGCCCGTACGGCCCGGCCCGCGGCGATGCCGTCCGCGAGCCGGACGACCGTGCCGGGCATGGGGGCGAGGAGGGAGCCGGGTTCGGTGCGCGGGGCGGGGTCGGGGTGGCGGGGGAGGGGCGTGAGGGTGTACGAGCCCGCGTGCGGGGTGTCGACGTGGACGTCGCCCGTGGCGTACGCGGCCACGTCGAGGGTGCGTCGGACGCCGTCGACCTCCAGGACCACCCGGTCACGAGCGGCGTGCAGCAGCCGGACGCCGGGGAAGCCGTCGGCCGTGAGCCCGTCGCGGCCGAGGCGGTAGCGGATCGTGTGGAGCGCGCCGGCGGCGCAGCGGTAGGTCTTGACCTGCGGCATGGAGGGGACGTTGCGCCAGCCGCCGAAGCGGCTGCGGCCCTGTGCGTCGGCGACGGCCGCGGCCAGGGCCGCCAGGCAGACGGCCGGGGGCGGTGCGGTCAGGGCGGGCAGGTGGCGTTCGTAGAAGCCGGTGTCCGGCGCGCCCCGGGCGAACTCGGGGTGGCGCAGGGAGCGGACGAGCAGGTCGCGGTTGGTGACCGGGCCGTGGAGGCGGGCGCGCTCCAGGGCGTGGGCCAGTGTGCGGACGGCTTCGCGGCGGGTGGGGGCCCGGGCGACGACCTTGGCCAGGAGGGGGTCGTAGTGGACGGTCACGGTGTCGCCGTCCTCCATGCCGGAGTCGACGCGTACGCCCGCGGCGGCGGGGATCCGCAGGCGGTGCATCGCGCCCGTCTGCGGCCGCCAGTCGTGGGCGGGGTCCTCCGCGTACAGGCGGGCCTCCACCGCGTGCCCCGACGGCCGCGGGGGCTCGCCCAGTGCCGCGCCCTCGGCGACGCGCAGCTGCAGCGCCACCAGGTCGACGCCGTACACGGCCTCGGTCACCGGGTGTTCGACCTGCAGGCGGGTGTTCATCTCCAGGAAGTACGGGCGGCCGTCCGCCGAGACCAGGAACTCGGCCGTGCCCGCGTTGACGTAGCCGATCGCGCGGGCCGCGGACGCGGCGGCGTCGCACAGGGTGCGCTCCAGGTGCCCGGGCAGGTCCGGGGCCGGGGCCTCCTCGATCACCTTCTGGTGTCGCCGCTGCAGGGAGCAGTCCCGGGTCCCCAGCGTCCACACCGTGCCGTGGGCGTCCGCGAGGAGCTGCACCTCGACGTGGCGCGCGCCCTGGACGTACGGCTCGACGAAGACCTCGCCGTCACCGAAGGCGGCCGTCGCCTCCGCCCGCGCCGAGGCCAGCGCGCCCTTAAGGCCGGGCAGGTCGCGCACCACCCGCATCCCGCGCCCGCCGCCGCCCGCCGCGGCCTTGACCAGCACGGGAAGGTCGCCGGCGGTGACGGCGGCCGGGTCGAGGGGAGCGAGCAGCGGCACCCCGGCCCGCGTCATGACGCGCTTGGCGCGGGTCTTCGACGCCATCGCCTCGATCGCCTCGGGCGGCGGCCCGATCCACACCAGGTGCGCGTCCCGCACCGCCCGCGCGAAGTCGGCGTTCTCGGAGAGGAATCCGTACCCCGGGTGCACGGCGTCCGCGCCGGCCGCGAGGGCCGCCGCGATCAGCAGGTCGCCGCGCAGGTAGGTGTCCGCGGCCGCCGCCCCCGGCAGCCGTACCGCCGCGTCGGCCTCCCGGACATGCCGGGCGTCCGCGTCGGGGTCCGAGTGCACCGCGACCGTCGCGATGCCCAGCTCCCGGCAGGTGCGGAAGACGCGGCAGGCGATCTCGCCCCGGTTGGCCACGAGCACCGAGGAGATCGCGGGCTCCTTCGCCGAAGAGAAGGCCGAAGAGAACATGGAAGCCTCACATCCGGAAGACACCGAAACCACCCCGAGCCCCCTGCACGGGCGCGCCGTGCACCGCCGACAGGCACAGTCCCAGCACCGTCCGCGTGTCCCGCGGGTCGATGACCCCGTCGTCGTACAGCCGCCCGGACAGGAACACCGGCAGCGACTCCGACTCGATCTGCCGCTCCACCATCGTGCGCAGCGCGGCGTCGGCCTCCTCGTCGTACGGCTGTCCCTTCGCCGCGGCCGAGGCGCGGGCGACGATGGACAGGACGCCGGCGAGCTGCTGGGGGCCCATGACGGCGGACTTGGCGCTGGGCCAGGAGAACAGGAAGCGCGGGTCGTAGGCCCGTCCGCACATGCCGTAGTGCCCGGCGCCGTAGGAGGCGCCCATGAGCACCGACAGGTGCGGGACCTTCGAGTTCGACACGGCGTTGATCATCATGGCGCCGTGCTTGATGATGCCGCCCTGTTCGTAGGCGCGGCCGACCATGTAGCCGGTGGTGTTGTGCAGGAAGACCAGCGGGATGTCGCGCTGGTTGGCCAACTGGATGAACTGCGCGGCCTTTTGCGACTCCTCGCTGAAGAGGACGCCCTGCGCGTTGGCGAGCACGCCCACGGGGTAGCCATGCAGCCGCGCCCACCCGGTCACCAGGCTCGTGCCGTAGCGCTGTTTGAACTCGTCGAAGTCGGAGCCGTCCACGATCCGGGCGATGACCTCGCGGGGGTCGAAGGGCTCCTTCAGATCGCCCGGGACGATGCCGAGGAGCTCGTCCCCGTCGTACAGGGGTGGTGCGGCGGGGTCCGGATCGGGGTGGGCCTTGCGCCAGTTCAGGCGGGCGACCACGCGCCGGGCCCGGCGCAGCGCGTCGAGTTCGTCGACGGCGAAGTGGTCCGCGAGGCCGGAGACGCGCGCGTGCATCTCCGCCCCGCCGAGCGACTCGTCGTCGCTCTCCTCGCCGGTGGCCATCTTCACCAGCGGCGGGCCGCCGAGGAAGACCTTCGCCCGTTCCTTGACCATGATGACGTGGTCGGACATGCCGGGGACGTACGCGCCGCCGGCCGTGGAATTGCCGAAGACCACCGCGAGGGTGGGGATGCCCGCGGCGGAGAGCCGGGTCAGGTCGCGGAACAGGCCGCCGCCGGGGATGAAGATCTCCTTCTGGCTGGGCAGGTCCGCGCCGCCCGACTCCACCAGCGAGATCACCGGCAGCCGGTTGGCGTACGCGATCTCGTTCGCGCGCAGGGCCTTCTTCAGCGTCCAGGGATTGCTGGCGCCGCCGCGCACGGTCGGGTCGTTGGCGGTGATCAGGCACTCGACGCCCTCGACGACGCCGATGCCGGTGACGAGCGAGGCGCCGACGGTGTAGTCGCTGCCCCAGGCGGCCAGCGGCGACAGTTCGAGGAAGGGGGTGTCGGGGTCGATCAGGGACTCGACGCGTTCCCGGGCGGTCATGCGGCCCCGGGCCCGGTGGCGGGCGGTGTACTTCTCGCCGCCGCCCGCGACCGCCTTGGCGTGCTCGGCCTCGACGTCGGCGAGCCTGGCCAGCATCGCGGCCCGGTTGGCCGCGTACCCGGGGGCGGCGGTGTCGAGCCCGGACGGCAGCACGGTCACAGCAGGACCTCCGGTATCCGCAGGTGCCGGGCGCGCAGCCATTCGCCGACGGCCTTGGCCTGCGGGTCGAAGCGGGCCTGGGAGGCGACGCCCTCGCCGAGGATGCCGTCGACGACGAAGTTCAGGGCGCGCAGGTGGGGCAGGACGTGCCGGGTGACGGCGAAGCCGGCGGTCTCCGGAAGCAGTTCACGGAACCGCTCGACGGTCAGCTCGTGCGCCAGCCACCGCCACGCGTCGTCCCCGCGCACCCACACCCCGACGTTGGCGCTGCCGCCCTTGTCCCCGCTGCGCGCGCCCGCGACGAGCCCGAGCGGGGCCCGCCGCGTGGGCCCGGCGGGCAGCGGCGGCGGCAGGACGGGCCCGTCCAGCGCTTCCGGTTCCGCGGCCCGTACGGGGGCCGGCAGCACCGGCACCCGGGTGCCGTCCGGGAGCACCGCCACGTGCCGCACGGTGTCCGCGTCGACGTAGGCCGCCTCGAACACCCCGTAGGGCGTCGGCTTCGCCGGCGGCGTCGCCACGTGGAAGCCGGGGTAGCTGGCCAGCGCCAGCTCGACGCAGGCGGCGTTCACGGCCCGGCCCACCTCCGGGTCGGCGTCGCGCACGACCAGCCGCAGCAGCGCGCTCGCCTCCTCCTGCACGGGCGCGTCCGCCCGGTCGGTGCGGGCCAGGCTCCAGCGGGCCTCGGCCGGGCGGCGGGCGGTGAGGACGCCGTCGAGCTGGGCGCGCACGAGGCGGGCCTTGGCGTCGATGTCGAGGCCGGTCAGGACGAAGACGACCTCGGTGCGGTGGCCGCCCAGCCGGGTGAGCCCCACCTTGAGCGCGGTCGGCGGGGACTCGCCGCGCACCCCGCTGATCCGCACCCGGTCCGGGCCGTCGGGCGCGAGGCGCACCGTGTCCAGCCGGGCCGTGACGTCCGGCCCCGGGTAGCGGGCGCCGGCCGTCTCGTACAGCAGCTGTGCCGTGACCGTCGAGACCGTGACCGCGCCGCCGGTGCCGGGGTGCTTGGTGATGACGGCCGAGCCGTCCGCGTGGATCTCGGCGAGCGGGAAGCCGGGCCGGCGCACGTCGTGCTCGCCGAAGAACGCGTAGTTGCCGCCCGTGGCCTGCGCCCCGCACTCCAGGACGTGCCCGGCGACGACCGCGCCGGCGAGCGGGTCCAGGTCCTCGGCGGTCCATCCGAAGTGCGCGGCGGCCGGGCCGGTGACGAGCGCGGCGTCGGTGACCCGGCCCGTGACGACCACGTCCGCGCCGGCCCGCAGGCACTCGGCGATGCCCGCACCGCCCAGGTAGGCGTTGGCGGTGAGCACGCCGTGGCCCCACCGGTCCTCGTCGAGGAGGTCGTCGCCGGTGACGTGGGCGACGCGCACGGGCACCCCGACCCGGTCGGCCAGCTCGGTGATGCGCTCGGCGAGAGCGGCGGGGTTGAGTCCGCCCGCGTTGGTGACGAGCCTGACCCCGCGGTCGGCGGCCAGGCCCAGCCCCTCCTCCAACTGGGCCAGGAACGTGCGGGCGTAGCCCCGGCCGGGGTCCTTGAGGCGGTCGCGGCCGAGGATCAGCATGGTCAGTTCGGCGAGGTAGTCACCGGTCAGTACGTCCAGGGGGCCGCCGGTGAGCATCTCGCGCAGGGCGTCGAACCGGTCGCCGTAGAAGCCGGAGGCGTTGCCGATTCGGAGAACGGGCACGGGCATGGCCGGAGCGTGGCACCGGCCGGGAAAACAAGCAAGCGTGCTTGCATTATTTTCGGCCGCCGGTGGCGGCCTCCCGCAGTGCTTCGGCGAGGATCTCGGCCGTGTGTCGCGCCCGCCTGTCGGAGAGTTGGCCGATCTGCGTACGGCAGGAGAAGCCGTCCGCGATGACCTCCGTGCCCTCGGGCGCCGCGCGCAGCGCCGGCAGCAACTGTTCTTCGGCGCAAGCCGCCGAAACCTCGTAATGGCCGGTTTCGAAGCCGAAGTTGCCCGCCAGGCCGCAGCAGCCGCCGCTCAACGGGCCGGTCATGCCCGCGCGTTCGCGCAGGCGCCGCTCGGCGGCGTCGCCCAGGACGGCGTGCTGGTGGCAGTGCGTCTGGCCGGCGACGGGCCGGTCGACGCGCGGCGGCCGCCAGTGCGGGGCGCGCTCTTCGAGGACCTGGGCGAAGGTGCGCACGGACGAGGCGAGGCGCCGGGCGCGCGGATCGCCGGGCAGCAGCTCGGGCACGTCGGTACGCAGGGCCGCGCTGCAGCTGGGCTCGAGGCCGACGACGGGCAGGCCGGCGGCGAGGGCGGGCGCCAGGACGTCGAGCGTGCGGCGCGCGACGGCCCGGGCGAGGCCGAGCTGGCCGGTGGAGACCCAGGTCAGGCCGCAGCAGACCGGCCGGGGCGGGACGGCCACGCGCAGCCCGGCGTCCTCGAGCACGGCGACGGCGGCACGGCCGGCGGAGGGGGAGAAGTAGGTGGTGAAGGTGTCGGGAAACAGCACGACCGCCGTGCCCGCGGCCCGGGCCTCGGCCCAGCCGGCGGCCGGCCGGCCGGCACGGGGGCGGCCGGTTTCGCCGGGGGCGAGCCGTGCCCCGGGGGTGTCGCCGGCCGGGCCGCGGCCGGTGGGGTGCCCGTCGGCGGCGTACGGCTGCCCCGCCGCCTGCGCCGTACGCCTGCGCCACCACCGGGTGAACGGCTCCGGTGCGAGCCGCGGGAGGTCCCGCTCGGGTGCGATCCCCGCCAGGCGCTTCACCGCCGCGGCCGACGGTTCGTGCGCGGCCAGGCGGTCGAGCAGCGGCGCGGCCGGCGCCGCCAGGCGCAGCCACAGTGGCAGCCACCCCATCGTGTAGTGCTCGGCGGGCCGGATCCGGCCCGCGTAGTGGTGGTGCAGGAACTCCGCCTTGTACGTGGCCATGTCCACGCCCACCGGGCAGTCGCTGCGGCAGCCCTTGCAGGACAGGCACAGATCCAGCGCCTCCCGTACCTCCTGTGAGCGCCAGCCGTCCGTCACCACCTCTCCGGCCAGCATCTCGTGCAGCAGCCGGGCCCGGCCCCGCGTGGAGTGCCGCTCGTCGCGGGTCACGCGGTAGGAGGGGCACATGACGCCGCCCGGAGGGGGCTGCGTGTCACGGCACTTGGCGACGCCCACGCACCGGCGGACCGCCGCCGTGAAGTCGCCGCCGTCACCCGGATAGCCGAACTCCACGTCGACGGGCCGCCGGGGCAGCACGTCGAACCGCAGGTTCTCGTCGAGGCGGTACGGGCGCACGACCATGCCCGGGTTCAGGCCGCCCGCCGGGTCCCAGAGGTCCTTGAAGCGCTCGAACAGCCGCACGACGTCGGCGCCGTACATCCGGGGCAGCAGCTCGGCGCGCGCCTGGCCGTCGCCGTGCTCGCCCGACAGCGAGCCGCCGTGCGCGACCACCAGCTCCGCCACCTCCCCGGAGAACGCGCGGTACCGGCGGATCCCCTCGGCGCTCAGCAGGTCGACGTCCAGCCGTACGTGCACACAGCCGTCGCCGAAGTGCCCGAAGGGGGCGCCGCGCAGCCCGTAGCGCCCCAGCAGGGCCCGGAACTCGCGCAGATACGCGCCCAGCCGCTCCGGCGGCACCGCACAGTCCTCCCAGCCGGGCCAGGCCTCGCCCCCGTCGGGCAGCCGGGTCGCGGTACCGGCGGCGTCCTCGCGCACCCGCCACAGCGCGCGCTGCGCCGCCGCGTCCTCCACGACGGCACGGCCCGTGACCGGCCCGTCGGCGGCCGCCGCGCGGCACAGCTTCCGCGCCCGGGACACCGCCTCGGCCGGCGTGGCGCCGCCCGTTTCGACGAACAGCCAGGCCGCCCCCGCGGGCAGGTCGCCGGCGCCCGCGCCCACCAGGTCGGCGGCCATGCCCTCGACCGTCAACGGCCCCAGCGGCAGCAGCGGATGGGCCGCGTCGGCCGCCGCGCTCTCGTCCGCGTAGCCGAGCACCGCCAGCGCCCGCGCGGCGGGCGGCTCGACGAGGCGGACCGTCGCCTGTGTCACCACCCCCAGCGTGCCCTCGCTCCCGGTGAACGCCCGGGCGAAGTCGGTGCGCCGCTCGGGCAGCAGGGCATCCAGGGCGTACCCGGAGATGCGCCGGGGCAGAACGGGGAAGCCGGTGCGCAGCAGCGCGAGGTCGCCCTGGACGAGGGCCCGTACGCCCTCCGCGAGCAGCTCGGGCACGCCGTCGTAGCCCCGGCCCAGGTGGGCCCGTTCGCCCTCGTAGGTCAGGACGTCCAGGGCGTGGACGTTGTCGGCCGTCGTGCCCCAGGCCACCGAGTGCGCGCCGCACGCGTTGTTGCCGATCATCCCGCCGAGCGTGCACCGCCCGTGCGTCGAGGGATCGGGCCCGAACGTCAGCCCGAACGCGCCCGCCGCCGCCCGCAGGTCGTCCAGGACCACGCCGGGCTGGACGACGGCGGTGCGGGCCGCGGCGTCGACGGCCACGATCGCGTTCATGTGCCGGGTGAAGTCCAGGACCACGCCCTCGCCCGTTGCCTGGCCCGCGATCGAGGTGCCGCCCCCGCGCGGCACCACCGGCACGCCGTGCTCGCGGCACACGGCCAGGACGGCGGCGACGTCGTCGGCGTCGCGCGGGGCGACCACCCCGGCCGGCACGCGCCGGTAGTTCGACGCGTCCATGGTCGTCAGGGCGCGGGCGGAGGACGTGAAGTCGACGTCGCCGCGCACGTGGGCCCGCAGTTGCGCCGCCAGGCCCGGAAACGGAGTGTCCGCGTCCCGGCGGCCGATGTGATCACCCATGGGCCCAGCCTGCCCACAGAACCGTCGGATACCGGCACAGTCGGCACATCCATCCTGTCGATTCCGTCTCATCGAGTGGACGTACAGCCACCACGCGTGGGGCGGCGATTAGGCTGCGGACGTGGCTGATATCCAGATTCCCGCTGACATCAAGCCCGCCGACGGTCGCTTCGGCGCGGGCCCCTCCAAGGTGCGTACGGAGGCGCTCGGCGCCCTGGCCGCCACCGGAACCTCCCTGCTCGGCACCTCCCACCGCCAGGCCCCGGTCAAGAACCTGGTCGGCCGCGTGCGCGACGGCCTCCGCGAGCTGTTCTCGCTGCCCGAGGGCTACGAGATCGTCCTCGGCAACGGCGGGTCGACCGCGTTCTGGGACATCGCCACGCACGGCCTCATCGAGTCCAAGTCGCAGCACCTGAGCTTCGGCGAGTTCTCCTCGAAGTTCGCCAAGGCGGCGAAGCTGGCGCCGTGGCTGCAGGAGCCGACGGTCATCTCCTCCGAGCCCGGCACGCACCCCGAGCCGCGCGCCGAGGCGGGGGCCGACGTCTACGCCTTCACCCACAACGAGACCTCCACCGGTGTCGCCGCGCCCATCAAGCGCGTCGCGGGCGCCGACGAGGGCGCGCTGGTCCTGGTGGACGCCACGTCCGGCGCGGGCGGGCTGCCCGTGGACATCACCGAGACGGACGTCTACTACTTCGCCCCGCAGAAGTCCTTCGCCGCCGACGGCGGGCTGTGGCTGGCGGCGTTCTCCCCGGCCGCCCTGGAGCGCGCCGCCCGCATCCACGCCTCGGGCCGGCACGTCCCCGAGTTCTTCTCGCTGCCGACGGCCATCGACAACTCCCTGAAGAACCAGACGTACAACACCCCCGCCCTCGCCACGCTGTTCCTGCTGGAGCAGCAGGTCGAGTGGCTCAACGGCCAGGGCGGCCTGGACTGGGCGGTGCGCCGCACCGCGACGTCCGCGCGGACGCTGTACGGCTGGGCGGAGGCGTCCAAGTACGCGACGCCGTTCGTGACGGACCCGGCCAAGCGTTCGGCCGTCATCGGCACGATCGACTTCTCCGAGGACGTGGACGCGGCGGCCGTCGCCAAGGTCCTGCGCGCCAACGGCATCGTGGACACCGAGCCGTACCGCAAGCTGGGCCGCAACCAGCTGCGGGTCGCGATGTTCCCGGCGATCGAGTCGTCGGACGTCGAGGCGCTGACGGTCTGCATCGACCATGTGATCGAGCGGCTCTAGGCTCTAGCCGTAGACCGGCCCCGGGAGGCGCTCCCGGGGCCCCGGCTCAGCCCGTCGGCCGGCGCAGCAGCTTCCGCAGGACGAGGACCAGCAGGGCCGCGACCACGACGGTCCCCGCCCCTATGGCGAGGGTGCGGTCGTGGTCGTCGCCCGTGGTGGAGGCCTTCTCGTCCGCCGCGTCACCGCCCTTGCCCGAGTCGCCGGGCTTCCCCGTGCTGTCGGGCAGCAGATCGTCGTCGAGCTCGACCGGGGTGACGCGGCTGTTGGCGCCCTCCGTCCCGTACATCAGCGTCCGCCCGTCGGGGGTGAACGTGACGGACTCGCCCTGCCGCTGCAGCGGGACCGTGGGTCGGCCGATCTCCTTGGGCCGCCCGTCCAGCCAGCGGTACACACGGGCCTCGAAGTAGCCGCGCACGACCAGCCGGGTGCCGTCCGGGGAGAACGCGCCGTCCGTGGCCCAGACGTTGATGTCGGCGACGCGCCGGAAGGTGTTCACGCCGGACGCCGACAGCTGCTCCGGCGCCTCGTACAGGGCGCCCTTGCCCGAGCGCTTCTTGCTGACGATGTAGACCCGGCCCGTCGTGGGGTGCACCATCAGCGACTCGGCGTCGCGCGGGCCGTCCTCGTAGCGGACGGTGAAGCGGGTCGGGGTGACGGTCGCGTCCTGCAGCGTCTTCGGCTCGGGGAAGCGGTAGATCCACACCTCCGGCCAGGTGCCGTCGAGGTTGTCCCCGGTGTCGCCGACGTAGATGTTTCCGTCGGGGCCGATCGAGATGGCCTCGACGTCCCGGGCGTCGATGCCGCCGAGCCGCACCGTCGCGACCGTACGGCCCGTACGGCTGTCCACCGCGAAGACGTTCGCGGCGTCGCCGCTGTCGTTGTGGGTCCAGTAGATGCCCGGGTGGAGGCGGCTGGCGGCCAGCCCGCTGGACTCCTTGATCCTCGGGTCCTGGATGGTGAAGGCGGAGGGCGCATCGCCGTCCGCCGCCGGGGCCGCCACCGCGGGCGGGGCGGCGGGCAGCGCTACCAGCGCGGCGATTCCGAGGGCGGGGAGGAATGGACGCATGGGCCAAGCCTGCCATCAGGGCGCGGCGGAGGGGCGCTTGCCACCCTTCGCCACGCCCTGACGTGTCCGCCGGCTCAGCCGGTGATGTCCGCGTACCCCTCCACCTCGCGCGGGTCGCGCGGTCCCGGGCCGACGTAGCGGGCCGAGGGGCGCACGAGGCGGCCGGTGCGCTTCTGCTCCAGGATGTGCGCGCTCCAGCCCGCCGTGCGGGCGCAGGTGAACATCGAGGTGAACATGTGCGCGGGCACCTCGGCGAAGTCCAGGACGATGGCCGCCCAGAACTCGACGTTCGTGGCCAGCACCCGGTCCGGGCGGCGGTTGTGCAGCTCCTCCAGCGCCGCCTTCTCCAGCGCCTCCGCGACCTCGAAGCGCGGCGCGGCCAGCTCCTTGGCCGTGCGGCGCAGCACGCGGGCGCGGGGGTCCTCGGCGCGGTAGACGCGGTGGCCGAAGCCCATGAGGCGCTCGCCGCGGTCCAGGGCGCCCTTGACGTAGGCGACGGCGTCGCCGGTGCGCTCGATCTCCTCGATCATGCCCAGGACGCGCGAGGGCGCGCCGCCGTGCAGCGGGCCCGACATGGCGCCGACCGCGCCCGACAGGGCGGCCGCCACGTCGGCGCCCGTCGAGGCGATGACGCGGGCGGTGAACGTGGAGGCGTTCATGCCGTGCTCGGCGGCCGAGGTCCAGTAGGCGTCGACGGCCTTGACGTGCTTGGGGTCGGGCTCGCCGCGCCAGCGCTTCATGAAGCGCTCGACGACGGTCTCCGCCTTGTCGATCTCCTTCTGCGGCACCATCGGCAGTCCCTGGCCGCGGGCCGACTGGGCGACGTAGGACAGGGCCATGACGGCGGCGCGCGCGAGATTGTCGCGGGCGGTGGCCTCGTCGATGTCCAGGAGCGGCTTGAGGCCCCACACGGGGGCGAGCATCGCCAGCGCGGACTGCACGTCGACGCGGATGTCACCGGAATGGACGGGGATGGGGAACGGCTCGGCCGGCGGCAGCCCGGGGTTGAACGAGCCGTCGACCAGCAGCCCCCAGACGTTCCCGAACGAGACGTCGCCCACCAAGTCCTCGATGTCGACGCCTCGGTAGCGGAGCGAACCGCCTTCCTTGTCGGGTTCGGCGATCTCCGTTTCGAACGCGACGACTCCTTCGAGTCCGGGTACGAAGTCGGACATCAGGCGGCTCCTCATGATGTGTTCGACAAGCGGCTGCCAGCCGCGCGGGCGGGGTCCGGGGTCTCCGGTTCCGGCCGGGCGGCCAGAGGGATTCCTGCTGCGGGTGTGCGTCGGGGGGTGTGCGTCCGGGTCGGCGCCGGATCGGTTACGCGGCAGCGTGCGCGGCTCGCGGTCCGTTCCGGTCAACCCGGTCATGCCCCGTGCGGCAGTACTTCACCCGGTACTTCACCCGGCCTCCGCAGAGGCCGTTCCGGGGCCGGACACGATAGCCGGTGGGGTACGGGTGCCACAGCCATCCACTCGTGATTTTGGGGGGTTCGGCACAGGTGGGGGAAGGTGATGTCCGGCACACCGCGCTTTTCCCCGGCGGCAGGATTACCGGCCGCCGATACGGGGCACATGAAGGGATCCGCTGTGCTGCTTTTCCTCGGACCCGCCGCTCCTGCAAGATGTGGCCGTGGCCCACTCCGACAAGTACGCGTTCGAGCACGACCTCGCCGCCATGCGCCGTCACTACCAGTTCGAGGGCCTCGCCGAGCGGGCCCTGGCCGCCGGCCCGTACGAACAGTTCGCGCGCTGGTTCGGCGAGGCGGCAGCCGGCGAGCTGTACGAGCCCAACGCCATGGTCCTGTCCACCGCGGACGCCGCCGGACGGCCCAGCTCCAGGACCGTCCTGCTCAAGGGCTACGACCCGCGCGGCTTCGTCTTCTACACCAACTACCGCTCCCGCAAGGCCAGGGAGATCGCCGTCAACCCGCGCGTGTCGCTGCTCTTCCCCTGGTACCCCCTCGCCCGGCAGGTCGTCGTCACCGGTACCGCCGAGCGGGTGGACCGCGAGGAGACCGCCGCGTACTTCCGCACCCGCCCCTACGGCTCGCAGATCGGCGCCTGGGCGAGCGAGCAGTCGACCGTGGCGGCCGGACGCGCCGATCTGGACGCGGCCTACGAGAAGATGACGGCCCGCTATCCGCAGGGCGAACACGTGCCGGTGCCGCCGCACTGGGGCGGCTTCCGGGTGACCGCGGAGACGGTGGAGTTCTGGCAGGGGCGGGAGAACCGCCTGCACGACCGGCTGCGGTACGTGCGCACGGGCGACGACTGGCGGGTGGAGCGCCTGTGCCCATGAAATCCAGCCCGTCTGGGGGCACCTCCCAGCGGTAGCTGGGGGAGATTGAGGACCGGGGTCCGGGGCGGAGCCCCGGGAATAGACGCAGACGATCCGTGGGCCCGCTACCCCGCGCCGCACAAGCGGCGCAGGGTGCCGAGCGGACGACTCGGCGGCCCACGGATCGGGTGACTGCATGGGATTGGCCGGCGGAGCCGGCATTGCGCTGTGCGCGACGACGGGCGCTAGCCCGCAGTCACCTCACGCGTCCGGAAAGAAATCATGTCCCGAACCACCTCCCTTCTCGTGTACGCCCCAGCCTAGGAAGAGGCTCCGGCGACGACAACGGAATTTCCGTGGGCACCGATTTCGCCGAAGACGGTGTGGTGCCAGCCGGTGTCGAGTTGAATGCCGCTCGTGCAGGACATGCAGGGCATGCTCCACCCGCAGACGCGTTCAGCAGGGGGTACCCGGTGACCGCTCCACACCAGTCCGGCCCCGCCCGTCACGAGGCGGCCGCGGACAGCGACGACCACGTCCTCCTCGCCGCTCTCCTCGACGGCATGGACGCCGCGCTGTGCGCCTTCGACGCGGACGGCACGGTCACCCACTGGAACCGCGAGGCCGAGCGGATACTCGGCTGGTCCGCGAAGGAGGCCGTCGGCCGGCACGGCCTCGCCGGCTGGGCGCTGCGCGAGGCGGACGCGGAGGAGGTCACCGGGCGGCTGCTGGGCGCGATGAAGAACCCGGGCCGGCAGGTCGACGAGTTCGCGTTGCTCACCAAGGGCGGCGGACGGGTGCTCGTGCGCGTCCAGTCCTGCGCCGTGCCCGGCGAGGACGGCAGCCCGGCGGGCGTCTACTGCGCCTTCAGCGAGGTGCACACGCAGATCGACCTGGAGCGCTCGGTCGCGCTGAGCGAGGCGCTGTTCGGCGAGGCCTCCTGGGGCGTGGTGCTCGTCGACGCCGACCTGCGCCCGGCCCTCGCCAACGCCCACGCCGCCCGCGCCCTGCGCACCAGCCGCACGGCCCTGCTGGGACGGCCGCTGGGGGAGCTGCTGGACCAGGGCGTGGAGGAACTCGAGGGCGCCCTGCAGCACGTCCTCGCGGCCGGCGCGCCGCCCGCGCCCACCGAACTGTGGGTGACCGTCCGGGACCAGGGCACCGGCGTCGCCCTGCCGGAGCGGCGCTGCTGGCGCAGCGGCTTCCTGCGGCTGGCCACGCCCCTGGTGGAGGAGCCCGTGCCGCTGGGCGTGGCCTGGCTCTTCCTCGACGTGACGAAGACGCGGCTGGCGGAGCAGGAGAGCGCGCGGCTGCGGTTCCGCGGCAGCCAGCTGCACCGGGCGGGGCGGGCGGTCGCGGAGTGCGAGGACCCGATGGAGGCGGCGGCGCTCTACATGGACTTCGCCCTCGCGGGCTTCGCCGACCACGCCCTCATCGACCTGCTGCCCGACCCGGAGCCCGCACCGGAGGCGCCGATCCGGCTCGTCCGCGCCGCCACGACGCCCGCCGGCGCCCCCGGACAGGCCGCGGTGCCCGGCGGAGGCGGCCTTCCGGTGCCGTACATGGCCGGGCACCCGGCGCTGCAGGCGGTCGAGCGCTGCGGCTCGGTGCGGGCGGCCACCGACCGCAGCGAGGGCTGGGCGGCGGCCCGCAAATGGCCGGACGGCACGCGGCACGGCCTGTCGACGGCGCTGCGCAGCCGGGGGCGGACGGTCGGGGTGGTGACGTTCCTGCGGGGGCCTTCGCGGCGGCCCTTCGACCGGGCGGACGCGATCTACGCGGAGGACATCGCCTCGCGGGTGGCGGCGTCGGTCGATCTGGCGGTGGCGGTCGCACGGTAGGTGCGCGGCCGCCGGCCGGTGCGCCTAGTGCCGGAAGAAGATCCGGTCGCCGTACTCGTCGAGCAGACGGCCGTTCCACTCGTGGCCGCCGTCGATGTTGCCCGAGCGCAGCATCGGCGGGTCGATGCCGCGGGCGGCCAGCTCGGTGGCCGCCGAGGCGACGACGGCCTGCATCAGGGCGCTGGTGACGACGGTGGACGCCGGGCCGAAGGGCGCCGCGATGCCGTCGGCGGACAGCTCCGCGTCACCGGTCGCGATCTTGTTGTCGAGGACGAGGTCGCAGTGGTCCTTCAGGAAGGTGCCGGACGCGTGCCGTGACCTGGTCTCCCGGGCGTAGGCGAGCGAGGTGACGCCGATGACCTTCAGGCCCAGGGCGCGGGCGTTCAGGGCCATCTCGACGGGCAGGGAGTTGCGCCCGGAGAGGGAGATGACGATCAGGACGTCGCCGGCCCGGGCGGGGCTGGTGTCCAGGACCGCCCCGGCGAGGCCGTCCACGCGCTCCAGGGCGCTGCCGAGCGTGGCGGGCATGATGTCGATGCCGACCGTCCCCGGCACGGCGAGCAGGTTCATCAGGGCCAGGCCGCCCGCGCGGTAGACGACGTCCTGGGCGGGGAGCGAGGAGTGGCCGGCGCCGAAGACGAAGATCCGGCCGCCGTCGGCGACGGCGTCGGCGAGCAGGGCCCCGGCGGCGGCGATGCGGTCGGCCTCCTCGTCGCGGACCCGCCGCAGCAGGGCGATCGCGGCGTCGAAGAACTGCCCGGCAGGCTTGCTCTCGCTCATCGCTGCGGGACTCCTTGGGCTCGATGGGGGCTCGGCGCATTCTCCCGTGGCGCCGCCCGTGGCGCGGATCACGTTGCGGTGTGGACGGCCGGGCTGTCAATACGGCGGGGGCGGCCAGCACCGTACGCGGTCCTGTTGTCGGTGGTATGCGTCAGAATTGAGTCCAGGGCCAGCGCACGACTTATCGAGGGGCACGGCATGTCCGGACTGATCGACACCACGGAGATGTATCTCCGCACCATCCTTGAGCTGGAAGAGGAAGGTGTGGTTCCCATGCGCGCCCGCATCGCCGAGCGGCTCGATCAGAGCGGCCCGACGGTGAGCCAGACGGTGGCCCGCATGGAGCGGGACGGGCTGGTGTCCGTCGCCGGGGACCGGCACCTGGAGCTGACGGAGGAGGGCCGCCGGCTGGCGACCCGCGTGATGCGCAAGCACCGCCTCGCGGAGTGCCTGCTGGTCGACGTGATCGGCCTGGAGTGGGAGCAGGTGCACGCCGAGGCCTGCCGCTGGGAGCACGTGATGAGCGAGGCCGTCGAGCGGCGGGTGCTGGAGCTGCTGCGCCACCCGACCGAGTCGCCGTACGGCAACCCCATCCCGGGCCTGGAGGAGCTGGGCGAGAAGGCCGAGGCGGACCCGTTCCTGAACGACGGCATGGTCAGCCTGATGGACCTGGAGCCCGGCACCGACGGCAAGACCGTCGTCGTACGCCGCATCGGGGAGCCGATCCAGACGGACGCCCAGCTCATGTACACGCTGCGGCGCGCCGGGGTGCAGCCGGGCGCCGTGGTCAGCGTGACGGAGTCGCCCGGTGGGGTGATGGTGGGCAGCAGTGGCGAGGCCGCCGAGCTGGCGTCGGAGATCGCCTCCCACGTCTTCGTCGCCAAGCGCTGACCGGCCTCGACGCCGGGCGCGCGCCGCCCGCGCCGGGTACGTATGCCGCGTTACGTAAAGCTGCCGAGCCGCTGCGGAAACGGCGCGGCCGGGCCCGAGCCGTGCGACGCTGGCGCTGAGTGCTGAACGCATATGCGCGCGCCGCCGACCGGGGAGGGGTTCGGATGAGGCCAGCGGGCCGCACGGCCGCCCCCCGCCCGGGTGCCGGGGGCCCCATGAGCACAGCCCCCGGCGGCGGTGGCGGCCGTGCGCGTGCGGGCCGCTGCCGCCCGGGGGACGTCCGGGCCGTGCACGGCGTGAACGTGATGAAGGGGCCCCGGCGCCCTCACGGGCAGCCGGGGCCCCACCTCCCCGTTTTCCCCCGTGGCGCCCCGGAGCCCCGAGCTCCCAGGGTGCGCCTCGCGGACCTTCTTCCCCGAGCGGTCCGCGCCCAGGTCGATTTCTCCCCTGGGCGCAGACGGTCAATCCTTCCGCCCGGTCACTCGAACGAGGGGTGTTGCGCGCGACAACGGTTCATTCGAATGGAAGTTCCATAAGGTGGAGCTGCTCGGGGGAGACGAGGGGGTGCCAGGGCTCATGGTGCGGCGTATCGAAGTGACCGGAAGCGGCGGAGTACGGCTTGCCGCCTGGGAGTTCGCCGAATCGCCGAAGGCGGCCGGCGGCCGGTACGGCGGCGCGGTCGGCGGCCGCGCGGCGGTCCGGGGTACGGGCTGCGGTGCCGGTCACGGCCGGGCCCGCGGTGGGGGCGGCGGACAGGCTTCCGGCGGCGGGGTGCTGCTCCTGCACGGCCTGCTGGGCCGCGCCGCGCACTGGGCGGAGACCGCCCGCTGGCTCTCCGCCCGCTATCGCACGGTCGCCCTCGACCAGCGCGGCCACGGCCGCAGCGGAAAGCCCGTCAGCGGCCCCTACGCCCGCGAGGCCTATGTCGCCGACGCCGAGGCCGCCGTCGAACAGCTCGGCCTGGCCCCCGTCACCCTCATCGGTCACGCCATGGGCGCCCTCACCGCCTGGCAGCTCGCCGCCCGCCGGCCCGACCTCGTCCGGGCCCTGGTCATCTGCGACATGCGCGCCTCCGCCCTCGGCGCGGCCACGCAGCGCGAGTGGAGCGAGTGGCTGGGCTCCTGGCCGGTGCCGTTCGCGACGCTCGCGGACGTCCGCAAGTGGTTCGGTGAGGACGACCCGACGCTGGAGCGCCCCGCGCCGGCCCGCGGCGACTTCTACGCCGAGGTGATGTCCGAGCGCGCCGACGGCTGGCGCCCGCTGTTCTTCCGCCGCCAGATGCTCCAGGCCCGCGAGGGCTACGCCCACGACGCGCACTGGGAGGAGCTGGCGCAGGTGGAGTGCCCGGCGCTGGTCGTGCGGGGCCTGGACGGCGCGCTGGGCCGGGCCGAGGCGCAGGAGATGGTCCGCGTCCTGCCCCGCGGCCGCTACGCCGAGATCCCGGACGCCGGCCACCTCGCGCACTACGACCAGCCGGACGGCTGGCGGCGGGTCGCCGAGCCCTTCCTGGAGGCGGCCGTGCCGGCCTGAGAGAGGGCTGCGGGCGGGGGTGCGGACGGCCGGGGAGGCCCGTCGGCCGATTTAATTCAACGACCGTTGACATAACCGGGGCGCCGGGTGTGCACTGGCAGGGAGAGCGCAGTCCACGCAAGGCCGGCAGGGCACCGCCACGCCGCAGCCAACCACCCGGAGCTGTCATGTCCCCTCACCCCGAATTCACCGCGGACGTCCTGGTCGTCGGAGCCGGCCCCACCGGCCTGCTGCTGGCCGGTGACCTCGCCGCGGTCGGCGTGCGCGTCGTCGTGCTGGAGAAGCGGACCGAGGAGTCCAACCTCACCCGCGCCTTCGCCGTCCACGCCCGCACCCTGGAGGCCCTCGACGCCCGGGGGCTCGCCGAGCAGCTGATCGCGACCGGCAACTTCATCGGCCGCCTGCGGCTCTTCGGCCGCACCACCATCGACCTGAGCGACCTCGACACCCGCTTCCCGGGCGTGCTGATGACCCCGCAGTACCACACCGAGCGGCTGCTGGAGGAGCGCGCCCTCAAGCACGGCGCCGAGATCCGGCGCGGCGCCCGGGTCACCGGGCTGAGCCAGGACGCCGCCGGCGTCGACGTGCACGTACAGCCCGCCGGGGAGGACGGCGCCCCCGCGGCCCCCACCACCGTGCGGGCCCGCTACGTCGTCGGTACGGACGGGGTGCGCAGCGCCGTCCGCGAGGCGATCGGCATGCCGTTCCCCGGACGGTCCGTCCTGCGGTCGGTCATGCTCGCCGACGTCCGCCTCGACAGCAGGCCCGGCCAGCTGCCGGCCTTCAACGGCGTCGCCGAGGGCTTCGCCTTCATCGCCGACTTCGGCGACGGCTGGTACCGCGTCATCGCCTGGGAGCGGGGCAGCGACCTGCCCACGGGCGCCCCCGTCGACTTCGACTCCCTACGGGCCGTCACCCGCGCCGCCTTCGGCACGGACTTCGGGATGCGCGAACCCCGCTGGACCTCGCGCTTCCACAGCGACGAACGCCAGGTGCCCCGCTACCGCGACGGCCGCGTCTTCCTCGCCGGCGACGCCGCGCACGTCCACTCGCCCGCCGGCGGCCTCGGCATGAACGCCGGCATCCAGGACGCCGCGAACCTCGGCTGGAAGCTCGCCGCCGTCCTGCAGGGGCGGGGCGACGACCGGCTCCTCGACAGCTACCACGACGAGCGCCACCCCGTCGGCACGGCAGTGCTGCGGGTCAGCGGGACCATCGTGCGCGCCGTCCTGGCCACCTCGCCCCTCACCCGGAGCCTGCGCAACGCGGCCGCCGGAGCCGCCTTCCTCGCCCCCTTCGCCCTGCGCCGGGGCGCCCTGTTCATCTCGGGCATCGGCATCCACTACCCCGCCCCGCCCGGCGCCCACCCCCTCGTCGGCCACCGCGCCCCCGACCTGCCGCTGGCCGAGACCGACGACGGCCCGATCCGGCTGTACGAGGCCCTGCGCGCCGGCACCTACGTACGCGTCCTGCCGCGCGGCGCCGAGGTGAAGCACGAAGCCGGCGTCACCACGGTCACCCGCGCCGACGCCGGCACCGCCACCGTGCTCGTACGGCCCGACGGATATGTGGAAAGGGTCTCGGGGCCCTAGCCCTTGCTCACCGCCGTCAGGATCTCCGGCAGCCGGCCGGCCGCCCGCGGGGCCGCAAAGCGCAGCCCCGCCCAGGCGATCAGCAGCCCATAGGCGGCACCGGCCGGCACCAGCACCCACAGCAGCCCCGGCGAGCCCGCCGAGTGCAGCCATATCGCCAACCCCACCAGGGGTGCGCACAGGACCGCGCTCGCCAGCCCCCCGAGCACCAGGCTCAGCCAGGCGATGCCGGCCTGACCGGGCGCGACGCTCTTGAACGCCCCCTCCTGGGGGATGGAGTACGGGTACTTCACGGAGACCAGGCCGCTCGTCGCGAACAGCGCACCCACCAGGGCCAGGCACAGCCCCCACACCATGGGCATGTCCCGCCAGTTGTGCGAGAGCGCGGCCGAACCGAGCACCACCAGCGTCACATAGGGAACGGCGATCACCGACAGGGCCAGCGCGCGGGCGCGCATCTCGGCATAGGCGTCCCGCGGCGAGGAGATCGTCTGCAGCACCATCCAGAACGCCGAACCGTCCTGCCCGAACTGGTTGTACATCTGCATGCCGAGCATCGTGGCCGCGAAGAAGGCGTAGTAGATGCTGCCGTTGTGCTGCGCGGCGTTGACGACGGGCAGCACGATGCCGATCAGGAGCGCGGACGCCCACGCCATCCGGGTCTTCGGGTCGCGGCCTATGTAGCGCAGGGAGCGGAGCATGACCGCGCCCGTCCGGCCGGCGGGCAGCAGCCGGGCCAGGCCGGAGCCCTGCGCCGCCCCGCGGCCGTCGGCCCGCTTCGGCTCGGTGGCCGCCACGGTGGAGGCGTCCGCCGTGACCATCACCTTCGTCAGGGTCCGCTGCCACCACCACAGCACGGCCGCGAGCGCGGCGACGCTCAGGGCCAGTTCGCCCGCCGCCAGGCCGTAGGAGCCCTCGCCGACCGCCCGGACGGCGTCCAGCGCCGAACCCGGCGGCACCCAGCGCAGGACGTCCGCCGCCGGCTCCAGCCGAGCGAGGCCGCCGATGGCGTTCAGCTTGCTCATGCCGAGGTTGACGAACTGCAGTCCGACGGCGATGAGCAGACCGCTCAGCAGGGCCATCTCGCGGCCCTTGCGGCTGGTCAGCAGCCGGACGTTCGCGGTTGCGACGGCCCGCACCAGCGCCAGGCAGAGCAGCAGCGCGAGGACCGAGGCGAACACCCCGACGACCGCCGCCGCGAGGCCATGGGCCGTCGCGATCACCGAACCGATGAAGATGATCAGGGTGAAGGCCGGGCCTATGCCGATCAGCGACGCCGTCAGCAGGGCCACCACCAGCGACCTGGGCCGCAGCGGCAGCATCGCCAGCTTCGTCGGGTCCAGGGTCTCGTCCCCGCCGGGGAAGAACAGCGGTACGACCGCCCAGCCGAAGGCCATCAGCGCCGCCAGCGGCACCGTCAGCGCGGCGGCGTGCTCATTGCCGCGCAGCGCGATCAGACCGAGGAGCTGGAGCGCCGCGAAGAGCGCGGTGAGGACGAGCGAGGTGATGTAGACGGCCTTGCG
Source organism: Streptomyces sp. NPDC021096 (assembly GCF_040641275.1). Taxonomy (NCBI): domain Bacteria; kingdom Bacillati; phylum Actinomycetota; class Actinomycetes; order Kitasatosporales; family Streptomycetaceae; genus Streptomyces; species Streptomyces sp. NPDC021096. Next base: position 63,544 of record NZ_JBFADG010000010.1, on the reverse strand, counting down.
TCCGGAGGACTGGCGCAGGCCGTTGCGCAGGAGGGACAGCTTCAGCCGGGCGAAGGTGACGGGGAGGGAGGAGGTCGTGGCGCTCATCGGGCCCCGCCGCCCAGCCAGTCCAGGCTCTCGCCGGCCGTCGCCGTGCGGCCGCCGACCAGTTCGAGGAAGGCGTCCTGCAGGGTGGGCGCCGCGCCCCGTACGTCCGCGAGCGGGCCGTGGGCCCGGATGCGGCCGCCGGCGAGCACCGCGACCCAGGAGCACAGCGACTCCACCAGCTCCATGACGTGGCTGGAGAAGACGACCGTGGCGCCCGAGGAGGTGTAGTGCCCCAGGACCTTGCGGATCGTCTGGGCGGAGACCGGGTCGACGCCCTCGAACGGCTCGTCGAGGAAGAGGACTTCGGGGTTGTGGAGCAGCGCGGCGGCCAGGCCGATCTTCTTGCGCATGCCGGTGGAGTAGTCGATGACCAGCTTGTTCTGCGAACCCGCGAGGTCGAGGACGTCCAGGAGCTGGGTGGCGCGCTTGTCGACCTCGTCGCCGGGCAGGCCGCGCAGTCGCCCGGTGTAGGCGAGGAGTTCACGCCCGGACAGGCGCTCGAACATCCGCAGGCCCTCGGGCAGCACTCCGATGCGCGTCTTGACGGCGGCCGGGTCCTGCCAGACGTCGTGCCCGCCGATCTCGACGCGGCCGGCGTCGGGTCGCAGGAGTCCGGTGACCATGGACAGGGTGGTGGTCTTGCCGGCGCCGTTCGGCCCGACGAGGCCTATGAACTGTCCGGCCGGGATTTCCAGATCGATGCCGGCGACCGCCGCCTGCTCACCGAACCGCTTCCACAGCCCCTCGATGCGGACTGCGGGCATGGTGTGCTGTGTCACTGCGCTCTTCCTCTTCCCCGTGACGTGGTGCTCGAGGGGGATGCGGAAGAACGACCGCGCGAACGACTCCGCCCCCTCGACACCACCGTAGGGGGGATGTGAGGGGGCGGGCAGTGAGGTTTGTCAGGAGTTCTCAGCGGCCGCGGGACAGCGCCGCCTCCCGCCCGCAGGCGTAGGCCAGGGCGCTGACCAGTTCCTCCGCGTCCGGCAGCCAGCGGTTGGCGGCCGTGGGCTGGCGGGCCCACTGGACGGGGCCGCGGTTGCCGATGCGGGTGGGGGGCGCGATGACGTAGTCGCCCTCCCCGCGGGCGACGAGGTCGAGGGTGGAGGGCGACCAGCCCAGCTTGCGGGCGTGGTCGGCGACCTTCAGCGCACCGCCCGGCAGGACGAAGAACTGCATCCGGCGGAACGGCGTGCACGTGATCGGCCCCAGCTGGATCTCCATGCGCTCCATGCGGGCCAGCGCCAGGAAGCCGGCGGACTCCGAGACGTCGAGGGCGTCGAAGGTGCGACCGGTCGGCAGCAGGATCGAGGCGCGCGGCTGCTTGGTCCACATGCGCCGCGCCGTGGACGCGCTCCCCGTGGCCTGGGTGGCCCAGTCGGGCCGGGCCGGGTGGGCGCCCGGCGCGGGGCAGTCGAGATCGCCGCACGAGCAGCGCTCCCGCCCGTCCACGGCCTCAAGCCAGGTGCCGGCGAATACGTCCCAATGCCGATCCTCCGCGTACCTCGCCGCGGCGTCGAGCACGCGCTCGCCGCGTTGTTGGGGGATATGCGGGGCTCCTACTCCGATGGTCTCTTCCACGTTCAACTCAACTCCCCTTGTCACCAGGGGTTACGGCTCTGGCGCAGGCTTGTGGCAACTGCCGGTCACAGCACGCGGGGCGCACGGATGCATGTACGGGGGCGCAGGCGAGGGTTCGCCGCCGCGAAGGGGTAGCCACCTGGGCGCGGCAGGCCGACCCAGGTCATTGCCGCGATTGATGCCAATACCGGCAAGTCCTGCATTCTCCGGATATCCAGGGGGCAAAGATCACGGGAGAAGGCGTTCACAGCTGTATCGGCACATCCGCGGTGCGCGGAGCTCATCGCGAACGCATAGCAGTCTCAGGGGGTAAAGCATGGCCGCACGGCCACTCGTGGCGCGGCAGCCGAACGAACGGCTGCAAGCGCTGATTCAGGAAGCAGGCTGTTCCAACGCCGGGCTGGCGCGCAGGGTCAACATGTGCGGCGCCGAGCACGGTCTCGACCTGCGGTACGACAAGACGTCCGTGGCCCGCTGGCTGCGCGGCCAGCAGCCCCGGGGCCGGGCCCCGGCCGTCATCGCCGAGGCCCTCGGCCGCAAGCTGGGCCGTTCGGTCACGATCGACGAGATCGGCATGGCCAACGGCAAGAACCTCGCCTCGGGCGTCGGTCTGCAGTTCTCCCCGACGGTCCTCGGCGCCATCGAGCAGGTCTGCGAGCTGTGGCGCAGCGACGTCGGCCGCCGGGACTTCCTCAGCGGTACGTCGGTGGCGTCCTCGGCGCTCGTCGAGCCCAGCCGCGACTGGCTGATCACCGCCGCCGACGCCCAGGTCGCGCGGAGCGCGGGCGCGCGCGTGGGGCCGTCCGACGTCGAGGCCGTGCGCGCCACGACCGAGGCGCTGGTCGAGCTCGACCACCGGTACGGCAGCGGCCATGTGCGGCCGGTCGTCGTCCACTACCTCAACAGCGTCGTCTCCGGGCTGCTGGCCGGCTCGTACCGGGAGGCGGTCGGGCGCGAGCTGTTCGCGGCGGTCGCCCGGCTGACCGAGCTGGCGGGCTACATGGCCGTCGACACCGGGCAGCCCGGCCTCGCCCAGCGCTACTACATCCAGGCCCTGCGGCTGGCGCAGGCCGCCGGGGACCGTGGCTACGGCGGCTACGTCCTGGCCGCCAGCATGAGCCACCTCGCCGCGTCCCTGGGCAACCCCAGGGAGATCGCCCAGCTCGCCAAGGCCGCGCAGGAGGGGGCACGGGGGCATGTGACGCCCCGGGCGGAGGCGATGTTCTACGCCGCCGAGGCGCGCGGTCACGCGCTGCTGGGCGACGCGCGGTCCTGCCAGACGGTCGCGTCCCGGGCGATCTCCCGGCTCGAGGCCGCCGAGAACGGGCCGGACTCCGGTGACGACCCGCCGTGGATCCGCCACTTCGACCGGGCGTACCTCTCGGACGAACTGGCGCACTGCCACCGCGACCTCGGCCAGGCCGAGCCCGCACGCCGGCACGCGGAGGACGCGCTGACCACGCATCCGACGGGTCGGGTGCGCCGCCGCGCCATCGACCTGCTGCTGCTGGCCACGGCCCACGTCCAGCAGCGCGAGGTGGAGGAGGCCTGCGTCACGGGCACCCGGGCCCTGGAACTCCTGGGCACCCTGCGCTCGAACCGGGGTGCGGAGTACCTGGACGACTTCCGGCAGCGCCTGGAGCCGTACCGGGAGGAGCCGGTGGTGCGGGAATTCGGCGCCCGCCTGGAGCTGCAGGCGGCGTGACGGAGCGGTTCCGGGGCCCGGACCGGCGGCGGCGTGCCGCCGGTCCGGCGCCGGGCGGGCAGGGGACGAAGGGTACGGACGGGGCGAAGCAGCCGCGCATGGCCGACCGCCGGGGCGACCCGGTAGCGTGAGCCGCCGGTTACGTAAGTCCCGTTACAGCCTGAGGAGTCCCCGGTGACGCAGAGCGGACAAGGAAACGAGCCGCAGCCTCCTGCGGCGCCGCCCGCGCCGCCCGTACGGCCCGCGTCCGACGCGAGCGGGTCCTGGGGGCCGGGCGCCCATCGCGCGCCCCTCCCGCCGGAGAACCCGCCGGGCGACTCCGACGCCACCCAGTACCTCCCGCCGCTGCCCGCCGCCCCCATGCCGGGCGCCCCGCTGCCGCCCCCGCCGTACGCCGCGCCCTCCGGATTCGACGCGTCCACGCAGTACTTGCCGCCGGTGAGCGGGGACGGTCCCCTGCCCGGCAGGGACGCGACCGGAATGCGGGAGATACGCGAGATACATGAGATACGGGAGATACGGGAGATACGGGAGATAAGTGAGGTAAGCGACCAGCCCGGCCCGTACGGGCGTGGCGGCCCAGAATCCGCTGCAGAGGCCACGCAGTTGCTGCCCTCGCAGAGCGTCCCGCCCCTCCCGGGTGACGCCGAGGCGACGGCGTTCCTGCCGCCCCTCGCCGCTCCCGGTGGCCCGGCCCGTACGCCCGACGCCGACGCCACCGCGCTGATCCCGCCGGTCACCGGTGGGGCCGGCGCCCCGCCCGCGTACCTTCCGCCCGCCGCGCCCGCCCGCCCGGGTGACGCCGAGGCGACGGCGTTCCTGCCGCCCCTCGCCGGTCCTGGTGCCGCTCCCGGTGGCCCGGCCCGTACGCCCGACGCCGACGCCACCGCGCTGATGCCCCCGGTCGCCGGGGGCGCGGGCGCTCCGCCCTCGTACCTTCCGTCGGCCGCGCCCGCCGCGCCCGCCGCACCGGCCCGTCCGGCCGACGGCGGGGCCGCCGCGTTCCCGCCGCCCGCCACCGGTGGGCAGGCCGCCGGGCCCGCGACGCCCTTCTCGGTGATGGCGCCCGCCGGGGACCGGCCGCCGCCCGCCGAGTTCGACACGCTCTTCCGGGCCGCCGCGCCCACGCAGCACCTGCCGCCCGTACCGGCGGTCGACCCCGTCGGCCCGCCCACCGGGGCCCGGCGGCGTGCCAAGCCGCCGCAGGCCGGCCCGGTGCCGCCCCCGCCCGTCGCCTCCTCCGGGGCGCACGGCTTCAACGGGGGCACGGGACAGCCGCCGGTCGCGGGCGGTGGGGCGCAGGGCCCGCGCGGGCGCAAGAAGTCGCCCGCCGTGCTGATCGCGGCCGTCGTCGCGGGCTGTGCCGTCGCCGGGCTCGGCGCCGGTGCGCTGCTCAGCGGCGGGGGAGACGAGAAGAGCGACCCGCAGAAGGCGGCCGTGGCGAGCCCGGCCCCCTCCGCCGAGCCCAAGGGCGAGGCCACCCCCAGCGCGGCCCCCTCCTCGGCCCCGCCGAAGTCGGCCGACCCGGCGGAGGCGCAGGCCAAGGCGCTGGACGCGCTGCTGAAGGACAGCAACAACAGCCGGGACTCCGTCATCAAGGCGGTGGACTCCACCCGCCAGTGCAAGGACCTCGGCAAGTCCGCCTCCGACCTCACCGCCGCCGCGGGCCAGCGCAACTCCCTGGTGACCCGCCTCGGGCAGACGCCGACGGACAAGCTGCCCAACAGCTCCGAGCTGACCGCGCAGCTGACGAAGGCCTGGCAGTCGTCGGCGTCGGCGGACAGCCACTACGCGGCGTGGGCGCGCCAGGTGGACTCCAAGAAGGGCTGCGTGAAGGGGCACGCCCGCCCGTCGTCCGACAGCGTCGCCGGCGACCGCGCCAGCAACGAGGCGACGGCCGCCAAGAAGAAGGCGGCCGAGCTGTGGAACCCGATCGCGAAGAAGTACGGGCTGACGCAGCACGAGTGGACGCAGCTGTAGGGCGGCGCCCTAGCCCTAGCCCTTGCTCTGCTCCTCCAGGGTCCTGGCCACGTTGATGAAGCCGCCCTTCGCGGCGACGAGCCGGCCGTCCCGTACGACCTGATACGTCACATTGGCGTTGACGACGCGGGGGTAGTTGCGGACGGCCAGCAGGTCCTGGTGCTGCCACCGCAGGGGCGGCGTCAGGCCGCCGGTGTCGACGCGGTGCCCGCCGTCGAGGGCCTGCCGGACGGAGGCGGGAGTGATGTCGTCCGCGTCGAGGGACAGCAGCACCGACCGCAGCACGGTGTAGGCGAGCCAGGTGGTCTGGACGCCGGGGTCGGCGGGATCGACGCGGTTGTCCCCGAAGGCGTGCTGCGCGATGACCTTGCGCATCGGTTCCCACCGGGCGTCGTCCGCCGCCGGGTACCAGCCGGTGGCGTACGCGCCCTCCAGCGGGCTGCCCGCGCCGCCCGTGCGGTCGACGAGCGACTGCTGGACGCTGCCGAGCACGGCCGCGATCCGCACCCGGGTGCCCGCGCCGTCCCCGCGCAGGCGCCGGAAGGAGTCGAAGAAGGTGCTCGTGCGCTCCCCGAGGGCGGCCGTCACACAGGCGCCGTCGTCCTTGCCGGCGCTCTCCAGGGCGGCGGTGCCGTGCCGCGTGTAGTCGGTCGCGTCCTCGGGCGCCCGGACGTCGGCGGCGGAGGGCCGGCCGCCCGCGGCGAGGCCCGCGTCGAGCAGCGCGGGCAGCTGATCGCCGGCGATGGTGTCCGGCCGCACGAGCGCCACCCGCTTGCACACGCCGGCCAGCTGGCGGCCGTTCCCGGCGAGGAGGGTGGCCTGGCCGCCGTTGACGGGGTACGACAGGGGGCTGCTGAACTCCTCGTTGGTGATGCCGTAGCCGCCGATGAACGGTGTTCCCGACGCCTCGAGCGGCGACAGCATCGAGCGGCCGTGCTGGCTGTAGGAGCCGACGACCGCGACAGCCCCCTCCCGTACCGCGCGCTGGGCGCAGTCCGCGGCCGTCACCGTGTCGTTGCGCTCGTTGCAGGTGAGGACCTTCAGCTCGCGGCCGTGGATGCCGCCGCCCGCGTTGACCCAGCGGGCGAAGGCGGTGGCCATGGCCGGCATGCCGGCCATGTTGGTGGCCCGGGTTCCCTCGGGGGCCCAGGTCATCACCGTGATGGGTCCCCGGGAGTCCCCCCGGGCCCCCGGTAACCCGTCACAGCCGGCGAAGGCCGCCGCTCCGATCGCTGTCGCGCACACCGCGGCCAGGGCGGTGGGCAGGAGCGGGCGGGAGGTCAGGCGGAGCCGTCCGGTCATGGCCCGCAGCCTGCCGCCCGGCAGGGAACAGCCGAGTGATCATGGCGCAACGGCCGGTGACGCGGGGGTGAACAGCGGCCCGTCCCGGGCCGGGCGACGGGGCGGCGGGAGGGGAACGTACGATCGATCCCTGTGCAGGGTTCAGAGAAGTCTTCCCGTCGCGGCCGCCGCTCGACCACCATGGACGGCATGCCGCTCAATGACATGCCGTGGTGGCGCTGGCGTACGAACGTACGCTCCGCGCTGCACATGCTCTCGGACCCGGTCTTCCAGCAGGAGTGCTGGCTGACGGGGCGCGAGGGGTACGGAGACGTGACCGACGCCGTCTACCGCCTGGTCGAGGACACCTGGCTGGACAACTGGTCGGCCGAGAAGTACGTCGGCACGGTCTTCAGGGACTCCGGTGAGGCCGCGCTCGTCGACGTCGCGGTCCTGCGCGTGCTGCGGATCATGCACCAGGTCGGTGCGGACGCCCCGGTCTCGGCCTACCTCGAGCACCACGGCTGGCCGGAGGCGGTCCGGGCCGCGCGCGAGGCGCACGTGCACCTGGCGGCGGGCGACGGGGACGACCCGGACGCGCCGCCGCGCTCCCTGGCCGTGCTGGAGCTGGCCACCAGGGTCTGAGGCGAGCGCGGAGCAGGGCCGGTCCGGAGGGGGCCGCGGATATGCGACGCTATTGGGCTATGACCACCGAACAGCCTCAGCAGTACGTCCTCACCCTCTCCTGCCCGGACAAGCAGGGCATCGTGCACGCGGTGTCCAGCTATCTCTTCATGACCGGCTGCAACATCGAGGACAGCCAGCAGTTCGGTGACCGCGACACGGGTCTGTTCTTCATGCGCGTGCACTTCAGCGCCGAGGCGCCGGTGACGGTGGACAAGCTGCGGGCCAGCTTCGCGGCGATCGGCGACTCCTTCCACATGGACTGGCAGATCCACCGGTCCGACGAGAAGATGCGCATCGTCCTGATGGTGTCCAAGTTCGGGCACTGCCTCAACGACCTGCTCTTCCGCTCCCGCATCGGCGCCCTCCCGGTGGAGATCGCGGCGGTCGTCTCCAACCACACGGACTTCGCCGAGCTCGTCGGCTCCTACGGCGTGCCCTTCCACCACATCCCGGTGACGAAGGAGAACAAGCCGGAGGCCGAGGCGCGGCTGCTGGAGCTCGTCCAGGCCGAGAACGTCGAGCTGGTCGTGCTCGCCCGCTACATGCAGGTCCTCTCCGACGACCTGTGCAAGGCGCTCTCCGGGCGGATCATCAACATCCACCACTCCTTCCTGCCGAGCTTCAAGGGCGCGAAGCCGTACCACCAGGCGCACGCGCGCGGTGTGAAGCTGATCGGTGCCACCGCGCACTATGTGACGGCCGACCTCGACGAGGGCCCGATCATCGAGCAGGAGGTCGAGCGCGTCGGTCACGACGTCACGCCCGAGCAGCTCGTGGCCGTGGGCCGCGACGTGGAGTGCCAGGCGCTGGCGCGGGCCGTGAAGTGGCACAGCGAGCACCGCGTGCTGCTCAACGGCTCCCGCACGGTCGTCTTCGCCTAGCGGCCCGCTCCCGCCCGCGAGCCCGGCCCCGGCGGCGCCCGCCGCCTCAGGGGGCCGGGCCTTCGCCCTGCCCGGGCACGCGGCGGCTCAGGGGTGCCTCACAGCCGTGACAGCGACGCCGTCGCGTACAGCACGTCCCGCACGGCTTCCGCGTCGCCGAGCGACCCGGCGGCCGCCTCCTCCGGGGAGACGTGACCCGCGGCCAGCCGGCAGAACTCCACGCCATCCAGCGCCACATGCGCCACCTCGCCCTCCGGGGTGCCGAGCGCGCCGGGGGAGTCCAGGGCGATGTACCAGTGGCCGCCGCCCCTGCCCTCGATCTCCAGGTGCAGCGCGCGGCCGGGCGTGCCCGCCGCGACCAGGGTGCGGGCCGGCGGTGCCAGGCCCGCGCGGCGGCGCCCGGCGATGGAGGCCGGCAGCATCCGGGCGGCCAGGTCGATCATGCGGTTCAGGTGCGGCGAGGACGGCGGCTCGTACGGATAGTCGACCGCGTCGGCGATGTCCTCCGCGTGCACCCAGCACTCGAAGGCCCGGTCCAGGAAGGCGTCGCGCAGCGGCAGGCTGAACGGCCCGTACGGCACGGTCAGGTCGGCCACGTCGCCGTCGGCGAACGAGGCGGTCCTTATCAGCGAGCGCCCCTGGTCGCGCCAGGCGGCCCGCACCTGCCTGGGGGCCCGGTCGGCGACCCCGGATGCCCAGCATGCCTCCGTGCGCTCGTCCGGCGAGCCGGGGCCGACCGGGTCGGGGAGGCCGAGGGTGCCCGCCACCAGGCCGTCCACGGCCGTGAGGTGGCCGATGACGCCGGCCACGGTCGCGTCCCGCCCGGCGGCGCGCCGCCCGTCGAACCAGGTGAGCCGGACCGGGGTGCGCCAGTCCGCCTCCCCGATGTCGCGCAGCAGCGCGTCCAGCCGGGCGGCCTCCGCCTCGTAGGGCGCGGCCCAGTCGGGGACGGGGATGCGGGCGGGCCGGCGGGTCAGCGCCCCGGCCAGGACGCGCGAGCGCAGCGTGGGGTCGAGGTCGAGGCTGTCCTCGGGGTGCAGCAGCGCGACCGCGTCGCGCAGCCGGACGGCCTCGTCCGCGCAGCCGGCGCAGTCGGTCAGGTGCTCCTCGACGGCGGCGGTCTCCTCGGCCGAGCAGGCGGCCAGCGCCCACGCGCCGAGCAGCGACTTGAGCACGGGGTGGGACCACGTACGGGGCGGGGCCGCGGCACCGGGGGCGGGCGGCCGTGCGGGCTCCCCGGCGCCCGCCCGCTGCCGCGGCACGTGCGTCGGCGGGCCCGCGGCGCGGTCCGTGCCGGGCCTGGGTTCCGTGCTCATCGCAGCGCCGCCCCGCCGCCGGGAGGCGAGACGGCCCGGGGCCCCTCATGGGCCGTGGACAGCAGCTGTAAGCCCAGGCGCAGCCGTCGCCGGGCCTCGTCCTCGGTGACCCCCAGCCGGGCGGCCGCCTGGCGGTAGTCGAGCCGCCGGAAGTAGGCGAGGTCCAGGGCGGCGCGCAGGGGTGCGGGCATGGAGGTGACGATGTAGTCCGCGCGGGCGGCGGCGCTCGCCGCGCGCACCTTCGCGTCGATCTCGGCCGCGGGCCGCTCCCCGTCGTCCTCCGTGCGCCGCAGCCGGCTGACGGCGTGGCGGTGCGCGAGGGAGGCGATCCACGAGCGCAGGGAGCCGTCCTTGGGGTCGTAGGCCTCGGGGTGCTCCCAGACGTAGCCGAAGACGTCGCGCGTGACGCGGTCGGCGCCCCGCTCGTCGCCGAGGACCCGGTGGGCGAGGCCGTGGACGAGGGAGGCGAAGCGGTCGTAGAGCTCGCCGAGGGCGGCGGCCTCGCCGTGCGCGAGCCGCTGCTGCATCTTGCGGTCCCACCGGGGTGGTGCGTCGTTCGTCATCCCGCTGCCCCCTCCGTACCGTACTGCTGTACGCCCTGGTGCCGAATGTATCGGCCCGGTACGACAGCGCACGAGCGTTTGACCCCAAACCCGGAAAGGGTGACTTCCGGTTGTACTGCGCATGGTATGGGGACCGTGACTGTGGGTTGATGCCCCGTCAAAGGTAGCGACCGGTCCCGACCGTACCTGCCCGAATGTGCCGATGTGTTATGCGGGTGTGACCGGATCTATGGGGATTAGGGGCTCGGGCTGGGCATAGGCTCAACAGCGGTCGGCTTATGCCAGGCGGTGATTCACACGGTGATTCATACGGTGTTTCACATGGCGTCCCACGGGGGAAGCGCCAGGCAGCCATACCGCGGAAGGGTCCATTCCAAAGGAAACGACAGACCGAGTGAAGGGGCTCGAGCGCGTGACGTTGAAGGTGTTGGAGCGCGAGCAGGGGGACTGGGCCGTGCTCCAGGTCTGCGGCGAACTTGATCTGGTGACCTCCCCATCGGTCCGGCAGCATGTGCACGACGCTGTGGCGGACGGGCGGCGGAGTCTGGTGCTCGACCTCGGGGAAGTGCGGTTCTGCGACTCCAGCGGGGTGGGGGTGCTGATCGCCGCCCGCCGGCTGATGCGCTCCTGTCAGGGCAGACTGAGGCTGATCCTCCCCGCCCAGGGCGCCGTGGAGGACTCGCACGTCAACAGGGTGCTGGCGGCGCTGGGGGTCCGCCGGCTGTTCGAGGTCTACCCGGACCTGGACAGCGCGACCGCGGAGCCGACCACGAACCCGCTCTCGGCCTGAAGCCCGGCCGGGTCCCGGGCCGCCGCTAGCGCTCCTCGCGGGGGAAGCGGGCCCGTACGACGAACCCGCCCTCCCCGGTGGCCGTCGCCTCCAGCGTCCCACCGAGGCTCTGCGCCCGCTCGCGCAGCCCGACCAGACCGTGGCCCCCGCCGGGCAGTTCCGGCGCCGGCACGGCCGCGTCCGCCGGACCGTTGCGGATCTCCACCAGCAGCCCCGAGCGCTCGTCCTCGGCGACCCGCACCACCACCTTCGACCCCGGCGCGTGCTTGCGGACGTTGGTCAGCGCCTCCTGCACCGTGCGGAACGCGGCCCGCTCGACGGCCTCCGAGCGCTCGGCCCGGGGGTCGGAGCCGTCCTCGAAGGTGACGTCCAGGGCGCTCAGGTCGATCAGCCGGGGCAGGTCCGACAGCCGCGGCTGGGGGGTGAGTTCCTCGGTGTCGGCACCGGCCGCCCGCAGGATGCCGACCATGTGCCGCAGCTCGTCCAGGGTCCGCACGGACAGCTCGCGGATCGTACGGGCCCCGTCGCGCGCCTGGACGTCGTCGGTGCTGATCTGCACGGCGCCCGCCTGCAGGCTGATGAGGCTGACCTGGTGGGCGACGACGTCGTGCATCTCGCGGGCGAGCCGGGCGCGTTCGGTGGCCAGGACGCGGTCGGCCAGCAGCCGGTCCTCGCGGGCCCGGGTGCGGGTCAGCTCGTCGAGGCGGGCGGCGAGCTCGCGGCGGGTGCGGGTCAGCAGGCCCAGCGCGATGGGCGTGGCCGCCACGACGAAGGCGTCGACCAGATTGACGGCCGTCTCGCGCCGGTCGGCGAGCATCAGGTCCGAGGCGGGGTACGGCACGAACTGCGCGGCGGCCATCAGCAGCCCGGTGACGGCGAGCAGCCAGCGGGCCGGGCGCCGGGCGGCCACCGTGTACAGGGCGATCATGGGCGCGAGCCAGATGTAGGTCAGATACATGCCCGGCAGGGTGAGCAGAAAGACCGTCGCGGGCAGCCGCTGCCGCCACAGCAGCACCACCGCCGCCAGCAGGGACCACCCGAGGTCGGCGCCGAGGTGGGCGCCGTTGATCAGCAGGGCGTCCCCGGCGGCGAGCAGCGCGGGCCCGGCGATCGGTGTCCAGGTGGGCAGCCAGGGGGGCAGGGAGGCACGCCACAGGCTCATCGGCCGGCGCCTTCCCGGCCCGAGGCCACCAGGCCCGCCCGGTCGGCGACGATCGCGGCCTGGACCCGGTTGACGCCGCCCAGCTTGCCCAGGACGGCGCGCACATGGTCCTTGACGGTGCTGGGCGCCAGCCCCATCCGCTCGGCGATCTGCGGGTTGGCCAGGCCCGCGCCCAGGTGGGCCAGCACCTCGCGCTCGCGCGGGGTGAGCGTCCGTACGGCCGCGGCGGCCGTCGACTCGGCCTCGGCGGCGAGGTAGCCGCCGATCACGGCGCGGGTCACGCCCGGGTCGAGGACGGAGCCGCCGCCGGCGAGGGTGCGCACGGAGCGCACCAGCTGGTCGGGGTCGGTGTCCTTGAGGAGGAACCCCGCGGCCCCGGCGCGCAGGGCCGCGGCCAGGTACTCGTCGGCGTCGAAGGTGGTGAGCATGGCGACGGCGGGCGGCCGCGGGTGGGCGCGCAGGGCGCGCAGCACGGTCAGGCCGTCGACGTCCGGCATCCGGATGTCCAGGAGCACGACGTCGGGGGCGTGCCGCAGCACGGTGGCCACGGCCTCGCCACCCCCGCAGTCGGCGACCACGTCGATGTCCGGGGCCGTGCCCAGGATCATGCGCAGCCCGGACCGGACGAGCTGTTCGTCGTCCACCACCGCAACACGGATCACCGCCCGCTACCTCTTCTTCCCTTGTCCATGGGGCTCCCGACGGATCCCACCGGCCGGTGCTCCGGCCCCCTCCAGCCTGCCGCACGGGAGGGGAAAAGCGGAGCCCGGCACTCCCCCCGGGGCCGGGGACACCCCCGCCGACCGGCGGGGGTGGGCCGGGACCCACGGCGGATTCCGTCCGGGCGCGCGGACGGGCAGAGTGCTGTCCATGCTGCACCATGCGGGGGCCGGCCCCCGGATTCCGGCCACCGTGTGGCGCGCCCGCGCGCTCGTCGTGGCCGGTGTCTGTACCGCCGCCCTCGCCACCGCGTGCGGACCACGGTCGCAGGCCGCCGCGCCCCCCACAGGCGGCGGCCTGTCCGTGTCCTACCAGGCGGGCGGCGCGGACGAGCGGGCCTTCCTGCGTGAGCGCCGGCTGCCGGAGAAGGTCGCCGAGGACCTGAACAAGTTCGTCCGCCTGCCGGCGCGGGTCGAGATCGTCGGCCGCGTCTGCAAAAAGGACGACACCTCCGAGTACGACCCGGAGACCAGCCGAATAGCGCTCTGCTACGGCTTCGTCCGCGAGGTCCGCTCGATGTTCGAGGCGGACCGGGGATCCGGTCCCGACCGCGACCCCGCGGAGCGGACGGCCGGCGTCATCACCGAGACGCTCTACCACGAGGCCGCCCACGCGCTCATCGACAAGCTGAACCTGCCGTTCACCGGCCACGAGGAGGACGTCGCCGACCAGTTCGCGGCGTACCGCCTGCTGGACCAGGGCAAGGCGGGCCGCGCCGCGCTGCTGGCCGCCGCCGACAACTACGCGCAGTACGCGAGCGGGGCCGACCCCTCCGACGTCGACCCCTCGGACGAACACCCTCCGGACGCGGCCCGCAGCGCCGGCTACCGCTGCTACCTGTACGGCTCGGCGCCGCAGCGCGAACGGGAGGCGCAGTACCGCGCCCTGGTCGACGGCAAGCGCCTGAGCACGCAGCGGGCCGCGCTGTGCGAGGAGGAGTACGACGACTTGCGGCGTGGCTGGAGGCGACTCCTCGCGCCGCACACGACCGACCGCTGACCGGCCCGGGTGAGGGGAGGGCCGGTCGGCGGCGCGGTACCCGGCGGCGTCAGGGGCGCGGCCAGTGGGGCGGGGAAGTGGGCGCCGGGCCCAGCGTCGTCGTGCCGGGCGCGGCCCGGTGCCCCAGACCGGTGCGGTAGGCGTCCAGGGCGGCCTCCGTACGGCCCGTACGCCGCAGTAGATCGCCCAGCAGGCGGCACAGGTCGGCGAGGTCGCCGGCGGCGCCCGTGCGCTCCAGCAGGGACAGCGCGGCGCAGTAGTGTTCCTCGGCGGCCTCGGTATCGGCGCGCTCCTCGGCGATGAGCCCCAGCAGCCGGTGCGCGCCGCCCGCGTGGACGGCGCCGCGCTCGGCCCCCAGCGCCGTGGGCGACAGCAGCGGGCGCAGCAGCTCCTCGGCCTCGGCGGCCTTGCCCCTGCGCCGCAGCACGTCGGCCAGCTCCACCTCGACCTGCACGGTGAACAGGGCGGCGCGCTTGGACGCCAGCATGTCGCGGGCGGTGCGCAGCTCGCTCTCGGCCTTGCGCAGATTGCCGTCCTGGGCGTGGACGTAGCCGCGCATCCAGTGGCAGTGGGCGAGCTCGGTGCGTATGTGCAGCTGCTGGTAGAGCTCCTGGGCCTTGGCGAGGGAGGCGTCGGCGTCGGCGATCCGGCCCTCGGCGATGAGGGTGCGGGCCACGCCCCGGTGCATGCCCGCCACCAGCGCGGGGTTGTCCACCTGGGGCGCGAGGGCCAGTGCGAGCTCCGCGGCGTGCGCGGCACGTGCGTGCGCCCCCATGTCCATGTAGGGCGCGATGGACGCGGTGTACAGGAGCAGCAGGGCGTCGGGGTCGTGCATCCCGGAGGCGTTGAGCTCGTCGACGGCCGTCTCCAGCAGATAGCAGGAGTAGCGCAGTTCGCCCGCCAGCAGGTGGGCGGTGGCCCGCCCGCGCAGGGCGGGCACGCGGCGCGGCAGCGGCTGGCCGGCGAGCAGGGCCTCGGCCTCGGCGAAGTGGTCGCGGGCGTCGGTGAGATCGCCGGTCTCCAGCGCGCAGTCGCCGAGCCCGAGCAGGGCGGTGAAGTGCTCCTGCACGAGCTCCAGGCCCGCGGCCTCGTCGCGCAGGGCGCGGAAGAGCGCGGCGGCGTCCTCGGCGTCGCCCGTGGCCAGTGCGCGCCGGGCGTCGGTCAGCCGCATGCGCAGCTCGGTCGCCAGGTGCGGGGGGCGCCCGGTGGCGAGCTCCTCGACGGTGGTGCCCAGCCGCCGCGCGAGGTGGCGCAGGGCGGTCTCGGAGGGGCGGACCTTGCCGGCCTCCAGGGTGGAGACGTACGCGGCGGTGTAGGCGGGTTCGGCCAGTTGCTTCTGGGTGAGTCCCTTTTCGGTGCGCATCCGCAGGACGCGCCGCCCGATGTCGGAGGGTTCGTCCGCCCGTATGCCGTGGGTGCTGTTCTCGGCCACTTCCGCCCCTCGGTACATTGCGCCGTGATCCAAGCCGTGCGTTAAATCTGCTTACGTGAGGATGTAACCGTGCCGAAGACCACCGGGACACGGGGTGCCGGAAATATCACCGTCCGGCAGCCCGGACTGGCCCTCACCGACCACTTCTTCGACGTGCCGCTCGACCATACGTCCCCCGGCGGAGAACACATCCGCCTCTACGCCCGCGAGGTCGTCGCCGCGGGCCGCGCGCACGAGGACCTGCCGTGGCTGGTCTACCTGCAGGGCGGCCCCGGCTTTCCCGCGGGACGGCCCGTGGGCCGCGAGAACTGGCTCGACCGCGCGCTGGAGGACTACCGCGTCCTGCTGCTCGACCAGCGCGGCACCGGTCGCTCCACCCCGGCCGGCCGGCAGACCCTCCCGCTGCGCGGCACCCCGCAGCAGCAGGCCGACTACCTCGCCCACTTCCGGGCCGACGCGATCGTGCGCGACTGCGAGTACATCCGCCCGCGGCTGACCGGCGGCCGGCCGTGGACCGTGCTGGGGCAGAGCTTCGGCGGCTTCTGCGCCGTCACCTACCTCTCGCTCGCCCCGGAGGGGCTCGCGCAGGTGATCGTCACCGGTGGCCTGCCGTCCCTCGACGCCGACGCGGACGCCGTCTACCGCGCCGCCTATCCGCGCATGGAGCGCAAGGTCCTCGCGCACTACGCCCGCTACCCGCGGGACGAGGAGGCGGCACTGCGCATAGCCGAGCACCTCGCCGGCACCGAAGAGGTGCTGCCGGACGGCACGCTGCTGACCGTCCAGGCGTTCCAGCAGCTCGGCATCATGCTCGGCACCGGCGACGGCTCGCACCGGCTGCACTACCTGCTGGAGGACGCGTTCGTGCCGACCGTCGACGGGCCGCGCCTGTCCGACGCGTTCACGGAACAGGTCGCGGCGGTGCTCTCGCGCGCCGGGAGCCCTCTGTACACGCTCCTCCATGAGGCCATTTATGCCCAGGACGAGCGCGCGACGCACTGGTCCGCCGAGCGGATACGCGGGGAATTCCCGCAGTTCGAACAGCACTTCGAGCCCGGCGGCCGTTTCCTCTTCACCGGCGAGACCGTCCACCCCTGGATGCTGCACACCCACGCCGCCCTCCGCCCGCTGCAGCAGACTGCCGAACTGCTCGCGGAGCGCAAGGGATGGGCCCCGCTGTACGACGCCGGCCGGCTCGCGCGCAATACGGTCCCGGTCGCCGCCGCGATCTACCACGACGACCTCTACGTCGACACCGCCCACTCGCTGCGCACGGCCCGGGCCATCGCCGGGCTGCGCACCTGGGTCACCGACGAGTACGAGCACGACGGCCTGCGGGCGAGCGGGCGCGTGGTCCTGGACCGGCTGCTCAGGCTCGTAAGGGATGAGATCTGAGCGTCCGATCCATTGTCATGAACCTCCCGAACCCCTACGTTGAGCCGCACCTTAACGCGACTTAACTCGCCGCTTAATCGGCGGGTTTCGGTTCGGGAGGAACCCCCCATGCACAGACGAATATCCATCGCGGCCACTGCCGCCGCCCTGGCCGTCCTCGCCGCCGGGACGAACGCGGCCGCAGTTGGCGACACTCCCCGCCCCAAACCCAACCAACGAGTGGAGTACTTCACTGAACCGGGCGGCCACCCGCACCACACCACCGTCCCCGCGCCCCGTACCCCGCCGCGCCCGCTGCTCCCCTCCGTCAAGGGCGACGGCGACGTGACGCCGGTCGTCGAGAACGGCCCGGTCGGCAGCAAGCTCGACATCGTCTTCGTCGGCGACGGCTACACCGCCTCCGAGCAGGACGCCTTCCACGCGGCTGTGCGGGCCAAGTGGGAGCGGATGTCCGCCGTGGAGCCCTACGCCTCCTACCGCAAGCTCTTCAACGTCTGGGCGGTGGACGCCGTCTCGCGCGACTCGGGCGTCTCCGGGGACCCGGCGCAGGGCGTGGTGAAGAACACCGCCCTCGGTTCGGGCTTCTACTGCGACGGCATCGAGCGGCTGTTGTGCGTGGACACCGCCAAGGTCGAGTCGTACGCCGCCAAAGCGCCCGCCGCCGACCTGGTGGTGGTGCTCTCCCACTCCACCAAGTACGGCGGCGCCGGCTACAACGACGTCGTCTCCAAGGTCGGCTACGACGGCATCGCCACCGCCTCGTCCGACAACGACCGCTCCGACCAGATCCTCGTCCACGAGAGCGGCCATTCCCTCGGCAAGCTCGCCGACGAGTACCAGTACGACGAGTACGGCACCTACACCGGGCCCGAGCCGGCGGACGTCAACACCTCCACGCTCACCGCGGAGCGCATGACCGCCCAGCGCGCGAAGTGGTACCGCTGGATCGGCCGCACCTCACCCGACGGCGGCACCGTGGGAGCGTACGAGGGTGGCGGCTACTACCCCAAGGGCCTGTTCCGTCCCACCGCGGACTCGCTCATGCGGTCGCTGGGCCGCGAGTTCAACCTCCCCGGCCGCGAGGCGATGATCGCGGGCTTCTACCGGCACGCCACCCCCCTGAGCGCGGTGCCCGGCCAGGGCACGAGCGTCGGGCGCGGGGAGCGGGTGGGCGTCCGGCCGGGATCGGCGACGACCGAGGTGCGCTGGTACGTGGACGGCCGCGAGGCCGTCGCGGCCCGGGGCAGGACGAGCGTCGTCCCGCGCTCGCTGGGCGTCCCCGCCGACGGCCGGCAGCACGTGCTGTCGGCGCGGGGGACCGACCGCACGGACGCGGTGCGCGATCCGGAGCTCGCCCGGCGGCTGATCGCCGAGGTGGCGTGGAGGGTCGTGCGCTGACGCCCCCGCGCGGCGCTTACGAGGGCTCGGCGTCCAGCGGGGCCGAGCCCTCGTAGGCCAGGGCGAGCCGGGCGAACCCCCGGTCGACGGCCTCGGCGGCGGCCGCCCGTACCCGCTCGGTCGGCTCGTCCGCCGCCAAGGTGGTGCGCACCGCCGCATAGGCGGTCTCCCCGACGGCGATGGCCAGCGCCGCGAACAGCCGGACTTCGGCGTCCGCCAGCCGCGGGGCCCGCGCGGCGAGGAGCCCGGCGAGCAGCCGCTGCCGTTCCGCGACGATCGCGTGGTAGCTCTTCCTGAGCGCCGGGCTCTCCAGCAGGACGCGGGAGAAGACCCGGCTGTGGGCGAAGTGCTCCTCGGAGAAGACCAGTTCGCACCGCCCGGCGTAGAAGGCGCGCAGGCCGTCGAGGAGTTCCCCCCAGGTCCGGGACGACTCGACGGTCTGCGGCATGCCCGCCCAGAACTCCTCGCGCCGGCTGAAGAAGATGTCCTCCTTCGACGCGAAGTGCGTGAAGACCGTCGCCGGCGCCACATCCGCCTCCGCGGCGATGCGGGCGAGCGTGACGGCGTCGAACCCCTGCTCGGCGAAGAGGCGGAAGGCCGCGTCGGAGATCGCCGCGCGGGTGCGCTCCCGCTTGCGTCCGCGCATGCCGGAGGCCGGGGCGGGCTCGGAGGACGAAGTGGCGGCCGGTAGCGGAGTCATGGGCTCAGGATAACGGCCTTGGGGCACGGAAATAGAGATGCTATATTTTTAGAGCCGATCTAATTCGATCTTCATGCTCCACGGCCTTCGCACGTGAGGACGCCCGCATGTCCACCGCCACATCACCCCTGCGGCCCGCGGCCGAGGACGGCCCCGCCGCCTTACCCCGCAACGCCGCCGCGATCCTGGCCATCGCCTGCGC
Organism: Streptomyces sp. NPDC021096; assembly: GCF_040641275.1. Classification (NCBI taxonomy): domain Bacteria; kingdom Bacillati; phylum Actinomycetota; class Actinomycetes; order Kitasatosporales; family Streptomycetaceae; genus Streptomyces; species Streptomyces sp. NPDC021096. The sequence continues at coordinate 44,665 of NZ_JBFADG010000010.1, read as the reverse complement.
GGCACAGTTCATGGTCATCCTCGATGTGTCGATCGTGAACGTGGCGCTCCCGTCCGTGCGCTCCGAGCTCCACCTCAGCGCCGCCGGCCAGCAGTGGATCGTCAACGCCTACACCCTCGGCTTCGCCGGCCTGCTGCTGCTCGGCGGCCGCGCGGCCGACCTCGTCGGCACCAAGCGGGCCTTCCTCACCGGACTCGTGGCCTTCACCCTCGCCTCGCTCGTCGGCGGCTTCGCCACCGACGGCGCCCTGCTGATCGCCGCCCGCGCGGTGCAGGGCGTAGGCGGCGCGGTCCTCGCGCCGGCCACCCTGACGCTGATCATGACGACGTTCACCGAACCCGCCGCCCGCACCCGCGCCATGGGCGCCTGGAGTGCCGTCATGGCGGCCGGCGGCGCGGCGGGCGCGGTCGTCGGCGGCGTGCTCACCCAGTACGCGGGCTGGCGCTGGGTCTTCTTCGTCAACGTCCCCCTGGGCGCCGTCCTGCTGGCCGCCGCGCTGGCGTACGTACCGGCCGCCGCGGGCGCCCGGGGCGGGCTGCGCCGGCTGGACCTGCCGGGCGCGGCGACCGTGACCGCGGGCCTGACCGCGCTCGTCTACGGAATCATCTCCAGCGAGACCCACGGGTGGGACTCGGCCGTGGTGTGGGGGCCGGTCGCGGCCGCCGTGGTGCTGCTGGCGGCGTTCGTGGTCATCGAGTCCCGGGTCGCCCACCCCCTCGTCCCCCTCGCGGTCCTGCGCCGCCGCACGCTCGCCACCGCGAACCTGGTCGTGATGCTGATCGGCGCGTCGATGTTCTCGATGTGGTTCCTGGTCTCCCTCCACCTGCAGCAGGTCCTCGGCTACGACGCGCTCCGGGCGGGCCTGTGCTTCGTGCCCGGCTCGCTCGCGATCATCACCGGCGCCCGCATCGCCACCCGCGTCGTGGACCGCACCGGCGCCCGCCCGCTGCTGGTGACCGGCATGGCGCTGAGCACCGTCGGCTTCGCCTGGCTCTCCCAGATCCGGGCCGGCGGCAGTTACCCGGCCGACGTCCTCGCGCCCTTCGTCCTCGTCACCCTCGGCATGGGCCTGGCCTCCATGCCCGTCACGATGGCCGCGACCGGCGACACCCCCCGCGAGCAGGCGGGACTGGCCTCGGGACTGGTCAACACCTCGCGCCAGGTCGGCGGCGCCCTCGGCCTCGCCGTCCTGGGGACCGTCGCCTCCCACACCACGGCCGCCCACCTGGCCGGCCACACCCATGACGTACCGGCCGCCCTGGCGGCCGGCTACGGCCGCGGCCTGCTGATCGCCGCGGTCTGCACCGCCTGTGCCGCGCTGGGCGGGCTGGCCCTGCCCGGCCGCGGCCGTACCGCCAAGCCCTGAGAGAACCGAACCGGACCGAAGGAGCACCATGGCAGCCGAGCTGAACCACGTCATCGTCCACTGCAAGGACCGGCACGCCTCCGCCGCGTTCGTCGCCGAGCTGCTCGGCACGAAGCCGCCGGCCGACGTCGCGATCTTCACCCAGATCACCACGTCCAACGGCGTCGACATCGACTTCGCCGACTCCGTGGTCGCGCCGGAGAACCTCAACAACTCCCACCTCGCCTTCCTCGTCACCGAGGAGGAGTTCGACACGACCTTCGCGAAGATCACTGAGCGGTCGCTGCCGCACTGGGCGGACCCGTACCGGACCACCGAGGGCATCAACCACAACGACGGCGGGCGCGGCGTCTACGTCCTGGACCCGGGCGGCACGATCGCCGTCGAGTTCCTCACCGTCCCCTACGGCGGCCGGCCCAAGTCCGCCTGAGCGGCTAGCGCACCAGTTCCCGCTCCAGCGGCGTACGGAACCGGGGCGTGACGCGGACCTCCCCGATCCAGGCGGACAGCCGTGCGGCCTCCGCCCCGATCGCGGCCACCGCGTCGCGTCCCGCGTCCGTCAGGAGCCGCCACACGATCTCGCCGTCGGCGCGCTGCGCCCACCCGCCGACGACGCGGCCGTTCCACCACACGGTGGGCCCGACGTTGCCGGCCCGGTCGAAGAGGAAGGGGACGTGGTCGGGCGAGAGGTACCAGTCGCGCCCGCGCCAGCCCATGGCCGTCGGGTCGAGCCCGGGAAGCAGGGCGGCCCAGTCGCCGCACGGCCCGGCGTCCTCGAGGTCGTCCGGCAGCGCGAATCCGGGCCCCGCCTCCATCCGCACCTCGAGGGCTCCGACGTCGGCCAGCGCCGCCCGTGTGTCCCGCAGGGTCCAGCCGGTCCACCACTTCAGGTCGGCCTCCGTCGACGGCCCGTACGAGCCGAGCCAGCGCCGCACCACCTCCGCCTTCGCCTCGCGCACCGGAACGTCCGGCAGCTGCGGCACCGGCGCCCACGCGTACAGGCTGCTCGTCCATGAGCCGCGCGGCCGGGCCCGGCGCACATGCCCGTCCGAGGCCAGCAGCCGCAGTACCCGGCTGCCCACGCTCTGCCGCCCCTCGTACGGCTTGCCGGGCGAGACGACCATCGTCTCCCGCAGCGCGGGCACGTCCCGGGCCAGCTCGGCCGTCGTCGCCTCGCCGTGCCCGGCGAGCGCGGCCAGCACCTCCCGCTCGGTGCGCACCAGACGCCGCTCGTCCCAGTCCGGCAGGCTCTGCCGCAGCTGCTTGAGCAGCCCCTCCCGCTCCTTGAGCGCGATCGCGCGGGCGGTGGAGCAGTTCACGTAGGGGGCCGCGTCGGTGCTGACGGCGAAGAGCGTGCGCCGCATCGACAGCAGCTTGACCAGCGTCACGTCCTCGTACAGCCCCCGCTCCACCTCGGCCGTGGACGGCTCGGCGAGCCGTGCGCACGCCGACAGGTACACGGTCGCCGGGTCGCTGGCGTGCAGTCCGACGAGGGCGTCGGCCACCTCCTCGACGGTCGTGGCACGGCGACCGGGCGCCAGGAGATGACGGTGCGCGAGGCGGGTGCGGCGCTGGTCGTCACTGATGCGGGGGGTGCGGGAGGGGGCCATGGGGCCGACGCTAGGCGGTCAGTAGGACGGATGCCGTCCTAGACGCGAGCCGGCGAAGAACGGCCTCCGAAGAACGGACAACGAAGAACGGGAGCCGGACACTGTCCGGCTCCCGTCAGGAGTGTGCGCTCGGCAGGATTCGAACCTGCAACCTCTTGATCCGTAGTCAAGTGCTCTATCCGTTAAGCTACGAGCGCTCGGCGTCCCGGAGGCGGATTCCCATCGTCCGGTCGGCGTTGCGGGAACAACTGTACATGAACTGCGCGGGTGCTTTTGACGCCCGCGCTTCCGCCCCGCCGTTCCTACGATCTGCCGAACCGGAAGAATGTTGCCTGTCGTGGAGTGAAGCGACCGGTACGGACCCGGTCGGGCGGGGCGAGGTGGGGCAATATGAGCTCATGGGCACCTTCGCTGCACACGGCGGTCTCATCGCCGGGCGGTACCGGCTGGTCCGCAAGATCGGGCGCGGTGGCATGGGCACCGTATGGCGTGCCACGGACGAGCTGCTGGCCCGTGAGGTCGCGGTCAAAGAGCTGCACATCGACGATCAGCACTCCGCCGCGGATGCCCAGGCGCAGTACGACCGCATGCTGCGCGAGGCCCGTGCGGTCGCACTGATCAAGCACCCGAACGTGATCGTCATGCACGACATCGTCGAGCAGGACGGCCGGCCCTGGATCGTCATGGAGCTGATCGACGGCCGCTCGCTGTCCGGCCGGCTCTCCACCGAGGGCCCGGTCACCCCGCAGGAGGGGGCCCGCATCGGCGTCGCGCTGCTGGGCGCGCTGCGCGCGGCGCACGCGCGCGGCGTGCTGCACCGCGACATCAAGCCCCCGAACGTCCTGCTGGAGGCGGCGACCGGGCGGGTGGTGCTCACGGACTTCGGCATCGCCCAGGTCTCCGGCGCCACGACGATCACCGAGACGGGCGCGTTCGTGGGCTCGCCCGAGTACACCGCGCCCGAGCGGATGGCCGGCGGGCGCGCGGGCCCGGAGTCGGACCTGTGGTCGCTGGGCGTGCTGCTGTGCACGGCCATGAACGGAGAATCGCCCTTCCACCGCGATTCGTTGGGCGGCATCCTGCACGCCGTCGTCTACGCCGAGATCCGCCCGCCCGCCGCGGCCGGGCCGCTGCTGCCGGTCGTACGGGGCCTGTTGGAGCGGGACCCGGCGCAGCGGATGAGCGCGGACGAGGCGGAGCGGCTGCTGCGGGGCTATCTGGACACCGGCCGGACACCGGTCCCCGAGAGGTACACGCCGACGCAGACCGGTACGCGCGTCCCGGTGCCCGCCGCCCACGCCGAGACCGTCACGACGCCCGGCAGCAACCGTGCCCGTACCGCCCTGATGGCGGCGCTGACCGTGGTCACGCTGGCCGGGATGGGCGCCGGTGCGGCCGCGCTGCTGATGGACCGTGAGCCGGGCCGGGTGTCCTCGAACGACAAGGCGGCCCACTCCTCCGGGCCGTCCCGGGGCGCGTCCGTCCTCGAGCCGCCGCCCGCCAGCGCGTCGGTGTCCGCGCCCGCCGGCTACCACGCCGTGCAGGACCCGGCGGGTTTCGCGCTCGCCGTGCCCGACGGCTTCGTCCGCTCCTTCGAGCCGCCCCGCGTCTTCTACTACTCGCCCGGCAAGGAGTTCCGCATCGGAGTCCTCATCCAGGACGTGCAGGACGGCGGCCCGATCGCCGTCATGCGCAGCTCCGCCGCCCTGGCCCCGGACCGCTACCCCGGCTACCGCGACGGCAAGGTCGAGCGCACCACGCACAAGGGGCGGCGGGCCGCCTCCTGGGAGTTCGTCTGGGACGGCTTCGAGGTTCCGGAGAAGGCGCCCGCCGGCTCCCGCCACACCTACGACCTCGCCTGGGACGAGGGGGACAAGATGTACGACGTGTGGGTGTCCTCCCCGGTCGGCGAGTCCGCCGAGGGCCGTCGGCACTTCCATACGGCGCTGTCCACCTTTGTCAGGACGAAGCCGGTCTCATCGCCCTGACGCCGCGTTCGCCGATGTGCGGCGGCCGCTCCGCGCTTGGTAATGATGGGGTCATGACGAACGACGGGGGATGGGCGAGCGGGCCCACCAGTTACGAACTCCAGCCACCTGCGCCGGCGGGCAACCCCTACGTACCCACCCAAGCCCACCCCGCGACCGCCGACCCCGGCGTGGGCCGGGTCGTGGGAGGCCGCTACCGCCTCATATCCCGGCTCGGGCACGGCGGCATGGGCACCGTGTGGAAGGCCCGCGACGAGGTCGTCGACCGTGACGTCGCCGTCAAGGAGCCGCGCGTCCCGGACAACGTGCCGGAAGCGATGCGGCAGAACGTCCACCAGCGCATGCAGCGCGAGGCCCGGGCCGCGGCCCGCATCGACCACCCGTCCGTGGTGACCGTCCACGACGTGGTCGTCGAGGACGGCCGCCCGTGGATCGTCATGGAGCTGGTGCGCGGGCGCTCCCTGGCCGACCAGCTCGCCGAGGGCACCCTGGACCAGCGCGAGGCGGCCCGCGTCGGGCTGGCCGTGCTCGGCGCGCTGACGGCCGCGCACGAGGCGGGGGTGCTGCACCGCGACGTCAAGCCGGACAACGTGCTGCTCGGGCGCAACGACCGCGTCGTGCTGACTGACTTCGGCATCGCGACGATCGAGGGCGAGCAGGGCCTGACCGAGACCGGCGCGTTCGTCGGATCACCGGAATACGTCGCTCCGGAACGGGTGCTGGGCCAGCGGCCCGGCCCGGAGTCCGACCTGTGGTCGCTGGGCGTGGTGCTCTACACGGCGGCGGAGGGCATGTCCCCGTTCCGCCGCTCCAACACGCAGGCGACGATGCAGGCCATCCTGTCGGCGGATCCCCAGGTGCCGGCGCGGGGCGCCGGGGCGTTCTCCTCGATCGTCATGCAGCTGCTGCGCAAGGAGCCCGCCGCCCGGCCGACGGCCGCGGAGGTCCGGCAGGCGCTGGAGGCGGTGGCCCGGCCGCAGGTACCGCAGCCGTCGGCGTACACCGCCGGCGCGACGCGGCCCACCGGCAGCAAGTGGGTGCCGCCCGTGCTGCACGGCAACCGCAAGGCGCAGTGGGGCCTCGGAGGCGGTGTGGTGGCCGTGGCCGTCGCCGCGGCACTGCTCATCGTGAACCCGTTCGCGGTGGGGCCGGCGATTCCGCTGCACTGGAAGGTCCGCGACGAGCCCGAGATCGTCAAGGCGTCGATCGCCGTGCCCGAGGACTACATCAAGGAGACGAACGCCGACAAGGGCTGGGTCTCCTTCCGCGACCCCGGTGGCGTCTTCACGCTCTACCTCACCCGCGAGACGGACGAGAAGCGCAGCAAGAACACGTCGGACTCGCAGCCGAAGGACGTCGCCTCGGCCTCTGCGGAGGCCGACAGGATCGCCGAAGGGCAGAAGAGCCGCAAGGGGGACTGGTCTTCGTTCAACGAACCGGAGACGACCACGGCCGAGGTCCCTCGCCACCAGGGCATGGAAGCGGCGGAGGTCGTCACCGTCTACCGCAAGTCCGGGGACGGCGAAAAGGACCCCAAGAGCCTCTGGCGCACCCGGATCATCGTCGACGAGGCCGAGGCCACCGCTTGGTCGCTCGAGATCCGGATGCCTGCCGCAGGCCAGGCCCGCAAGGACGGCGACAAGCTCTTCGCCGACGTCCTGAAGTACCTCAAGATCCAGGCGCAGTGACCCATTTGAGGTTACCGGCAGGTACCCAATTCGTCCGGTCCGTCATACGCTCACCCGCATGACGGACACGCTGGACACTGGAACAGTCGCCGATGGCAACTCCCGCAATCCCGTAGCCCCGGCGGGCACCCGCACCGCCGACGACGTCGTCACCCCGGAGCTCGTCGCCCGCCTCACCCGCGCGGTGGTGAGCTCCGGCGGCAGCGCGGACAGCCACGCCCCCTTCACCGGGCGGAAGCTGGCCGGCCTGCCGATATCCACCCCCGAGGACGTCGCCGAGGCGTTCGAACGGGCCCGGACGGCGCAGCGCGCCTGGGCTGCCGTGCCCGCACGGCGGCGCGCCGCCGTCCTGCTGCGCTTCCACGACCTCGTACTCGCCCGCCAGTCCGAGATCCTGGACCTCATCCAGCTGGAGACCGGCAAGGCCCGGCTGCACGCCCACGAGGAGATCCAGGCGGTCGCCGTCGCCGCCCGCCACTACGGGCGCACGGCCCCGGCCTATCTGCGGTCCAAGCCGCACACCGGCGTCCTGCCCGTCCTGACCAAGGTCACCGAACTGCGCGTACCGCGCGGCGTGATCGGCCAGATCGTCCCCTGGAACTACCCCTTCGAGCTGTCCGTCGGCGATGCGCTGCCCGCCTTCGCCGCGGGCAACGCCGTCGTGATGAAGCCCGACACGGAGACCGCCCTCACCGCCCTGCTGGCCCGCGAACTCCTCATCGAGGCGGGGCTGCCCGCGGACGTGTGGCAGGTCGTGCTGGGCGAGGGGCCCGTCGTGGGCCCGGCCGTCGTCGCCCACGCCGACTACGTCGCCTTCACCGGCTCCACCCGCACCGGCCGTGAGGTCGCCCAGGCCGCCGCCGCCCGGCTCGTCGGCTGCTCGCTCGAGCTCGGCGGCAAGAACGCCATGCTGGTGCTGCGCGACGCCGACGTCGAGAAGGCCGCCGCCGGCGCGGTCCGCGGCTGCTTCTCCTCCGCCGGACAGCTGTGCATCTCCATCGAGCGGCTGTACGTCCACAGATCGGTGGCCGACGCGTTCGTGGACCGCTTCGTCGCCCGTACGAAGGCCCTGCGCCTCGGCACCGCCCTCGCCTACGGCGCCGACATGGGCTCGCTCGTGTCCGAGCGGCAGCTGGAGACCGTCACCCGGCACGTCACCGAGGCGGCGGCCAAGGGCGCCACGGTCCTCGCCGGCGGCCGCCACCGGCCCGACGTCGGGCCGCTGTTCTACGAGCCCACCATCCTCGACGGCGTCGAGGCGCCCATGGCCGTCTGCACTGAAGAAACGTTTGGCCCCGTCGTGTCCGTCCACCGCTTCGACGACGAGGACGAGGCGATCCGGCTCGCCAACGCCACCCCCTACGGGCTCAACGCCAGTGTGTGGACCGCCGACGGCCGGTGCGGGCGGGCGGTCGCCGCACGGCTGCGCGCCGGGACGGTCAACGTCAACGAGGCGTACGCGGCCGGGTACGGCAGCGCACAGGCGCCGATGGGCGGCATGAAGGACTCGGGCCTGGGCCGGCGGCACGGCGCGGAGGGCATCCTCAAGTACACCGAGGCTCAGACAGTCGCCCACCAGCGGATCGTTCCGCTGGGCCCGTCCTTCGGGCTGGACGACGCGCAGTACGCCCGGCTGATGACGGGTGGGCTCAGAGTGTTGAAGGCGATCCGTCTGCGCTGACCGGAGGCACGTGGTGACCACATTCGACTACGACGTCATCGTCATCGGCTCGGGCTTCGGCGGCTCCGTCTCCGCCCTGCGCCTGAGCGAGAAGGGCTACCGCGTGGGCGTGCTGGAGGCCGGCCGCCGCTTCACCCGCGACACCCTCCCCCGCAACTCCTGGGACCTGCGCAACTACCTGTGGGCCCCGGCCCTGGGGCTCTACGGCATCCAGCGCATCCACCTCCTCGGCAACGTCATGGTCCTCGCGGGCGCCGGCGTCGGCGGCGGTTCGCTGAACTACGCCAACACGCTCTACGTACCGCCCAAGGCGTTCTTCGACGACCCGCAGTGGGCCTCCATCACCGACTGGGAGCAGGAGCTGCGCCCGTACTACGAGCAGGCGCGGCGCATGCTGGGCGTACGGCTCAACCCCACCACGACCCCCTCCGACGTCCACCTGAAGGCGGCCGCCGAACGGATGGGCGTGGGGGAGAGCTTCCACCTCGCCCCGGTCGGCGTCTTCTTCGGCGACGGCGAGGACGGCGACGGGAGCGCCCGCGCCCGCCCCGGCGCCGAGGTCCCGGACCCGTACTTCGGGGGTGCGGGCCCCGCCCGCAAGGCCTGTGTCGAGTGCGGCGAGTGCATGACCGGCTGCCGGCACGGCGCCAAGAACACCCTGGGCGAGAACTACCTCCACCTCGCCGAGCGCGCCGGAGCCGTCATCCACCCGATGACGACGGTCGTGGCCCTCACCGAGCACGCGGACGGCGGCTACCGCGTCCTGACCGTCCCCACCGGCCGGCGCCGCACGGCCCGCCCCCGGGTGCTGCGCGCCGAACGGGTGGTGGTCGCCGCCGGAACGTACGGCACCCAGACGCTCCTGCACACCATGCGGGACAAGGGCCTGCTGCCCCGCCTCTCCGAGCGGCTCGGCGAGCTGACCCGGACGAACTCCGAGGCCCTGGTCGGCGCCCAGACCACCGCCCGCCGCTACCGCGCCGCGCACGGCCGCACGCCCGATTTCACCCGGGGCGTGGCGATCACCTCGTCCGTCCACCCCGACGCCCACACCCACATCGAACCCGTGCGGTACGGCAAGGGCTCGAACGCCATGGGCGGCCTGTCCATCCTCCAGGTGCCGGTAGGGACGCGGATGCCGCGGGCGGTGGCCTTCGCGGCGCGCTGCGCACGGCATCCGGTGCTGCTGCTGCGGTCGCTGTCCAACCGCCGCTGGTCCGAGCGCACGATCATCGGCCTCGTCATGCAGTCGCTGGACAACTCCCTGACGACGTACCGCAGGCCGGGCGGCGTGGGCAAGGCCCTGCTCACGGCCCGGCAGGGCCACGGCGCGCCCAACCCGAGGCAGATCCCCGTGGCGGCCGAGGCGGCGCGCCTCATCGCCCGGGAGATCAACGGCTTCGCCGGCAGCAACGTCGGCGAGCTCATGGGCACCCCGCTCACCGCCCACTTCATCGGCGGCTGCCCGATCGGCCCCGACCCGTCCCGGGGCGTCATCGATCCGTACCACCGGCTGTACGGGCACCCCGGCATCTCGGTGGTCGACGGCGCGGCCGTCTCCGCGAACCTCGGCGTCAACCCCTCCTTGACGATCACGGCGCAGGCGGAGCGCGCGATGGCCTTCTGGCCGAACAAGGGCGAGGCGGATCCCCGCCCGGAGCCGGGCGGTGCGTACGAGCGCGTGGCCGCCGTCGCGCCGCACGGCCCGGCGGTGCCCGAGGACGCCTTCGGGGCGCTGCGACTGCCGTTCCTGCCGGTGCCGGAGGTGCCGAAGCGGCAGGCGGGGGAGTGACGGAGCGGCCCGCCCATTCCGGCCATGTGATGTAACTCACTGACGCCGGGTGTGCCGGGTCGCCCGCGCCGGGCCGTGGCACGGCGAAGGGCCCCGGGCCGCACCGCGGGGGCGTGCGGGCGGCCTCGGGGCCCTTGACTGCCGGCACCGAGGTCAGGGCAGGGTCGGTGCCGCGGAGCGACGCCGGGGGGAGCGTCGCAGGCTGGAGATGGTTGAACCAATGGCGGTACGGGACAAGGGACTTGCCGTTCCCTTTTGCATCGTGCGGGATGAGCCGCCCCGGGCGCAACCGTTTCGACCGGATACGGTCGGTTCCAGGCGTCCCTGGAACCGACCGCCCCTTGAGTGGCGGCCGGGCTGCTGTCCCCTGCTGACCGGTCGCCTCGCCACCGGAGTGAGGTCCCACGACGCGCGTGCTCGCGCGTCACACACCCCGGTGGATCCCGCCCTGTCGTTGCCGGGCGCCCAGATGAACAGGGACGGAAGCCACGCGTGGATCTCGGAGGGCCGCTCCTGGCTGGGGCGGACACCGGTATTAACGAAGATGATCAGCCGCCGGTCACGCGCCGTACGGGTGACGGGCCCCGAACTCGGGTGCGGCGGGTGACCGGACCACGGTCAGATGCGGCCCCGGCAGAGCTCGAGCAGGGTCATGGCCAGGGCGGTGCCGGGCTTGCCGAGCTGCTCGCTGTAGTGGCCGAGGATCTCCATCTCGCGGGAGAGGTTCACCCGGCGCCCGCCGGAGGCGATCCGCTCGCGCTGGATCACGGCCGAGACGGCCATGCGCTCCTGGACGAGCCCGATGATGCGGCCGTCGAGGTCGTCGATCCGCTCCCGGGCGCCGGTGATCACGCCGGCGGCGTGGTCGGTGCGGGCGCCGGTGTCGGTGTGGCGCGGGGTGTTGGTGGTGGTCGTGGTGCTCATGTGTGTTTCTCCAAAGAGGGCGCGGCCCCCCGGAGCGGCATGACCCGGAAAAACGACAGGCGCCCCGGGCCTTGTCGGCCCGGGGCGCCTGGGAAGTCGCTTGTCAGTTGCTCAAGCAGCACGACCATGGCAGCCGGACGGGCCGGGTGCCATAGGTAAAGACGAAGGTCAGGTGCTTGCGCATGGCGGACAGTATGGCCCGTGCGGGGCGCCCGGGCCAATGCGCGTCGGGGCATCGTTCGGATGGTGAGACAAAAGCAAGCTCCCGCTCCCCGGTAGAATCGACAAATACAGCCCCCTCCTCGACCGCCGGAAGGCCGCTCCCGTGTCAGCAGCACCCCCCGCCGCCGCCCACGACAACACCGCGGAACCGGTGCTCGTTGTCGACTTCGGTGCGCAGTACGCCCAGCTCATCGCCCGCCGCGTCCGCGAGGCCCGCGTCTACAGCGAGATCGTGCCCAGCACGATGCCCGTCGCCGAGATGCTCGCCAAGAACCCCAAGGCGATCATCCTCTCCGGCGGCCCCTCGTCCGTGTACGAGGAGGGCGCCCCCCGCCTGGACGACGCCCTCGGCCTCTTCGAGTCCGGCGTCCCCGTCTTCGGCATGTGCTACGGCTTCCAGCTGATGGCCACCACCCTCGGCGGCACCGTCGACAACACCGGTGCGCGCGAGTACGGCCGTACCCCCCTGCACGTCTCCAAGACCGGCTCGACCCTCTTCGAGGGCACCCCGGCGGAGCAGTCGGTGTGGATGTCGCACGGCGACGCCTGCTCGGCCGCCCCCGAGGGCTTCACCGTCACCGCGTCCACGGACGTCGTGCCGGTCGCCGCCTTCGAGAACGACGCCAAGAAGCTCTACGGCGTGCAGTACCACCCCGAGGTGATGCACTCCACGCACGGCCAGCTGGTCATGGAGCACTTCCTCTACCGCGGCGCGGGCATCGAGCCGACCTGGACCACGGGCAACGTGATCGAGGAGCAGGTCGCCGCCATCCAGGAGATGGTCGGCACCAAGCGCGCGATCTGCGGCCTGTCGGGCGGCGTGGACTCCGCCGTCGCCGCCGCCCTCGTGCAGAAGGCCATCGGCTCCCAGCTGACCTGCGTGTACGTCGACCACGGCCTGATGCGCAAGGGCGAGACCGAGCAGGTCGAGAAGGACTTCGTCGCCGCGACCGGCGTCCAGCTGAAGGTCGTCGACGCCCAGGAGCGCTTCCTGAACGCGCTGGCCGGGGTCTCCGACCCGGAGACCAAGCGCAAGATCATCGGCCGTGAGTTCATCCGCGTCTTCGAGCAGGCGCAGGCCGAGATCGTCGCCGAGGGCGCGGCCGACGGCGAGGACGTCGCGTTCCTCGTCCAGGGCACGCTCTACCCCGACGTCGTCGAGTCCGGCGGCGGCACCGGCACCGCCAACATCAAGTCCCACCACAACGTGGGCGGCCTCCCCGAGGACCTGGAGTTCAAGCTCATCGAGCCGCTCCGCCAGCTCTTCAAGGACGAGGTCCGCATGGTCGGCCAGGAGCTCGGCCTGCCGGACGAGATCGTCCAGCGCCAGCCCTTCCCCGGCCCCGGCCTGGGCATCCGCATCGTCGGCGAGGTGACCAAGGAGCGTCTGGACCTCCTGCGCGAGGCCGACGCCATCGCCCGCGAGGAGCTCACCGCGGCCGGCCTGGACCGCGAGATCTGGCAGTGCCCGGTCGTGCTCCTGGCCGACGTCCGCTCGGTCGGCGTCCAGGGCGACGGCCGCACGTACGGCCACCCGATCGTGCTGCGCCCGGTCTCGTCCGAGGACGCGATGACGGCCGACTGGACCCGCATGCCGTACGAGGTGCTCGCCCGGATCTCGACCCGCATCACGAACGAGGTCGCCGATGTGAACCGCGTGGTGCTGGACGTCACCAGCAAGCCGCCGGGCACCATCGAGTGGGAGTAGTCCTCCCCTGATCGAACGCCGGTGCCGCCGCCCATTCGTCTGGGCGGCGGCACCGGCGTTTTTGCCATGGGGTGCGTCGGCAGAACCGGGTTCCGGCAAAGAGTGGCGCGATCACGAGACGAGACGTATCGTTTCATTCCTGAGGTGCGCCCGCACACGAACCCCAGGAAGGGACCCGTCATGACCCGAGCCGCAATCCGAACCCTTGCCGTCGACGTCGCCCCCGGCGTGCAGCTGTGGACCGAAGAGCGCGGCGCCGCCGACGCGTCCCCCCTCCTGCTCATCATGGGCGCGCAGGCCTCCGGCCTGGCCTGGCCCGAGGAGTTCGTCGACGCCCTCGCCGCCCGCCACCGCGTGATCCGTTACGACCACCGCGACGCCGGCCGCTCCACCTGGTCCTACGACGAGCAGCCCTACCGCATCACCGACCTCGCGGAGGACGCCCTCGCCGTCCTGGACGCACACGGCGTCGAGCGTGCCCACATCGTCGGTATGTCGCTCGGCGGCATGCTGGCGCAGCTGCTGCTCGCCGATCACCCGGACCGCATCCTCAGCGCCACCCTCATCGGCACCTGCGCGCTGAGCGGGCGGCCGCTCGTCGAGGCCGACGGCAGGGAAACCGCCGTCGCCGACCTGCCCGGCATCGATCCGCGCGTCCTGGAGATGTGGGCTCAGCCCGTGGAGGATCACGGCCTGGAGGCCGAGCTCGACCGGCGCGTGGCGCACTGGCGGCTCCTGAGCGGCGAGGAGCTCCCCTTCCACGCCGACGAGATGCGCGAGCGCGAGCGGCGGATCATCGAGCACGCGGGGCGTTACGACGTCTCCACCGCCCACGGCCGCGCCGATCACTCCGGCATGGACCGGACGGAGGGGCTGGCGCGCAACACCGTTCCCACGCTGGTGACCGACGGCTTTGCCGAGCCCGTCTTCCCGCGGCCCCACGCCCGCCACATCGCCCAAGTGATCGGCAACGCCCGGACGGTGGCGATGCCGGGCATGGGGCACGCGCTGCCGCGCGAGTGCCTGCGGCCGCTGGCCGAGGCCGTCCTGGAGCACGCCGTGGCCGCGTCGGCGGCGCCCGCCGCGTCGTAGGCCTGTTCCCGGCGGGTACCCGGCGGTAGCTTCCGGTTCGTAGCCACGGAGCAACCGGAGGAGCACCGCCATGTCGCAGGCAGCCGCACCGGAACCCATCCCCACCGATCAGCTCCACTTCGCCATGCCTCCCCAGCACGACACCGTCGAGGACGAGCGGCGGTACCGCAAGGAGCGGCTCGCGGCGGCGCTGCGGCTGTTCGGGCGGTTCGGGTTCGAGGAGGGGGTCGCGGGGCACATCACCGCGCGTGATCCGGAGTTCACCGATCACTTCTGGGTCAACCCGTTCGGGATGTCGTTCAAGCACATCACCGTCTCCGACCTGATCCTCGTCAATCATCAGGGGCAGGTCGTCGAGGGCCGCTACCACGTCAACCAGGCCGCCTTCGCGATCCACTCGCAGGTCCACCGGGCCCGGCCCGACGTCGTGGCCGCCGCGCACAGCCACTCCACGTACGGGCGGGCGCTGTCCGCGCTGGGGGAGCTGCTGGAGCCGATCACCCAGGACGTCTGCGCCTTCTATCAGGACCACGCGCTCTTCGACGACTACACGGGCGTCGTCGTGGACGAGGAGGAGGGGCGGCGCATCGCCACGGCCCTCGGGCCGCACAAGGCGGTGATCCTGCGCAACCACGGGCTGCTGACGGTCGGGGACTCGGTCGACGCGGCGGCGTGGTGGTTCATCACGATGGAACGCTCCTGCCAGGTGCAGCTGGCGGCCAAGGCCGCCGGGAAGCCGGTGCTCATCGACGCCGCGAGCGCCGAGCACACCCGTGACCAGCTCGGCAACGACCTGGTGGCGTGGATCAACTACCAGCCGCTCCACCAGCAGATCACGCGCAGCGAGCCGGAGCTCCTGGGCTGACGGACCGGGCGTGCGACCCCCGCCCGTCGGCGGGGGTCGCTCGTTCTTCCGGGCGCCTTTGTGGGGCATTTGCCCTGCTTACGATGGTGAGGAGCCGGGGCGTAGCCGCCTCGGCTCCGTCATGTCCGGAAGAGCGTCACGTCCGGAAGCACTGGAAGAAACGAACCGGTAGGAGAACCATGCGCCTCTCCCGTTGCATCGGGCTGTCCGCGGCCCTGGCCCTGACCGGGCTGGCCGTCACGGGGTGCGGCGGCGGTGCCGAGGCCGAGGAGCGGCCCGCGAAGTCCTCCGCCCGGGGATCGTCCGCCCCCGCGCCCTCGAGCGCCGCCCCTGTCTCCGAGAAGCCGGCCCCGCCCGCCGCGATGCTCACCGGCGCCGCCCGGACCGTACGGCCCGAGATAGCCCCCGCGAACGGCGAGAAGGTCGGCGTGGGACAGCCCATCGCGATCGTCTTCAAGCAGCAGAAGGTCTCCCAGGAGCTGCGCGCCGGCATCGAGGGGCGGCTGAAGGTCTCCACCTCGCCGAAGGTCCCCGGGGCCTGGCACTGGAACGAGTCCAAGGGCGACACCCGCGTCCACTTCCGCCCCGAGAAGTTCTGGCCCGCCGGCACCAAGGTGACCCTGGACGCCCGGCTCGCGGGCGTGAAGCTCGCCGGGGGCACGGCCGCCGCCGGCGACCGCAGCGTCTCCTTCACCATCGGCGACTCGATGGTCAACACCGTGGACCTCAAGACCCACAAGATGACCGTCGTCCGCAACGGCAGGACGCTGCGCACCATCGCGATCAGCGGCGGCGACGAGGGCAAGGGCTTCGGGACCCGCGAGGGCATCAAGACCATCCTCGGCAAGGAGGGGCGGGTCGTGATGGACTCGCTCTCCATCGGCATCCCGCGCAACCACCCGGACGGGTTCTACGGCTCGTACGACTACAGCATGCGCGAGACGATCAGCGGCGAGTACGTGCACGCGGCCCCCGACAACGCCGAGTCCTTCGGCAAGGAGAACGTCAGCCACGGCTGCACCGGCATGTCCACGGACGACGCCAAGTGGCTGTACGGGCTGAGCCTCAAGGGCGATGTCGTGCAGGTCGGCGGGGGTACGAAGCCGAAGCCGATGGACCTCTTCGGCAACGGCTACGGCGACTGGAACCTCAGCTGGGAGCAGTGGCTGCAGGGCAGCGCACTGGGCGTGCGCACCGGCGGCTGAGCACACACCACCGCCGCCCACAAGCCCTGTGGACAACCCCCGCCGCGGGCCGCGCGGGGTTGTCCACAGGGCTGAACGCTTTCCGGTCCCCGCACGTATGGTCGGAGAGCGATGAGTGATGACGGATCGCGGCGGGCCGGCACGGTCCGGTGCGGGTGAAGGCGAGGGAGGCGGCCATGGCGAGCGGCATGTCATTCACGGGGCGCGGGGACCTGGGGCGGTATGCCCTGCTGCCGCTGCGCCTCTTCCTCGGGGTGACGTTCCTTTACGCGGGGCTCGACAAGCTCACCGACTCCGCCTTCATGGCGAGCGAAGGGCCGGGGTCGGTCGGGGCCCTGATGGAGTCGGTGCGCGGGACGGCCGCGCTCCCGGGCCTGGTGGACCTGGCGCTGAAGAGTCCGGTCGGCTTCGGCTACGCGATCGCGCTGGGTGAGCTGGCGGTGGGCATAGGCACCCTGCTCGGGGTGTTCGCCCGGGTGGCGGCGGCCGGGGGCGCGCTGATCTCGCTCAGTCTGTGGCTCACCGTCAGCTGGGCGGCCACGCCGTACTACTACGGCAACGACCTGGTCTATCTGATGGCGTGGCTGCCGCTGGTCATAGCGGGCGCGCCCCTGCTGTCGGTGGACGCGGCGTGGTCCGGTCGCCGCCGTGGGCGGGGCCGGGGTCGCAGGGGCGCGCTGTTCGGCTGAGCCGGACGGTGGGCCCGGCGGGCGGTCAGCGCGGTTCGCCGGGGCGGTCGTTGCGGTCCGTGGCGCGGCCCCGGTGACGGCGGACGGCGAAGGCGAGGGAGGAGACCACGCCGGCCACGCAGAAGCCGGCGACCATCACGGGCAGCAGGAGGTAGGAGGGGAAATCCCACCGGCCGTCGGCGGCGGCGAGGTAGGCCAGGCAGCCGCCGAGCAGGACCAGCCCGACGACCAACTTGCCCGGCTCGAAGTCATGGCGTGGCACGGTCCACCTCCACCTGGCCGATGCCGGCCTTGAGCTTGATTTCCAGGATGCCGTGCGAGGGGCGCCCGGCGGCGGGTTCCAGCGTGAGGTGCTTGTGCTGCCCGGGTTCGACGTCGATGTCGTCGCGCCGCTCGCCGGGCAGTTGGATGTCGCCGATGCCGATCTCGATGTCCAGCCGTGCCGTGACGTCCGGGGGCAGCACGACCTTGAGCTGTCCGGCGCCGACCTCGGCGAACACGTCGAGCGGCGTGGCGCCGCCCTGCGACCAGGCCGGCGCGGTCAGGTCCAGCACGGCCACGCCGCTGCCCAGTTCGAAGCGCTCGCGTACGTCCGCCGGGCCCGCCGGGCGCCAGGTCGTGCGCGTCCACTCGCTGGTCACCGACTTCGGCAGGGCGGCGGCGCCGGTGAGCAACGTGCCGGTCAGCACCGCCGCGACGACCGTGCCGCCGCCCGTGCGCCCGTACAGGGAGCTGACCGCGATGCCCAGGCCGAACACGCCCAGGGCGCAGGCCAGGCCGATCTCGAGGGAGGTGCCCAGGGGCTGGTGGTGCCAGGTCAGGCCGGTGCCGAGGCCACAGGCCGCCAGGGCCAGCAGGAAGGTCCAGCCGCCCAGTTGGCGTCCGGTGGGCGCCGGGCGGACGGGCGCGCGGGCGGCGGTGGTCGCCGTCTCGTAGGGGCCGTCGTCGGGTCCCCACAGATAGCCGGTGCCGGCGGACCCGGCCAGGGCGGCCGGCGCCGCGTCCTTGACCGGGTCGCGCCACCAGGACGGCGTGCCCGGCGCCGGGGGCGCCTGTGTCTCCGGCGGGGCGTCCACAGCCTTGTGCGGCTTATGGGGTTTGTGTGCCTTGGCGGTCTTCTGCGCCGCGTGCAGCGGCGTGCCCTCGGCCGTCGGTATGCCGCCGGCCCCCGCTTCGGCGCGCTCGTCCTCCGCCTCCACGAGGCCGCGGTGGCGCGACCAGTAGGCGGCGCCGCTGAGGGCGATCGTCAGCATCAGCGCGAAGGCCATCACGCCACTGTTGTTGAGCATCGACAGGAACAGCCCGCAGCCCACCAGGGCGCACAGCACCGCCGTCAGCGCCGGCCCCTCGACGCGGCCCGAGAGCATCCGCCGGCCCTCGTTCTCCTCCTCGCCCTCCAGCGGGATGAGCAGCCAGGCGAAGCCGTAGACGATCAGGCCCAGCCCGCCCGAGACCCCCAGCACCCCCAGCGCCACGCGGAAGATGACCGGGTCCATGTCGAAGCAGCGGCCGAGCCCGCCGCAGACGCCGGCGACCATCTTGTGCTCACGGCTGCGCCGCAGCGGCGGTCGGGTCTCGTGTTCGGCGGTCGGTGCGTCGGTCATGGGGACATGGTGTCAACCGGAACGTGTGTATGACATCCGTGACGACCCTGGCCGTTCCCTGAGATCCTCCCTGAGGCCCGGCCGGTTAGGGTGTGGCGGATCGAACACACGCGGGGGAACCGGAGGGGCGCGCGATGCACAGTGCAGTGCCGGGAACGGGACGGCTCGTCGCCGGCCGGTACCGGCTCGTCGAGCGCATAGGCCGTGGCGGCATGGGCACCGTCTGGCGTGCCGAGGACCAGTTGCTGGGCCGCCAGGTCGCCGTCAAGCAGCTGCACGTCTCCCCGGGCCTGCAGGAGGACGAGCTCGCCACCCTCTACGAGCGCACCCGCCGCGAGGCGCGCAGCGCGGCCCGCATCACCCACCCCAACGTCGTGGTCGTCCACGACGTCGTCGAGGACGCCGGACTGCCGTGCATCGTGATGGAGTACGTCCCCTCGACGACCCTCGGCGACCTGCTCGGCAGCGGCACCCTGAGCCCGGACGAGGCAGCCCGCATCGGACGCGGCATGATCGCGGCGCTGCGCGCGGCCCACGCGGCCGGCGTGCTGCACCGTGACGTCAAGCCCGGCAACGTACTCCTCGGCGACGACGGGCGGGTCGTCCTCACCGACTTCGGCATCGCCCAGGCCAGCGGCACCTCCACCCTGACCAAGACCGGCGAGATGGTCGGCTCCATCGACTACATCGCCCCCGAGCGGGTCAAGGGCGCCAAGCCCGGCCCCGCCTCCGACCTGTGGGCGCTCGGCGCCACGCTCTACCAGGCCCTCGAGGGCCGGCCGCCGTTCCGCAAGGACACCGCGGTCGAGACGGCGTACTCCATCGCCGTGGACCCGCTGGTGCCGCCGCGCGGGGCGGGCCCGTTGACCAAGCTGATCGAGACCCTGCTGGCCAAGGACCCGGCGCTGCGTCCCCCCGCCGAGCTGGTGGAGCAGATCCTGCGCGAGCCGGCCGCCGAGCCCGCCACGGCTCCCCTGAGGACCGAGCGGACCGAGCGGCCCCAGCGGCCCGAGCCGCGGCCCGAACCGACGACCGTCGCCGACCCGATCGCCACCGCCCCCACCGCCCCGCAGTCCGTGCCCGCGGCCCCGGCCGCGCCCAAGCGGCGCCGGACGGCGCTGTGGAGCACCGTCGCCGTCGCCCTCGTGGCGGCCCTGGCGGCCGGGGCGTACTTCCTGCCGCAGGACGGCGGCCAGGAGGACGACGAGGCCGCGCCCCCGCAGTCGGAGAAGCCCTCGGCGAGCGCGCCGGCGAGCCCCGGAGCGAGCCCGCTGCCGGCCGTGCCGAAGGGCTACCACCTCGTCGACGAGAAGGGGGTGGGCGTCTCCTTCCCCGTGCCGGACGGCTGGAAGCGCAAGAAGCTGCCGGACAGCGACGAGATCCTCTATGTCGACCCCACCGAACTGGTCGGGCTGCGCGTCTCCGTCCTCGACCTCGCCAGCAGCGATCCCCTCCAGCGGTGGAAGGACGACGAGGCCAAGTCCGTGGCGGAGGGCAAGCTCCCGGGCTACAAGCAGCTGCGCATGCAGAGCACGGAGTTCCGCGGCCAGCCGGCCGCGATCTGGGAGTTCAGCTGGCGGGGCCGGGCGCGCGACTTCCGCGCCGCCGACCTGGGCTTCGGGCGTCCGGGCGGCAACGAGTACGCCATCTACCTCTCGGCGCCCGCGGCCGACTGGCACAAGCACAAGAAGGTGTTCGACGACGTCCGGGACGGATTCCGGCTGCCCAAGGACAGGTGACGGATAGGGGGCCCGTCAGGGACGACCCTGATGCCGCGGCGGGCCCGACCGTGTGACGATCTGTGCATGACCACCGCCGCACGTCCCGACAGCCCGCCCCTGCGCAAGCTCTACCGCAGCGCGGACGGTCGGCTGCTCGGCGGAGTGGCCCGTGGGCTCGCCGGGCACCTGGGGGTGCCGGTGTCCTGGGTGCGGCTGGTGTTCCTGGCGCTGTTCATGGCACAGGGCATGGGCGCGCTGCTGTACGCGGTGTTCTGGTTCGTGGTGCCGCTCGGCGTCGGCGGCGTGGAGGCGCCGCGCCGGGCCGTCGCCCAGGTCTCCGCCGACGGGCGCCTGCGGCTGTTCGCCCGCAAGCCCGACCGCGGCCAGGTCTTCGCGCTCATCGCGCTCCTCATCAGCGCCGCGATCTTCCTCGACCGGCTCCACCTCGGCCGCGCCAACACCTACATCTGGCCCCTGATCTTCATAGGAGCGGGCGTCGCCCTCGTCTGGCGCCAGGCCGACAACGCCCGCCGGGCCCACTGGATGGAGGTCGGCCGCCGCAAGCGCGTCCTGCCCCTCGCGCGCGGCGCGGCGGGCGTGGTCCTGGTCGGCGTCGGCGCGACCGGCATCGTCGTCCTCCAGGGCTCGGCCGAGCACCTGGGCACCGTGCTGCAGGCCTCGCTGGCCGTGCTGGTCGGCATCGCGCTCCTGGCCGGACCCTCGGTCGTCCGGATGACCCA
Source organism: Streptomyces sp. NPDC021096 (assembly GCF_040641275.1). Classification (NCBI taxonomy): domain Bacteria; kingdom Bacillati; phylum Actinomycetota; class Actinomycetes; order Kitasatosporales; family Streptomycetaceae; genus Streptomyces; species Streptomyces sp. NPDC021096. The sequence goes on along the minus strand of NZ_JBFADG010000010.1, from coordinate 23,770 downwards.
GGACCTCACCGCCGAGCGGACGATGCGCATCCGCGCCCAGGAGCGGGCCGAGGTCGCCGCCCACGTCCACGACTCCGTCCTGCACACCCTCACCCTGATCCAGCGCAACGCCGAGGACTCCCGCGAGGTCGCCCGCCTGGCCCGGGCCCAGGAGCGGGAGCTGCGGAACTGGCTCTACAACCCCGAGGGCCGCGGCAAGGAGGAGGCCGAGGAGCCCAGCACCCTGGCCGAGGCCGTCAAGGCCACCGCCGCGGAGGTCGAGGACTACCACGGCGTGCCCATCGAGGTCGTCGTGGTCGGCGACTGCCCGCTCGACGAGCGGCTCGGCGCCCAGCTGCAGGCGGCCCGTGAGGCCATGGTCAACGCGGCCAAGTACGGTGGCCAGGGCGGGGCCGTGCAGGTCTACGCCGAGGTCGAGGCGCGTACGGTCTTCATCTCCGTCCGCGACCGGGGTCCCGGTTTCGACCTGGACGCGGTGCCGGACGACCGGATGGGCGTCCGCGAGTCGATCATCGGCCGGATGCAGCGCAACGGCGGCACGGCGAGACTGCGTTCCGCGCCCGACGGGGGGACGGAAGTGGAGCTGGAGATGGAGAGGGCGGAGAAGGCGACATGACGAGCGAAGAGACCGGCGAGAGCGTCGCGCGGCACGTCAGGGTGGTGCTCGTCGACGACCACCGCATGTTCCGTACGGGCGTGCAGGCGGAGATCGGAGCCACCGACCGCACGGGCGTCGAGGTCGTCGGCGAGGCCGCCGACGTCGACCAGGCGGTCACCGTCATCACCGCGACCCGGCCCGAGGTCGTCCTGCTGGACGTCCACCTCCCGGGCGGCGGGGGAGTGGAAGTGCTGCGCCGCTGCGCGCCCCTGATGGCCGACCAGAACGCCCCGGTCCGCTTTCTTGCGCTGTCCGTCTCCGACGCCGCCGAGGACGTCATCGGCGTCATCCGCGGCGGCGCCCGCGGCTACGTCACCAAGACCATCACCGGCACCGACCTGATCGACGCCGTCTTCCGGGTCAGGGACGGCGACGCGGTCTTCTCGCCCCGGCTGGCCGGCTTCGTGCTCGACGCGTTCGCCTCGACCGACGCACCGCCGGTCGACGAGGACCTGGACCGCCTCACCCAGCGCGAGCGCGAGGTCCTGCGCCTGATCGCCCGCGGCTACGCCTACAAGGAGATCGCCAAGCAGCTGTTCATCTCGGTGAAGACGGTCGAGTCGCACGTCTCGGCGGTGCTGCGCAAGCTCCAGCTGTCCAACCGTCACGAACTGACGCGCTGGGCGACGGCCCGACGGCTGGTCTGAGGGCCGGTCCGGCGGCCGGTCCGACAGGCGTGGCGGCCCTCCGCGCCGCCACGCCCCGTGCGCACCGGTGGGAACCTCTTCGCTCTTCCCGTCATCTACTCACAGGCGAGAGGCACAGAACCGGAAACGAGAGCCCGATGACGCGATGAGCCTGACGGGGACCCCCTTCTTCCTGACCACGATCGTCCTGGTCGTGGTGGCCCTCGCGCTGCCCCTCGCCCTGTGGGGCAGGATCCGCGGCCCCCGGTTCGTACGCCACCTCGCGCGCTTCTTCATGCTGCTGTTCGCGCAGGCCACCGCGATAGTCATGGTCTTCGTGATCGTCAACAACTCCAACGGCCTGTTCGACACCTGGGCCGACCTGCTCGGCACCGGCGACCACGTCAACGCCGCCGCCGACCTCGGCCCGGACGGCACCGGCGGCAAGTCCGTGGACGGCGAGCCGAAGGTGGTGCAGAAGTTCACGCCCGCGTCCGACAAGCGCATGGGCCCCGGCGTCCAGGAGACCAAGCTCAAGGGCCGCATATCGGGCGTGGAGGGCGAGGTGTACGTCTGGCTGCCCCCGCAGTACGACGACCCCGCCTACAAGGACAAGAAGTTCCCCGTCGTCGAGGTGCTGCCCGGCTTCCCCGGCTCGGCCAAGGCCTGGTTCGGCACCCTCAACGTCAACACCCAGCTCAAGCCCCTGATGGAGAAGGGCGAGGTGGCCCCCTTCGTCATCGTGGCGCCGCGCACCACCCTCCTCGGCGACGTCGACACCGGCTGCGCCAACACCCCCGGCAAGGTCAACGCCGACACCTGGCTGAGCGTCGACGTCCGCAAGATGGTCACCGACACCTTCCGCGTCACCGACAAGCCCGACGGCTGGGCCGTCGCAGGCTACTCGGCCGGCGCCCACTGCGCCGCCAAGCTGGCCGTCGCCCACCCCGACCGCTACCGGGCCGGAGTGAGCCTGTCCGGCTACAACGACCCCATCGGCGAGCCGGGCTCCCTCACCGCGAAGACGCCGGAGCTGCGGGACGCGAACAACCCCTGGAAGATGCTCCAGCACGCCAAGACCCCGCCCCGCGTGGCGCTGTTCCTCTCGGGCGCCGAGGGCGACGGCTACCAGGGCGGCCTGGCGATCAAACAGTCCGCGAAGCCGCCGACGACCGTCCAGGTCAGCATGGTCCCGGCCGGCGCGGGCGGCCATGGCACGGCCGTCTGGAAGCGGCAGGTGCCGGACGTCTTCCGGTGGCTGACCAAGCAGGTCACGTACTGAGCGCACGTACTGAGCGCATGTACCGAGCGGCTGACGGACGTGCGGGCCGCGCCGTGATCAGCTGAGCGTGGTGTCGCCCTGGGCCTCGAGAATCTTGCGCAGGCCCGAGGCGATGTGCCCGTACTCCTCGGGGGTCAGGACGGACAGGATCTCGTCGTAGTCCCGCAGGTGGGCGACGATGGCCTCGTCGATCAGTGACTTGCCGCGCTCGGTGAGGCGGATCTGTACCGATCGCCGGTCGGCGCGGTCGCGGATCCGCTCGACCAGACCCTTGTCCTCCAGGCGGTCCATGCGGTTCGTGATGGCGCCCGGGGACACCATGGCCGCTTTCGCGAAGGCGCCGGCGCTGAGCGTGTAGGGCGGGCCCGAGCGGCACAGTGTGGACAGCACGTCGAACTCGCCCATGTTCACGCCGAATTCGTCACTGAGCCTCTTGAAGTGCTGGTCGTACACGCGCTGCATGCGCTGCACGCGCCCCATCACCTCCACGGACTGCAGGCTGCCCGCCAGCTCGGGCCGTTCCCTGCGCCACTGCTCGATGATCAGGTCCACCGCATCGGTCACGTCATCACCCTCTCCATGATTCATTCAACCTTAAAAGGCTTGACGTTGAACAAGCAAGCGTGCTTTTATTTCAACGTCAAAAGATCTTGCCTTGAAGGACCTCAGGAGCAGCAATGACGACCGCAGACCACGGAAACCTGAAGCTCTCGTACTCCGACGGCCGACCGGCCACCACCGGCGTCGAGGCGGTCAACCGCGTCCTGCGCACGGTGGGCGTGCGGGTCAGCCAGGTCCCCATTCCCACGGAAGCCCACCCGATGCTGGAGGCGTCCAAGGGCCGGGCGCTCTCGGAAGAGGAAGGCGCGGAACTGCTCTCGCTGTTCGGCATGCACCGGGGGCAGCTGGTGGAGCAGATCGAGCTGGCCGGCCGCCGCCCGGAGGCGCATCGGGGCGGCTTCCTGAACACCTCCGAGGCCGGCGTTCCCCCGTACCCGAAGGTGTACGACATGCAGACGATGGACGCCGACGCCCTGCACGCCGTGCAGGAGCGCTTCGGCAGGCTCCACGTGAACAGCTCCGACCATGGTGTCGGCGTCGACGAGGTGATGACGGTCGTCTCCGGTGGCCCGTGGACGTGGTTCTACCTGTTGCCCGACGGCGTGGTCGCGAAGCTGTCGGTAGGCGCGGTCGGGACCGGCGATCCGGCCTGGCGCGTGAGCTACCCCGGCCTCGGCCCCCACGGCGCCTTCCTCGACGCCGGGTACGGCCTGATCGTGGCCTACGTCCACGGCCCCGAGAAGTTCGTCATGCGCTACGAGGAGCCGAGCGTGGACGGCGCACAGGCACTGGGCACGAATCCGTGGATCGACTTCAGCGGCGACGCCCCGCGGCTGCTCGACGAAGTGACCGCGCCCTGACCGGCGCCCACGGTGAACGCCTCATGTTCACCGTCTGATCCGCCCCTCACGCGAAACATCCCACCAGCACCCACCAGCAGGAAGAGACATGCCCACCACCACCGGCCCGGCCGTCACGCGCACGCCCTCCCTCTCCGCCGCCGCCGAATCCGCGGGCCGCGTCCCCATCCTGTGGCTGGCGTTGCTCGCCACACCGGTCGCCGCCGCCAACAACGCGACCGTCCTGATCCTCGGCGACATGAGCCGCGCACTCGGTATCAGCACCGCCGGCGCGTCATGGCTGGTCACCGTCTTCGCGCTGGCACTGGCGGTCGCGACACCACTGATCGCGACGCTGGTACGCCGGCGCGGTACGCGCACCGCGCTGTGGCTGAGCGCCGCCTTCGTCGCCGTCGGGACCGCGGTGGTGGCCACCTCGCCGTGGCTGCCGCTCACCCTCGCCGGACGGGCCGGCCAGGCGGCGGGCGGAGCGGGCATGATGGCCATCGCCATGAATCTGGCCGGCACGGCCCGCCGCATGGGCGTGATCAGTGCCGGGACCGGGATCCTCGGCGCCATGGGTCCGCTGCTCGGCGAGCGCCTCACCGACGCCCTCTCCTGGCGGGCCGCCCTGTCCATCCTGCTGCTCACCCTCCTGGCCGTCCCGGCGGTCAGTCGCCACACCACCAGGGTCCCGACCGCCGAGGGCCGCTTCGACGCCCGGGGCGCGGTGCTGTTGGCAGTCCTGTCCAGCAGCCTCGTTCTGCTGCCGTCGAACCCGCTGCCCGCCCTCGCCGCGGCAGCCGTCACCGGCGTCCTGCTGTCCCTGCACATACGTCGCCGCCCGGACGGCTACGTCCCTGCAGCCGCCCTGCGCTCCCGGCTCTTCCGCAGTTCGGCCCTGATGGCCCTCGCCCTGTCCGCGTCGTACTTCACGCTGCTGTTCGCGATCCCGCGGCTGATCGCCGACCGGGCCGGCTGGTCGACCGGCTCGGTGGCCACGGGCCAGATGGTCGCCATGATCATCGGATCCGCGCTCACCCTCGTCTTCGCGGCCGTCGCCGCGCGCCTGGGCCGGACCAGGGTGCGGGCGATCCTGCTCGTGGTGGGGGCACTCGCCGCAACGGCGGCGGTCTTCGCCCACAGCGCGATCATCCTGTTCGCGGCAATCGGCCTCGCCGTCTTCAGCGCCACCGGCGTCAACGCCACCCAGTCCATGACCGCGGCCTCCGCCGTCCCCGATTCCCAGCGCCCCACCGGTATCGGCCTGTTCCAGCTCGCCTACCTCATGGGCGGAGCCCTCGGCCCGGCGCTCGCCACCCTGCTGGTCCTCGGCTAGGCGGGGCGCGACGCTCCCGCGAACGGCATCTCGTCGATCGACGCGATCCGCACGGGCGCCCCGGGGTGCGGGGCGTGGATCATCCGGCCGCCGCCGACATAGAGGCCGACGTGGCTGATGCCGGAGTAGAAGAACACCAGGTCGCCGGGGGCGAGCCGGTTACGGGCGATCCGCCGCCCGGCGTTGATCTGGGTGTACGTGGTGCGCGGCAGCGACACCCCCGCCGCCTGCCACGCGGCCTGCGTCAGCCCCGAGCAGTCGAACGCGGACGGGCCGGTCGCCCCCCACACGTACGGCTTGCCGATCGCGGAGTAGGCGAAGGCCACGGCCTGGGCGGCGCGCCCCGACGCGGCCCGGTCCGCACCGGCGTGCGGGGCCACCGGCGCGAGCGCGGCGTGCGCCGCCTCCTTGACGTCCGCACCCGCCGCCGCGCCGGCGGTCGCGACGCCCTCGCCCGCCTCGACCGCTGTGCGCTCGACGGCCGGGAGCTCCTGCAGCAGCTGCCTGGCCTTCTCGAGCTTGGCCTCGATCGTGTGCTTGTGCGCGGCGAGCGCGGCCTCCTCGCGCCTGAGCTCCGAGAGCCGGGCGCCCGCGGTGGTGCGGACCCGCTGGACGTCGCGCAGCTCGTGCCGCACCCGGGCGACCGCCGTGGCCTGCCGGGTGCCCGCGCGGTCGGCGAGGGAGGCGCTCTCCAGATAACGGTCGGGGGAGGAGGAGAGCAGCAGCCGCACGCCGGCGGGCATGCCGCCGTCGCGGTACTGGGCGGTGGCGAAGGAGCCGAGGGCGTTGCGGGCGGAGTTGAGCCGCTCGGTCTTGCGGGCGGCCTCGTCCTGCAGCCTCTCGAGAGCGGACCGCGCCCGGTCGGTCCGCTCCTTGGCGCCGTTGTACTTCTCGGTGGCCACCTCGGCCTGCTGGTAGTACCCCGCCACCTGGGCCTTCGCCTGCGCGGGGGTCAGGGCGGGGGCGGCGTGGCCGGTGCCCTCCAGGGCGGTGGCGGTGGCGGCTCCCGCCAGGGCGAGGGTCGCCGCGGTCCGGGCGGTGCTGCCGGCGAGGGGGTGCTGCTTGGGCTTTCGGTGCGTCGCCACGTCGGCCGTCACTTCCTTCGGGTCCGGCAAGAGGTGCCCGGCGGCGGCCCGCACGAGGGGGGGGAGGGCAGGCCACCGCCGTCTGGAGGAGGACGCTAAACCCCGGGGTCACAGGGAAACGGCCATGACCGGTATTGGCTGCATTCGGCCGTTTCGCGACTGTGCATGGCGGGCGCTTCCCGACCGTACGGACACAAGGAGCCCTGGACTGACCGAAGCTCCGATTACCCCCACCTGGCCGCCGATGGGTGGTATGGGCCCGGCTAGGGTCGGGCCCCATGGACGTACTCATTCACGCCGTCGTCGGCCTGCACATCATCGGTATCGCCGCGCTCCTCGGCGGCTTCATGACCCAGATGAAGGCCATGGGCAGGGGCGAGGCGCGCATGGTCCCGGCGATGCTGCACGGCGCGCTGACCATGCTGGTCACCGGCGTCGCGCTGGTCGGCCTCCACCAGGCCCAGGACCACACGCTCAACACCGTCAAGCTCGGCGTGAAGATGGCCCTGCTGGTCGTCATCCTGGGCCTGGTCTACGTCAAGCGCGACGACGAGAAGGTCGGGGCGGCCGCGTTCGGCGCCGTGGGCGCGCTGACGGCCGCCAACGTCTTCATCGCCGTGCTGTGGGTCTGAGCGGGCACGAGCCGTCGCCCGTGCTGTGGGGCTGACCACTGTCCGCGGGATCCGGGACCGGCTGTCAGTGGGGCGGCCTAGACTCGGGAGGCGATGAGCAGCCTCTTTGACGACAGCTTCCTGGCGGACCTGGCCCCCTCCGACGAGGAGCACCCGCCGCCCCCGGAGGACACGGCCCCGGAGCCGCTGCCGGACGACCTGTTCGGCGGCGCCTTCGACGCGCCCGTGCCGCGCGAGGCGTACTACCGCGACGGCGCCGCCCGCCCCGTCGTGGACCCGGCGGCGCTGCTCGAGGGGATGAACGACCAGCAGCGCGCGGCCGTGGTGCACACGGGCTCGCCGCTGCTGATCGTCGCCGGCGCCGGCTCCGGCAAGACGCGCGTGCTCACCCACCGCATCGCCCACCTGCTGGGCGCGCGCCACGTCCACCCCGGCCAGATCCTCGCGATCACGTTCACCAACAAGGCCGCGGGCGAGATGAAGGAGCGCGTCGAGCAGCTCGTCGGCCCGCGCGCCCACGCGATGTGGGTCATGACCTTCCACAGCGCGTGCGTGCGGATCCTGCGCCGCGAGAGCAAGAAGCTGGGCTTCACGTCCTCCTTCTCGATCTACGACGCGGCCGACTCCAAGCGCCTCATGGCGCTCGTCTGCCGCGACCTCGATCTGGACCCGAAGAAGTTCCCGCCGAAGTCCTTCAGCGCGAAGATCTCCAACCTGAAGAACGAGCTCGTCGACGAGGAGGCCTTCGCCGCGCAGGCCGCGGACGGCTTCGAGAAGACGCTCGCCGAGGCGTACGTCATGTACCAGGCACGGCTGCGCGAGGCCAACGCCCTGGACTTCGACGACATCATCATGACCACCGTCCACCTGCTGCAGGCGTTCCCGGACGTGGCCGAGCACTACCGCCGCCGCTTCCGCCACGTCCTGGTCGACGAGTACCAGGACACCAACCACGCGCAGTACACCCTGGTGCGCGAGCTGGTGGGCACACCCGAGACGGCCGGCGAGGAGGGTGTCGCCGAGCTGTGCGTCGTGGGCGACGCCGACCAGTCGATCTACGCCTTCCGCGGCGCCACCATCCGCAACATCCTCCAGTTCGAGGAGGACTATCCGGACGCCACCACGATCCTGCTGGAGCAGAACTACCGCTCCACGCAGACGATCCTCAGCGCCGCGAACGCCGTCATCGAGCGCAACCAGAACCGCCGGCCGAAGAACCTGTGGACCGACGCCGGCGCGGGCGCGACCATCACCGGCTACGTGGCCGACACCGAGCACGACGAGGCGCAGTTCGTCGCCGACGAGATCGACCGGCTGACCGACTCCGGGGACGCCAAGGCCGGCGACGTCGCCGTCTTCTACCGGACCAACGCCCAGTCCCGTGTCTTCGAAGAGATCTTCATCCGCGTCGGGCTGCCCTACAAGGTCGTCGGCGGCGTGCGCTTCTACGAGCGCAAGGAGGTCCGTGACGTCCTGGCCTACCTGCGGGTGCTCGCCAACCCCGAGGACACCGTGCCCCTGCGGCGCATCCTCAACGTCCCCAAGCGCGGCATCGGTGAGCGCGCAGAGGCCATGATCGACGCGCTCTCGCTGCGCGAGAAGATCAGCTTCCCGCAGGCGCTGCGCCGCGTCGACGAGGCGTACGGCATGGCGGCCCGCTCGGCGAACGCCGTCAAGCGCTTCAACGTGCTGATGGAGGAGCTGCGCACCATCGTCGAGTCGGGGGCCGGGCCCGCGACCGTGCTGGAGGCGGTGCTGGAGCGCACGGGCTATCTGGCCGAGCTGCAGGCGTCGACCGACCCGCAGGACGAGACCCGCGTGGAGAACCTCCAGGAGCTCGCGGCAGTCGCCCTGGAGTTCGAGCAGGAGCGCTCCGCCGAGGGCGCCGAGAGCCCCGGCACGCTGGCCGAGTTCCTGGAGAAGGTGGCGCTGGTCGCCGACTCCGACCAGATCCCCGACGAGGACACCGAGGGCACGGGCGTCATCACGCTGATGACCCTGCACACGGCGAAGGGCCTGGAGTTCCCCTGCGTCTTCCTCACCGGCCTGGAGGACGGCGTCTTCCCGCACATGCGGGCCCTGGGCCAGACGAAGGAGCTCGAGGAGGAGCGGCGCCTGGCCTACGTCGGCATCACGCGCGCCCGCGAGCGGCTGTACCTGACCCGGGCCAGCATGCGCAGCGCATGGGGCCAGCCCTCCTACAACCCGCCGTCGCGGTTCCTGGAGGAGATCCCCGAGCAGTACCTGACCTGGCGCCGTACGGGGCCCGCGACGCCGTCCGCGTCCTCGCTGGGCGCGGGGTCCGGCATCACGTCGGGCTTCTCGTCCGGGTTCTCGTCGTCCTCGTCGTCCTCGTCGTCCTCGTCGTCCCGGAGCCGGGGCGGCGCCAAGGCCGGGCCCAGCGGTTTCGCGACGCGGCGTGCCAAGGACCGGCCCGTGGTGGCGCTGGCCACCGGCGACCGGGTCACGCACGACTCGTTCGGGCTCGGCACGGTCATCGCGGTCAAGGGCAGTGGTGACAACGCCGAGGCCACGGTCGACTTCGGCGGGGAGAAGCCGAAGAGGCTGCTGCTGCGGTACGCGCCGGTCGAGAAGCTGTAACCGCCGGGCGCGGACGGCCGGGCCCGGGCCCGGCCGTCCGGTCAGGTCACGTCGGGTCGAGGCTGTGGCTGCGCAGCCACGGCAGCGGGTCGACGGCCGAGCCGCCGGGCCTGACCTCGAAGTGCAGGTGCGGTCCGGTGGAGTTGCCGGAGTTGCCGGAGTAGGCGATGACGTCGCCGGCCTTGACGGGCCCGGACCGGATCTTGGTGCTGCTGAGGTGGCAGTACCAGGTCTCGGTGCCGTCGGGCGACGTCACTATGGCCATGTTGCCGTAGGCCACGTTGTACTGCGTACGGACGGTGCCGTCGGTGGCGGCCATGACCGGGGTGCCGTAGCTGACGGGGAAGTCGATGCCGGTGTGCACCGACATCCAGTTGATGCCCGCCTGGCCGTACATCGCGCTCAGCCCGTGCTGGGAGACGGGCAGGGAGAACTTGGGCCGCTCGCGCTCCTTGCGCGCGGCCTCCTCCGCCTTGCGCTTGCGCTCCTCGTCCTGGCGCGCCTTGAGGTCGATGCGCTCCTGGGTGCGGTTGGCACGGGAGGCGAAGTCGTCGGCGCCGCGGCTGAGGCTCGCGAGCTGGGTGTCCAGCTTGCTGTTGGCCGCCGAGAGCTTGACGGAGGTGTCGGGCGCGGAGGCGGCGGTGGTGTGCGTGTTCTCCTTCTCGCCGCCGCCCGCCACGACGGACGCCGCCGCGATGCCGGCCACGCCCATGACGGCGACCGAGGGCACGGCGACGGTCAGCAGCGCCTTGCGGCGCGGGCGGTAGCCCGCGCGGGCGGGTGCGCCCTTGCGCCTGCTGGCGCGGGAGCGGTCCGGGGCGTCGTCCTGCCGTGCGGCGCGCGAGGGCGCGGGGGTGATGTCGTCCTCGGCGTCCGGCTCCGGCGGCTCGACGACCATCATGGTGCGCGTCTCGGCGTCGGCGACGGCCCGGGGGCCGGGCACGGCGGCCGTGGGGGCGGAGTCCTTGCCGCCGTCCTGGAGGTCGACGCCCGAGAGGTCGACCATGAGCGTGGGGGCGTGCGTGGCCTGGGGCTCCGGGGCCGGGTCGGCCCCGGTCCGGTGGTTCTCCATCGCCGCGTACGCGCTGGCGTCCCAGGTCTGTGTCTGCTGGGCGCTGAGGTCCCCCGCCCAGGACCCGTCCTGGCCCTGGCCCCCCTGGCCCTGAGCCTGGGCCCAGCCGGAGGTGTCCCAGGACTGCGAGGGGTACTGCTGGCCGGAGGTGTCCCAGGACTGGGAGTGGGCGCCGGTGTCCCACTGGTTGGCCTGGTGGTGACCCGTGTCGTACGACCCCGCCGCGGACCCGGCCGCGCTCCAGGCGCCCGTGTCCCACTGGCCGGAGGTGTCCCACTGCCCGGAGTACTCACCGGTGTGGTGCGCTCCTATGGGGTGCTGACCGGTGCCGTGCGGGGCTGCCTGCCCGCCGAGGTCGTAGCCGCTGAAGTCCCAGGTCTGGGTCTGGCCGGTGACACCCCATTGGCTGGTCGTGTCCCAATGGCCGGAACCGCCTGAAGCGCTGGAAACGTCCCACTGGCCGGAGCTGTAGCCGTCGTACGGGGCGTAGCTCTGGGGACTGCTCTGCTGCTCGTACGAGGGGTAATACCCATAGGAGGCATCGGGAGCGGGAACGGACGGAGCCGGGCCCGCCGACGGGTGACGGTCGTTCACCACCACTTCCATTTCGCCTTGGCAGCAGGAGAATTAGCGGCGACTGTACCCGGCGGTATGCGGCGACGACAATCTTCATCCCGTTTCGGCCGGTCGGGCCCTGGGCATTTAGCCGCCTTTTGGTGGATGGAGCCGTGATGAGTCGACTCGACGTTCGATATTCGTTCGACTTGTTATCGGAAGCTTGACGCGGCGGCGGGACCCTCGGTGGCCGGGCCGTATGCGGGCTATCAGGCGACGGACGCGGCTCCCGCGGCGCCGGCTTGCGCGTCCTCCGTGGTCAGCGCCTGCCGGATGCCCGCGGCCACCTCCGGGTGAACGGGCAGGGCGAGATGGCCCACGCCGCTTACGCGCACATTGCGCGAAATCAGATCAGGGTGATCGATAGCGGCCGTCCCGACGGGCACCATGATCTGATCCAGGTCGCTCCAGAAGGCGATGAAATGCGTCGCGCAATGCGGGGCGGGCTCGGCCAGCTCCGCGATGACATCCGAATCGGGGCGCATCTGCCGAACCAGTGGATGCGCGGACATCAGGGGCGCCACGCGCGTACCGCCGTGCGGCGTACCGAGCGTGACCAGAGTGCGCACGCGGGCGTCGCCGCCGAGCCGCTGGATGTAGTAGCGGGCGATGAGGCCGCCCAGGCTGTGCCCCACCATGTCGACCCGCTCGTGGCCCGTGCGGGCGCAGACCTCCTCGACATGGCGGCCGAGCATGGCGGCCGCGGTGCGGAGGTCGCAGGTCAGGGGGGAGTAGTTGAGGGACCAGACCTGCGGCCAGCCGTGCCGGCGCAGCGAGCGGCGCAGCAGCATGAAGACCGAGCGGTTGTCGATGAAGCCGTGGAGGAGGAGCACGGGCGCGTGCGCCGAGGGCGTCCCGGCGCCCGGGTCCGCCGGCTCGGCCAGCGCCTGGGACGCGGCCGGCACGGGCGGGCCGGCCGGGGCGGCGGGCACGGGCGGCGGCCTGCGCTCCTGCGCCACGCCGATGGGGTACATCAGTACGTGCGCGGCGAAGATCGTCAGCTCCAGCACCGTGGAGCGCACGAGCGCCGCCGACGGACGCACAAGAGCACAAGGGCGCAGAAGGATATGGAGAAAGGGCAGAGCCCCCATGGCCGACCGACCTCCCGAACAGCACACAGAAGGCGACCCTCTCCCCCGTGCGCCCTCCTGGGCAGCTGTGCGCTGCCTGCCGGCACCGCTGCGCCGCGCGGCTGACGGCACAGGGCGCGGCGGCCTCGTCGCGGCTCCCCTCGCGACCGCTCCCGGCCCGGTCGCCCGGGGTCCGAGCGGGCGGGTGTGGCCCGTGAGACGCGGGGTGTGAAAGCGGTGCGTAGCGAACGTGTAGTCCCACGTGTGATTTCCCCCTCGCTCTCCACCGCGAAACGGCCGCTTGCGGGATGCTGGAGATAACGTTCGTTCACCTCCCCGGCCCTGTGGGCAGGGGAACCTCGCGGCCGGTTGACGGCACGTACTTGCACGTACATGGAGGCAGTGATGGGAGTGACCGGTCCGATCCGCGTGGTGGTGGCCAAGCCGGGGCTCGACGGCCATGATCGCGGCGCCAAGGTCATCGCACGTGCGCTGCGCGACGCCGGCATGGAGGTCATCTACACCGGCCTCCACCAGACGCCCGAGCAGATCGTCGACACCGCGATCCAGGAGGACGCCGACGCGATCGGCCTCTCCATCCTCTCGGGCGCGCACAACACTCTCTTCGCCAAGGTGATAGAGCTCCTGAAGGAGCGTGACGCGGCGGACATCAAGGTCTTCGGCGGCGGCATCATCCCCGAGGCGGACATCCCCCTGCTCAAGGAGCAGGGCGTCGCGGAGATCTTCACCCCGGGCGCGACGACGACGTCGATCGTGGCCTGGGTCAACGCCAACGTCCGCCAGCCGGCAGGCGCGTAGCCGTACCACGACCGGCGGCACCGGGGCACCGGTGCCGGGCCGGTGGGTCGCGGGGCGGCGGGGCGCGCGGGCCTATGCGGTCCCCGCGAGCTCCGCTCGCATCGTGGCGCGCAGACGCAGCGTTCCTATGAGGCGTTGGAAGGCCTCCGTCCAGTAGTCGGCCGCGCCCGTGGACGGTGCCGGGACGGTCGCCGCCTCCTCGGGGGCAGCCGTGAGGGCCGCCAGGTGGTCGGCCTGGTCCGGGTCCAGGCAGCGCTCGGCCAGGCCCATCACGCCGCTGAAGCTCCATGGGTAGCCGCCCGCGTCCCGGGCGCTGTCCAGGGCGTCCACCACCGCCCTCCCCAGTGGCTCCGCCCAGGGCACCGCGCACACCCCGAGCAGCCGGAACGCCTCCGACAGCCCGTGGACGGCGATGAACTCCGCGACCCACTCGGCCCGTTCCACCGGCGGCAGCGCGGACAGCAGCTTCGCCGGGTCCAGCCAGGACGAGCCCGCCGGCGCGGGCGGCGTGGCCGCCGGGCCCAGCAGGGCGCGTGACCACTCCGCGTCCCCCTGCCGCACGGCCGCCCGGCACCATGCGGCGTGCAGGTCGGGCTGCCAGCCGTCGGCGACCGGCAGCGCCACCGCCTCGGCCGCGCTGCCCACCCCGAACCGTTCGCACCAGATCGCCAGCGGCGCCGCCTCCACCAATTGGCTCAGCCACCACGACCGCTCACCCCGCCCGGACGGCGGCTTGGCCACGACGCCGTCCCGCTCCATCCCGCTGTCGCACTCGGGCGGCGCCTCGACCACGATGCGCGGCCCGGCACCGGTGGTGCGGTCCAGGGCGACGCAGCCACGGGCGCGCTCGGCCATCCGTGCCGCGAGCGCGGAACCGGGCAGGGTGGACAGCAGCTCGGCCGCCGTGGCGCGGACGTTACGGCTCCGGTCCGACAGGGCCTGCTCGAGGAACGGCTCGTCGGTGCCGGAGAGCCCCTCCCGCAGGGAGTCCAGGAACATCAGCCGGTCCTCCGCCCGCTCCTTCCCCCAGGTCGAGGCCAGCAACTCCCGCGCGGCCGCCGGATCACGGCGCCGCAACGCCGCCAGCAGCGCGACCCGCTCGGCGAACAGCCCCTCCTGCCAGGCCCGCTCCCCGGCACCGTCACCGCTCGCGGGGGCGGTCGTCGCGGCCGGCGCCGCGTTCCCGCGCAGCGCGTACTTCCACTGCGGGTTGAGCCGGGCCAGCCACAGCGCCCGGGGCCCGCCCAGAGCCAGCGCCTCCGGGCGCAGGTCGCTGCGGGCCCGGGCCGCCTCCAGCAGCGCGGGCAACAGCGCCGCCGGGACGCGGTAGCCGTGGCCATTGGCGGCCGCCAGCCACTGGGGCAGCAGCTCGGTGAGGTCCGGGGCGCCGCCCCGGCGCCCCCCGCCGCCGGGGCCCGCGCGGTCGGCGAGCAGCAGCGCCAGCCGCCGCCGCGCCGCCTCCGGCAGCGCCGGCCGCTCGTCCTGCGGCGCCGCCCCGGGCCGCGCCCGCGCCGCGACCGGCAACAGCGCGGCCCGCCGCTGCACGGTCCGTACCGCGGCCGCGTCCAGCAGCGCGGCGGCGGCCTCCTGCCCGGGCTCCTGCCGCACGGGCACGGTGCGCCGCTCGGTGCCGAGCAGCGCGGTGGTGACGAGCTCGTCCCACGTACTGGTCATCTGCTTGCCCTTCCCTGAGTGCGGCCCGCCCCGCTGGGGGCGGATGAATCCCTGCCGGAACGGGCGGCCGTCACAGCGCCACCACGTCCGGATCCCATGTCGCCAGCGGAGTGAAGCCCCGGTGGCCGCACTCGCCGAAGACCCGTACCGGCGCACCGCCGGATATCGCCGCGAGCCGCCACAACCCCGTACTGTCGCCGTCGCACCGGGGATCGACCGGAAGCGCCGACTCGCCCTCCGCGTCCGCCACTTGCCACCCGCGCCCGTCCGCGCCCGGCACCGGGACCACGGCCGACAGCACCACCGGCCACGCCTCCAGCCAGGGATCGTCCCGCAGGGCCTCGCCGTAGGCGTGCAGAGCGGCGGTCGTGTCGCCGCCCGGCGGCGGCTCGGGGCAGGGCGCCGGAGCCGCGTGGCGGGTGCCCAGCACCGCGCGCAGGGGCCGCGCCGAAGGATGGAACACGAGATCGGCGTCCAGGGCGAGGCCCACGGGAAGGGACAGCTCGGGCACGCGGCCGGCAGCGCCATAAGAGAGGACAACGGCCATGCGGCCCGTACGGCGGCCGTGGAGCCAGATGCGGCGGGTGACCAGGCGGCCGTCGTCGCTGTCCCGCTGGGCCAGGACCAGCCAGTGGTCCCGGACGGGCGTCGCCGAGGCCAGCAGCGCCGACGCGTCGGAGGTGATGCCGACGCGCGAGCGGACCGTGGCGGCCAGCGGCTCCGGCAGCCGCTCCACCCGCAGATACCCCTGATTGAGCGTGTGCAGCAGGGCGCACTCCTCCAGGAGCCGGGACGCCCACGCGGCCCCCGCCCCGGCGCCGGTCGCCGACGCCAACTCCCGTACCCGCGAGGCGAGGCCGGGCGCCTGGGCGTCGACCATGCGGGCCGCCGTCTCGTCCCACTGCCCGTACCCCGCGCCCTCGACCGACGCGAGACCGCCCCGCAGCAGATCGGCCAGCCGCTGCTCCAACTCCGCGGCGCCCGCGGCGATCCGCTGCGCCCGCCGCTCGGCGCGCCGCCGCGCCGCCTCCGCGCCCGCCGCCGACCGCGCCGGGCCGGCCTCGGCCCCCGGCTCCGCGGCCCGCCCGGCACGCTGCCGCCGCCGGGCCAGCCACTGCCCCGCCCAGTCGGGCGGCTCCGCGGCCGAGGACGGCACGGCCCCCTCGCCCTCGGCCCAGAGCAACAGCAGGCCCAGCGCGTGCTTGCACGGGAACTTGCGGCTCGGGCAGCTGCAGTGGAAGCCCGGCCCGCCCTGCCCCGACAGGTCCACGACCGTGCGGTACGGCTTGCTTCCGCTGCCCGCGCACTCCCCCCAGACCGCGCCCGCGCCCCCGCCCCCGGGCGTCCCCCCGTCCGTGCCCGCGCCCGACCACGGGCCGGGCGCCGCGAGCTTGGCGCCCGCCTTGCGTGATGCGGCGTCAGGAGCCAGCGCGAGCACCTGTTCCGCCGTCCAGCGTTCCCCCTGCGGATTCATGCCACCGAAGGTAGGGCCCGCCACTGACAATCGCTCTGACCAGCGGTTTTATCGCGCCGAGGTCGATTGTCAGTGGCGTGGTGCAGGGTGGTCGACGTATCCCGGAAGCGCACGACGAGGGGGACTTGTGACCGTGCCCGGAATTGAGACCGAAGCCCTGCGACCGCATGCGGAGGACGCCTTCGCCGACGAGCTGAAGGCCCTCGCGGCGGCCGACGACCGCCCCAGGCCCGAGCGTTGGCGCCTGTCGCCGTGGGCCGTCGCCACCTACCTGCTCGGCGGCACGCTGCCCGACGGCACCGTGATCACGCCCAAGTACGTCGGCCCGCGCAGAGTCGTCGAGGTCGCCGTCACCACGCTCGCCACCGACCGCGCCCTGCTCCTGCTCGGCGTGCCCGGCACGGCCAAGACCTGGGTGTCCGAGCACCTGGCCGCCGCCGTCAGCGGCGACTCCACGCTGCTCGTCCAGGGCACGGCCGGCACCGCCGAGGAAGCCATCCGCTACGGCTGGAACTACGCCCGCCTCCTCGCCCACGGCCCCAGCCGCGAAGCACTCGTGCCGAGCCCCGTCATGCGGGCCATGGCCGAGGGCATGACCGCGCGCGTCGAGGAACTGACCCGTATCCCGGCCGACGTCCAGGACACCCTCATCACCGTCCTGTCCGAGAAGACCCTGCCCATTCCCGAGCTGGGGGAGGAGGTGCAGGCCGTCCGCGGGTTCAACCTGATCGCCACGGCCAACGACCGCGACCGCGGGGTCAACGAGCTCTCCAGCGCCCTGCGCCGTCGCTTCAACACGGTCGTCCTGCCCCTGCCCGCCACGGCCGACGCCGAGGTCGACATCGTCGCCCGCCGCGTCGACCAGCTCGGCCGCTCCCTCGACCTGCCCGCCGCGCCCGACGGGAGCGACGAGATCCGCCGCGTCGTCACCGTCTTCCGTGAGCTCCGCGAGGGGGTCACCACCGACGGCCGTACGAAGCTGAAGTCGCCCTCGGGCACGCTCTCCACCGCCGAGGCGATCTCCGTCGTCACCGGAGGCCTGGCGCTGGCCGCCCACTTCGGCGACGGCGTGCTGCGCGCCGGGGACGTGGCCGCCGGCATCCTCGGCGCCGTGGTCCGCGACCCGGCGGCCGACCGGCTCGTCTGGCAGGAGTACCTCGAGACCGTCGTCCGCGAGCGCGACGGCTGGAAGGACTTCTACCGGGCATGCCGAGAGGTCTCGGCATGAGCACCGCCGCCGCCCCGGTGCTGCTGGGGGTGCGCCACCACGGCCCGGGCTCGGCGCGGGCCGTCCGGGCGGCGCTCGACCAGTGCCGGCCGAGCGCCGTGCTGATCGAGGGCCCGCCCGAGGCGGACGCGCTCGTCCACCTCGCCGCCGAGGAGGACATGCGCCCGCCCGTCGCCCTCCTCGCCCACGCCGCCGACGACCCCGGGCGGGCCGCGTTCTGGCCGTTCGCCGAGTTCTCGCCGGAATGGGCGGCCATGCGCTGGGCCCTGGCCCATGACGTGCCGGTGCGCTTCATCGACCTGCCGGCGGCCCACTCGCTCGCCCTGAGCGGGCGCGGCCCGGCCGCCCCCGAGCCGTCGCCCGACACCAAGACCGACGCCGAATCCGACACCCGCGCCGAAGCCGGGGCCGACGCCACGACGGTGCCGTCGGTGTCGCGGCTGGATCCGTTGGCCGCGCTGGCCGGCGTCGCCGGGTACGACGATCCCGAGCTGTGGTGGGAGGACGCCGTCGAACACCGCCGTGGCGGTGGCCCCGGGGGCGGTGACGCGCTCGCGCCGTTCCAGGCCATCGCCGAGGCCATGGCCGAGCTGAGGGCCACCTTCGGCGAGGACGACGCCGACGGCGACGGCGGCGATGGCGGTGCGAGCGCCGAGGGCGCCGGCGCCCGGGACGCCGTGCGCGAAGCGCACATGCGGCTCAAACTCCGCCAGGCGCGGCGGGAGTTCGGGGACGCGGTCGCCGTCGTCTGCGGCGCCTGGCACGTACCCGCGCTCGCCGCCAAGCGGACCGTCACCGCAGACCGGCAGGCACTCAAGGGGCTGCCCAAGGTCAAGGCCGAGATCGGCTGGGTGCCGTGGACCCACCGCAGGCTGGCGCGGCACAGCGGCTACGGCGCCGGGATCACCTCGCCCGGCTGGTACGGGCACCTCTTCCACGCCCCCGACCGGCCCGTCGAGCGCTGGATGACCACCGTCGCGAGACTGCTGCGCGACGAGGACCACCCCGTCTCCTCCGCCCACGTCATCGAGGCCGTGCGGCTGGCCGACACCCTCGCCACGCTGCGCGGGCGGCCGCTCGCCGGGCTCACCGAGACCACCGACGCGATCCGCGCCGTGATGTGCGAGGGCTCGGACGTGCCCCTCGCGCTCGTCCGGGACCGGCTCGTGATCGGCGACGTGCTGGGCGAGGTCCCCGACTCCGCGCCCGCCTCGCCCCTGCGGCGCGACCTGACGCGCCTCCAGCGCAGCCTGCGCCTCAAGCCCGAAGCGGCCTGGCGCGACTGGGAGTTCGATCTGCGCAAGGACACGGACGCGGCGCGCAGCCGGTTGCTGCACCGGCTGGGGCTGCTCGGCGTCGGCTGGGGCGAGCCGACGCGCGCGCGGAGCGGTCTCGGTACGTTCCGTGAGACCTGGCGGCTGTGCTGGGAGCCCGAACTGGCCGTGCGGCTCGCCGAAGCCGGGGTGTGGGGCACCACCGTGGAGAGCGCGGCGACCGCCAGGTCCGAGGCCCTGGCCCGGGAGGCCACCGCCCTCGCCGACGTCACCACCCTGGCCGAACGGTGCCTGCTCGCCGGCCTGTCCGATGCCCTGCCCGTCGTCATGAACGCCCTCTCCGAGCGGGCGGCCCTCGACACGGACGTCGGACACCTGGCCCAGGCCCTGCCCGCCCTCGTCCGCTCCGTGCGCTACGGCGACGTCCGCCGCACGGACACCGCCGCACTCGGCGAGGTGGCCGCAGGGCTGGCCGAACGCGTCTTCGTCGGACTGCCCGCCGCCTGCGCGGGGCTCGACACGGACGCCGCCACGGAAATGCGGGGCCATGTGGACGCCGTCCACCAGGCCGTCGGCCTCCTGGCCGAGTCGGACCAGCCGGCCCGGCCCGCCGAGTCCACTGAGCCCGGTGAGCCCGCCGAGCCCGGCATGCGCGAGCGGTGGGCCGCCGTGCTCAAGGTGCTGGCCGGTCGGGAAGGGCTGCCCGGAGGGATACGCGGCCGGGCGGCCCGGCTGCTGCTCGACGACGGGCGGCTGCCCGAGGAGGAGGCGGCGCGGCTCATGGCGCGCGCGCTCTCGCCCGGCACGGCACCGGCCGAGGCGGCCTCCTGGATCGAAGGGTTCGTCGGCAGCGGCGGATCCGGCGGCATGCTCCTGGTCCACGACGAACGCCTCCTCGCCCTCGTCGACGCCTGGCTCACCGGCGTCCCGCCGGAGGCCTTCACGGGCGTACTGCCGCTGCTGCGCCGCACCTTCTCCGCGTTCGAGCCGGGGGTGCGCCGCACGCTCGGCGAACAGATCCGCCGGGGCCCGGCCGGCGAGGGCCCGGGCGGGACGACGGCGGGGGAGAAGGGCATACCCGGCTTCGGCCCGGCCCTCGACGAGGAGCGGGCACGGGCCGTACTGCCGACGATGCGCCTGCTGCTGGGCACGGCACCGACTGGGGGAGCGGAACGATGACCACAGGAACGATCACGAATGCGGCCGGGCACGCCGGCACCGACGCCGCCGAGCGGCTGCGGCGCTGGCGGCTCGTGCTGGGCGGCGAGGGCGACGGCGGTGACGGCACCGGGTGCGCGCTCGCCGGGAGCGACGCCGCCATGGACCGGACGCTGGAGGCGCTCTACGGCGGCCGCCCCGACGCGGGCCGCGAGCGGGCCGGCGGGCCGCGCGAGGCCGGGCTCGGCGGGTCGGCGCCGCGGGTCGCACGCTGGTTGGGGGACATCCGCACGTACTTCCCGGCTTCCGTCGTTCAGGTGATGCAGCGCGACGCCATCGACCGGCTCGGCCTGTCCGCACTGCTGCTGGAGCCGGAGATGCTGGAAGCCGTCGAGGCGGACGTCCATCTCGTCGGCACCCTGCTGTCCCTCAACAAGGCGATGCCCGAGACCACGAAGGAGACCGCCCGCGCCGTCGTCCGCAAGGTCGTCCAGGAGCTGGAGAAACGGCTGACGACCCGCACCCGCGCCACGCTCAACGGCGCCCTCGACCGTTCCGCGCGCGTCAGCCGGCCCCGGCACCGCGACATCGACTGGGACCGCACCATTCGGGCCAATCTCAAGAACTATCTGCCCGAGTACCGCACGGTCGTCCCGGAGCGCCTCGTCGGTTACGGCCGGGCTTCGCAGTCGGTGAAGAAGGAGGTCATCCTCTGCATCGACCAGTCCGGCTCGATGGCCCCCTCCGTCGTCTACGCCTCCGTCTTCGGCGCGGTCCTCGCCTCGATGCGGGCCCTCGACACCCGCCTCGTCGTCTTCGACACCGCCGTCGTGGACCTCACCGAGCAGCTCGCCGACCCCGTGGACGTGCTCTTCGGCACCCAGCTCGGCGGCGGCACGGACATCAACCGCGCGCTCGCCTACTGTCAGTCACGGATCACCCGACCGGCCGAGACCGTCGTCGTCCTCATCAGTGATCTCTACGAGGGCGGGATCCGCGACGAAATGCTCAAACGGGTGGCGGCGATGAAGGCGTCCGGTGTCCAGTTCGTCACACTTCTCGCGCTCTCCGACGAGGGCGCGCCCGCCTACGACCGGGACCACGCCGCCGCGCTCGCGGCCCTCGGCGCCCCCGCCTTCGCCTGTACGCCCGACCTCTTCCCGGACGTCATGGCGGCGGCCCTGGAGAAGCGCCCGCTGCCGATACCGGACACGGCGGCGTGAGCCCGGCGGGCGAAAGCGCTGCGGCTGCGGTGGCCCCGTTGTATACCCGAAATGCGTACGGCGTCGTCGCGATCTGTGAGCGTAATCACGGCCCGAGTGTGACCTGCGATTTAGGGAGCCCCCGCCCTCGGGGATAACCTGCGAGACGGACATGCCGCGTCAACGGTGAACGTGTGCCGCCCTCGTAAAAGATCGCGTCGTCACGCTGCCCTGCGGCACGCCCGCGCAGACAACGAACCGCGATATCCATGGAAAAGGGACGGACGCGCGTGGACCTGTTCGAGTACCAGGCGAGGGACCTCTTCGCCAAGCACGGTGTACCGGTGCTGGCCGGTGAAGTCATCGACACGCCTGAGGCGGCGCGCGCGGCGACTGAGCGCCTTGGCGGCAAGTCGGTCGTCAAGGCGCAGGTGAAGGTCGGTGGCCGCGGCAAGGCCGGCGGCGTGAAGCTGGCCGCCACGCCGGACGAGGCCGTCGCTCGCGCGACGGACATCCTCGGCATGGACATCAAGGGCCACACGGTCCACAAGGTGATGATCGCCGAGACGGCCCCCGAGATCCTCGAGGAGTACTACGTCTCGTACCTCCTCGACCGCACCAACCGCACCTTCCTGGCCATGGCCTCGGTCGCGGGCGGCATGGACATCGAGGAGGTCGCCGCGACGACCCCCGAGAAGCTCGCCAAGGTGCCGGTCGACGCCAACAACGGCGTCACGATCGAGAAGGCCCGCGAGATCGTCGCCCAGGCGAAGTTCCCGGCCGAGGTCGCCGAGAAGGTCGCCGAGGTCATGGTGACCCTGTGGAAGACCTTCGTCGCCGAGGACGCGCTCCTCGTCGAGGTCAACCCGCTGGCCAAGGTCGCGAGCGGCGACGTCATCGCCCTCGACGGCAAGGTCTCGCTCGACGAGAACGCCGACTTCCGCCAGCCGGAGCACGAGGCGCTCGAGGACAAGGCCGCGGCCAACCCCCTCGAGGCGGCCGCCAAGGCCAAGGGCCTGAACTACGTCAAGCTCGACGGCCAGGTCGGCATCATCGGCAACGGCGCGGGTCTCGTCATGAGCACCCTGGACGTCGTCGCGTACGCCGGTGAGAACCACGGCAACGTCAAGCCGGCGAACTTCCTCGACATCGGCGGCGGCGCCTCCGCCGAGGTCATGGCGAACGGTCTCGAGATCATCCTCGGCGACCCGGACGTCAAGTCCGTCTTCGTCAACGTCTTCGGTGGCATCACCGCGTGCGACGAGGTCGCCAAGGGCATCGTCCAGGCCCTGGAGCTGCTCAAGGCCAAGGGCGAGGACGTCACCAAGCCGCTGGTCGTGCGCCTCGACGGCAACAACGCGGAGCTGGGTCGCAAGATCCTGTCCGACGCCAACCACCCGCTGGTCCAGCGCGTGGACACCATGGACGGCGCGGCCGACAAGGCCGCCGAGCTGGCTGCGGCTAAGTAAGGGACGAGGACTCCACAACCATGGCTATCTTCCTCACCAAGGACAGCAAGGTCATCGTCCAGGGGATGACCGGCGCCACGGGCATGAAGCACACCAAGCTCATGCTGGCCGACGGCACCAACATCGTCGGTGGCGTGAACCCGCGCAAGGCCGGCACGAGCGTCGACTTCGACGGCACCCAGGTGCCCGTCTTCGGCTCCGTCGCCGAGGCGATGGAGAAGACCGGTGCCGACGTCACCGTCGTCTTCGTGCCGCCGGCGTTCGCCAAGGCCGCCGTGGTCGAGGCGATCGACGCCGAGATCGGCCTGGCCGTCGTGATCACCGAGGGCATCGCCGTCCACGACTCCGCCGCCTTCTGGGCGTACGCGGGCTCGAAGGGCAACAAGACCCGCATCATCGGCCCGAACTGCCCCGGTCTCATCACCCCGGGCCAGTCCAACGCCGGCATCATCCCGGGCGACATCACCAAGCCCGGCCGCATCGGTCTCGTGTCGAAGTCCGGCACGCTGACCTACCAGATGATGTACGAGCTCCGTGACATCGGCTTCTCCTCCGCCGTCGGCATCGGTGGCGACCCGGTCATCGGCACCACGCACATCGACGCGCTCGCCGCGTTCGAGGCCGACCCCGAGACCGACCTGATCGTCATGATCGGCGAGATCGGTGGCGACGCCGAGGAGCGGGCCGCGGACTTCATCAAGGCCAACGTCACCAAGCCGGTCGTCGGCTACGTGGCCGGTTTCACCGCGCCCGAGGGCAAGACGATGGGCCACGCCGGTGCGATCGTGTCCGGTTCGTCCGGCACCGCGCAGGCGAAGAAGGAGGCCCTC
This sequence comes from Streptomyces sp. NPDC021096, assembly GCF_040641275.1. Taxonomy (NCBI): domain Bacteria; kingdom Bacillati; phylum Actinomycetota; class Actinomycetes; order Kitasatosporales; family Streptomycetaceae; genus Streptomyces; species Streptomyces sp. NPDC021096. The sequence continues at coordinate 262 of NZ_JBFADG010000010.1, read as the reverse complement.
GAGGCCGCGGGCGTGAAGGTCGGCAAGACCCCGTCCGAGACGGCTCGCCTGGCGCGCGCCGCGCTGGCCGGCTGACGCCGAGGCCGTAGCGACATCGGAGGCCGGCCGCGGCGGACGCCGCGGCCCCGCTTCCAGGGTGTGGGCCCGTCCCCCTCGAGGGGGACGGGCCCACACCCATATGCCCCGCCAAAACGTTCAAATGCAAATTTGAGTCCCAACAACCGACAAAACCGGGAAATGAGAGCGAAACGCAAGAAAACCG